>JABDDS010000020.1 GCA_013287465.1 Chlamydiota bacterium | reverse complement strand
GCTTCCTAGTATGTCTAATGTAATCCACTATTTACCTAAAAAATAAACATGAAACGTCTTTTGCAAATTGCTTTTGAACAAAAGCATCGCTTCTTAATTGTATTTACGCTAGTGACAATGTGTCTCTTAACTATTGCAACGCAACTTGAAATCTTTACTCTGGGTGTGATTACAAGGAAAGGACCTGAGTTTTTTGAGCTTTTTGCACCTATTGAGGATGGGGAATTTCAAAGAACAAATAAGATAACAAAAGAGCAGCTCGATGCCCGTTTCAATGCGATTGATGTAGCTCATACCGGTGTCATCGATAAAACAGAAGCCTCCCATTTCTATGCTCAATATCGCCCTTTGAATTTTATCGATAATGTCGTTGGAGCATTAGATACAAAGTTTAATATGTCATCGAATGTCATCAACTTGGCGATTATGATTTTTGTGATTGCTATCTTTAAAGCTGTAACCTACTTCGCCAATCGTTTTTCTATCAAGCTAGTCTCTGCTCGCTTAAGTTGTGATTTGCGTCAGCGTTATTTTGAACATATCCAGTCTTTATCGATGAGTTTTTACCAAAAGTATAACATGGGGACAATCTCTTCTAGGGTCGTTGGTGATGCTGTGTTTATTGCTGAAGCAATTAATGCTTGTTTGGTCAATTACCTGCAGACGCCATTTACAGTGATTTCGACCTTGGTATTATGTTTTCTGACTTCATGGCAGCTGTCAATGATTGTGTTCTTTGGTTGTCCGTTGCTTATCATCCCCATTACCTTTCTTGCACGTCGTATCAAACGGGTTTCTAGACAGATACAAACAAATCAAGAACATTTTACTTCTGTTTTGCTCGATTTCCTTGGAGGGGTTCAAACAGCGAAAGTCTTTGCGATGGAAGATTTTTCTTTAAAAAAATATACCGAACAAAATCAAAATCTGACCGCTTTGGAAATTAAAAGTGCTCGTTATGATCTTTCCGCACGTCCTGTTACCCATACGTTGGGAATGGTCTTTCTCGTCACTGTTTTACTCTATGGTCTATATGGACTCCGGATGGAACTTTCAGACGTATTCTTTTATTGTGGGATGCTTTACCTGTTTTATGAACCGATTAAGAAATTTGCTGAAGAAAATAACCGGATCCAAAGGGGAGTGGCGGCGGCGGAAAGAATGTTTGAGGTGCTTGATCTTAAACCCGAAATCTTAGATTCCAAAGATGCGATCAGCTTAGAATCCTTTAACTCCGCGATCGAATTTGATCATGTGAGCTTCCGCTATGGAGATCAGTGGGTCTTAAAAGATCTTTCTTTTACAGTTAAAAAAGGGGAGACAGTCGCTATCGTAGGTCCTACGGGAGCGGGAAAATCGACAATCGTTCAGCTCATCCCTCGTCTTTATGAGGTACAGGAAGGGGAAATCCGCATTGATGGACGTCCTCTTAGCGCCTACACACAAAAATCTCTACGCGAATGTATGGCTTTTGTGCCTCAAAAACCATTCCTGTTTCAAGATACAATCGCGGCTAATATCGCTTTTGGAAGAGATTTCTCACAAGCTCGAATCGAAAAGGCAGCTCAAAAGGCTCACGCGGTGGAATTTATCGATCAGTTACCTGAAGGGTATCTCACCATGGTGGCTGATGGAGGGAAAAATCTTTCTGGAGGTCAGCAGCAACGTTTGGCGATTGCTCGCGCTTTAGTCAAAGAATCTCCTATCCTGGTGATGGACGAGGCGACTTCCTCATTAGATTCCGTAAGTGAAAATTATATCAAACAAGCGATTAGTGCGCTGCATGGTCAAGTGACTCAGATCATTATTGCTCATCGTTTATCCACAATTCAACATGCAGACAAAATTATTTATTTGGAAAAGGGAACTAAAGTCGCAGAAGGAACGAAAGATGAGTTACTAAAGTCATGTCCTGGTTTTCAATTAATGTGGGAGCTGTTAAATAGACAATAGAGCAATTATTCATCATTGAGACACTGAGTTCACTGAGGGAGTGTGAGAAATGGCGTTAATTTTATTACTTATTGGGTTTTTGTTAATCTTCATTGAATTCTATCTTCCTGGAGCAATCATGGGGATCACTGGCGGGATATTGGTGTTTACTGCCCTCATGATGTTCGTCATGGAAAATAACTCGCCTCTTTTAATCTTTCTCGCTGTTTTTGGAGTCGTCATCTCCCTAGTATTGATTGTTAAATTTGCTATCTGGCGTATCCGCACAGCTAAACCCGACCATAGCATCTATTCTGCAAGCAATCAAGAAGGGTTTCAAGCCTGTTCCTATGATTCTTCGATGATAGGGAAAGTGGGGGTGGTCGTAACGGATCTTAAGCCAGGTGGCCATATTCTTATTGAAGGACAACGGTTACAGGCTATCTCTCAAAACAATTATTTAGTTAAAGGGACTGAAGTGCTCGTCGTGGGCGGGCAGGAACAAAGTCTTGTGGTTAAACCTTTTAAGGATAAGGAAAAATAGATTATGGATTATAATGCCTTTTTATTAGCGGAGATCGCAATAGAGTTTTATTTTTTATTTGTGATTTTAGCGATTGTGTCGCTCCTCATTTTGAGTATTTTAGGTAAATTTATCAGCCTTTGGTTCCAAGCATTTGTCTCTGGAACACCCATCCCTCTCTTTAATATCATTGGAATGAGCCTTAGAAAAATACCCCCACGCATTATCGTCAATGCGCGAATCAATTCGTTTAAAGCTGGTTTGAAAGATGTGACTGTTTCTGATCTCGAAACACATTATTTGGCTGGTGGACATGTGACAGACGTCGTAGGGGCTCTTATTGCTGCTGATAAAGCGAATATAGCACTTGACTGGCGTCGGGCGACTGCGATTGACCTAGCAGGACGCGATCTGCGTGATGCCGTGCAGACTTCTGTAAATCCTAAGGTGATCGATTGCCCAAGTCATGGTGGCTATATTACTGGAGTCGCTAAAGACGGTATTCAGATTAATGTAAGAGCTCGTGTGACCGTGCGCACCAACATTGCTCAGCTTGTTGGAGGAGCAACAGAAGAGACAATTATAGCTCGCGTAGGTGAGGGGATAGTCAGCGCTATCGGCGGATCTGAAACACACCTACATGTCTTAGAATCCCCACAAAGAATTTCTAAATTAGTGCTGGAAAAGGGATTAGACTCTTCCACAGCATTTCTTATTCTATCAATTGATATCGTTGAGATGAATTTAGGGGAGAATATCGGAGCTAAGTTGCGTGCCGATAAAGCAGAATCCGATAAAAGGATTGCCCAAGCCGAAGCAGAAAAAAGACGAACAATGGCGGTTGCGCTTGAACAAGAAAATTTAGCAAAAGTGCAGGACATGCGCGCTAAACTTATTGAAGCTCAAGCCGAAGTGCCGTTGGCAATGGCGGAGGCTTTCCGTTCTGGAAAACTCGGTATCATGGATTACTGGCGCATTCAAAATATGCAGGCCGACACCGAGATGCGCAATTCTATTGCACGTCCTGAAGAAGACCATAAAAAGACAACCTAGAGGCTTCTATGCAGCCAACTGATTTTATCGGTTTTATTATTAGCCTTTTGGCTTTAGGATTTCTCTTTTTCAGAAATAGATATGAAAAACGCTATCAACAAGAGCATCCTAAAGAATATGCTGAAAGGCAAAAAAAACGGGAACAGGCATTAAAAGAATATTCAAAGTTAATGGGAGTTCCCAATCAACAAGAAGAGGACGAGGATATTGTAGAGGAAGTTGTGATTAACCCTTATAAGCCGAAACCGACCACTAGTTTTACAATGCCGCCAAAGAATAATCAACCTGAAGAGCGAATTAATGCCCCTTTGTATGAGGTTCATAGAAAACGACACTCTTCAGTTGGTCGGTCTTTGATAGAGGCACTTCCATCAAAACAAAGAATGCTTATCTATAAAGAAATATTCGATAAACCGGTTGCAATGCGCGATCCATAAAGGTGTAATTTGATAACCCCCAGCCTTAATACTACGCGAAGCGTTTGGAGTGCGAAAGCCCTCTTTCGCTTTGCCTTAAATAACAAAGCGAAAGAGGGCTTTCGCACTCCAAACGCTTCGCGTAGCAACAGAAAAATATTGAAATTTTATTATTTATGGCAATATATCACCAAATGCAAAATGAGATCGCGGAAGCTGCTATAAAGTGTGGTCGTCGTCCAGAAGAGATTACTTTGGTCGCTGTGACGAAAACGCTGAGCGATGCAAACATCGCTCAACTTTATTCTGAAGGACAGAGGGATTTTGCGGAGAGTCGGGTTCAATCGGCGTTGAAAAGAAAAGTGGAAACTCCCGCCGATTGCCGCTGGCATCTCATTGGCTCCCTTCAGAGTAATAAGGTGCGCAAAGCCATCGGCAATTTTGTTTTAATTCATTCTGTTGACTCGTTGGAGCTGGCGCAGAAAATTTCATTGTGCAGTTTGGAGATGGAGGCGACGACATCTATATTATTACAAGCGAATTGTTCTGAGGAAGAGTCTAAACACGGATTAACGACAAATGAATGGAAAGCGTGTTTTGATCAACTGCTAGCTCTTCCAAACCTTTCGATTCAAGGATTGATGACAATGGCTCCGTTAGTAGCTACAGAATCTGAAACACGTCGCTGTTTTTCTCAGTTGCGTCATTTACGCGATGCACTTCAAGCGATTGGAGGAGAACGCGTTCAGCTTCATGAGTTGTCAATGGGGATGTCAAAGGATTTTAAATGGGCAATCGCTGAAGGGGCTACAATCGTGCGGTTAGGAAGTGTATTTCAAGAGGTTCTATGACTTTTTTAGTGATTTTATTTTTTGCCCTTATTCATCTATATGCAGAGCACATCAATAAATTTGGCTTTGGCTTTTGTAGTAAGCTGCTGTCAACGGGTAGCGGAATTTCTATCGCTTATGTATTTATGGATATTTTGCCGAAGTTATCTAGCAGCGATGTTTTGATAAAGCAGGTATTATGGTCCTTTTTTCCTTATTTAGAAAAACACGTTTATATCATGGCTTTATTAGGGTTTCTCTTGTTTTTTGTCGTTGACCGGTTGCAGCAATCTCTCGTAACAAAAAGATCGGAGCATCAATCGCCTTACTTCATTCTCTCATTAGGTTCTTATAGTTTGTTTAATTTTTTGGTCGGTTATGCTGTCGTCGATAAGGACAACCCAGAAGTGCAGCCTTTATTGTTGTTCACGATTGCAATAGGATTGCATTATTTTATGAATGATTACTCCTTAACACGGGCTCATGGGGATATTTACAGGCATTATGGTCGATGGGTTCTAGTTCTATCTCTTTTTCTTGGATGGGCAGCGGGATTCTTTATTGACCTATCAGCTTCAGCTGTCGCTCTTCTAAGTGCTTTTATTGGTGGGGGCGTGATTATGAATGTCATTCGGCATGAACTGCCAGAGGAAGGCCCCAATAATTTGAGAGCTTTTCTTTTGGCAACGGCGGGCTATACAATAATTTTATTAGCGATTGGAAGAAATTAATTTTTTTTTGGGGTATTGGTTTTGAGATTCAAGGCTTTATCGATGTGGTCGTTATTTTGATCGATAATTTGCTTGCAGCCTAAGGTTCATCATGCTAAATTTCTCATAAGAACAGCTTCTGACACCATTGTGGAAACGTTGTTTATAAGAGGTAGTTGCGCACTCTGGTTCCGTTGATTTTCTGGTTCTTTTGAGCCGCTTTTCGATTTCAAATTGCGGGGGTAATATCCATTTTTGATATGACCCCCGCAATTTGAATCGAAAATCGGCCAAAATAATCCAGAAAATTGATGAACCCAGAGTACGCAATTACCTCGTAACTTTAAGGGATCGAAATTATGTTGGTTTGTGATACTTGTGAAGCGTGGACTCTGTTTCTGTCTCATGTTAAAAGTCGTATATCAGCGACTGCATTTGGCAATTGGCTGGCTCCCATTAAAGCAATTGAATCGAGCTCTAATGAAGTCGTCCTTGAAGTGCCTAATATATTTGTAAAGGAGTATCTTCTTTCCAATTATAAGAAGGAATTGATCTCTTTTTTTTCTGCCGATGAAGATGGTAACCCCGCAGTTACTTTTGTCGTCGTGCCGCAAAAAAATCGACCGGTTGCGGTTTCTGTTCCCGAAAAAAAAACACCTGCAGCGACAGACACTACAAAAACAAAGTTAAACTCGAATTATCGATTTGAAACGTTTATTGAAGGGTCTGCAAATCAGTTTGTTAAATCGGCTGCAATGGGGGTCGCATCACGTCCAGGGATGTCCTACAACCCTCTTTTTATTCATGGTGGCGTAGGGTTGGGTAAGACGCATATTTTGCATAGCATTGGACATTATATTCAGGAGCATCATAAACACCTCCGTGTTCAATGTATTACGACAGAAGCTTTTATCAACGAAATCGTCGACAGTTTACGCAACAAATCAATAGAGCGAATGAAGCGCTTTTATCGCTCAGACGTCGATGTCCTCCTTGTCGACGATATCCAATTCTTGCAGAACCGTTTGAATTTTGAAGAGGAATTTTGTAATACATTTGAGACCTTGATTAATCAGAAAAAACAGATCGTGATTACAAGTGATAAGCCTCCTTCCCAATTGAAATTATCAGAGAGAATGATCGCCCGGATGGAGTGGGGACTTGTCGCTCATGTTGATGTTCCAGAGCTTGAGACCCGGGTTGCTATCCTGCAGCATAAGGCGGAGCAAAGAGGGCTTGTCATTCCTAGTGGCGTCGCTTTTTTTATTGCAGAGCACATTTATAATAACGTGAGACAGCTAGAAGGAGCCGTCAATCGACTTAGCGCCCATTGTCGATTAATGGATTTAAAGATAACAGAGGAACTTGTCGAAAAAACCCTTCAAGAGATGCTTCAGCAGGCTCCAACACAAAAAATTTCGGTAGAACAAATTCTCAAATATGTAGCCGCCGTTTTCCAAGTGAGCATCAACGATCTTAAAGGCACAGCTCGAACCAAGGAAATAGCATTGCCCCGTCAGGTAGCGATGTATCTAGCTTGGAAGTGGATTAACGAATCATTGCAGATGCTGGGAGTTTCCTTTCGTAAGACACATTCCACCATCTTACATGCGTGTAAAAGCATAGAAAAGAAAATTGTCGAAGATGAGACCCTACGACGTCAGATCTCTATGGTGGAACGCAACATTGGTAGTTAATTTATGGATACTTTAATAGTTGAAAGCTACTCGACACGAGTGCGAGAGCTATCTTGCTTTATTGATCGTGAAACCGGCGCTCTTCAAGAACTGCTACGCCTGATCGAATGCAATAAAGATAAAGTCCAGGGAGATCGGGATCAAGAGGAGTTTTTTAAAGGAGAATATGCTTTTTATAGCGGAAATTATCAAAGAGCTTTAAAGCATTATTTGGAAGCTAAAAGCATTCCCAATTTTGAATTCTTTTGCTACCGCGTCTCTGCTTATATTCTCAAAGGAGAATTGTCGATAGATAAAGCAATAGGCTTTATTAGACGAGCACTTGAGATCTTTCCCGATGACTATCCATCTCTCACCATCTTAAATGAGCTTTTGACCCTGTCTGGCCACTCTCACGAAGCTTTTGATGTGATCGGAAAAGCAAAAAAAATAGCAGGACAATTTTCTCCTTCAGAGAAAAATTATGTTGATAAATCTCTCGAACACGCTAAACAGATCAACCTCGGTAAAAAAGAGATCGAAGAGCTTGCCGGCATTTTTTCTGTTCATCCCTCAACAGAAAGTCTTTTTTGTTCGAAAAAGGAAACAGAAAATTCTAAAGTCACATTTCCCACTTTTGAAGAGATCGATCCTTCTATTTCATTTTATTCTCGGATGATGGCTCGTTATCTCGCCAATTGGAAAAATCGAGGAGAGATTTTAGATCATACCCTTCGTATCTTTGATGGTTGGGAGCGCCCTGGTTTCGATGAAGGGCATGATTTTTCCTTGTCGATGCTCTATGCTGGCAATAACCGATCTTCAGGGGGAATTTATCTTCGATGGCAGGGAAAGGGGATTGTTATTAATCCAGGTAAAAATTTCTTAAACCGGTTCCATCGTGCCGGGTTATATATCCAGGATATCGATTTTGTGATTGTTACCGATGAAGATGGTCATGCTTATGCAGATTTAGAAAAAATTTATGATTTGAGAGATCGAATCAATCAAGAAATTAAAGGTGGAAACAAAATTATTCACTATTACCTTAATCAACGGGTTTATCAAAAACTCTTTGGCGTTTTGAAGCCCCGCTCTAAACAGGAACGTTACGCAATACACAAGTTAGAACTCTTTGTCGATTCCTTTGAAGGGGAAGAAGTGGAATTAAATAAAGAAGTGAGGCTTCACTATAACTCATCCCGATTGGACCAAAGCTTGGATGAAGAGGTGACTCCTTCTATGGATATTCGCCTTGAGTTGCTCTCCTCGGAACCAGAAGGCAAAAGCATTAACATAGGATACTTCTCAGCGACACCTAAAGTTTTTTCTCCCCCTCCGTATTTAACTCCTGCTGATTTGCTTATCCTTCGAATTCGGGAAAATGATCAGTTAAACAAACATCTCATCGATGCCGATTTGGCAGCAGAAGAATCTTTACCTAAGTTGATTTTATGCACTGAATTTAATGCCTTTAATGGCGACACCCGTCTTGAGACCATAAAAGCGATGCGGAAAAAGATTAGCTATGAGGAACATACGGCAATTCTCCCCGCAGATAGCGGACTAGTCGTCGATTTGAAAAAAATAAAGATTCAGTGTTGTTTCACCAGTAAAATGGTCGAGCCGGATGCTATTCGTGTGATCAGGAAAAATGGACCGTTCAGCTCTCTGTGTTACCTATCTAAAGAGTCTTATTTGTAGATCAACAATTAGCAATAAAAATAAAATAACAGGATAAGCAGGATCGGCTTCGCCGGCAGGATAATTTCTTCAGGTGACTAACCATTAAACCTAGAAACGGCAGTTCAAGGTAATAAAGTGATGCAAGATTTTGAGTTAGAATCACCTCCGATGGGGGTTGATCATTCCCAAAAGGTGAAGGCAACCCCCATCGGAAGTGATTATAGCTCAAAAGATTGTATCAATTTATTGCCTTCAACTGCCGTTTCTAGGTTAAATCAATTTGTTGAATTTTAGTGATTCACTATAGACTACGATTAAGATTATTGTTCTCAAATGATAATGAGTACAGGATATGTAGGATCAGGGAGGATATGAAGGATCGTTGACGCTGGCTTCAAGAATCGATGGAAACGATTACAGAATAGATAATTGTTTCGCCTACTCAACAATTAATTTATCTTTCTAAATGGGGCCCCAGCCCTATTTAGAAGGATCTATTTTTTAAGTTCCGAGCTTGCGAGGAAGTTAAAATGTTATTACGTCTTGTTTCTGCCTATCCCTGTAGCCAGCGTCAACGATCCTTCATATCCTCCCTGATCCTACATATCCTGTACTCGTTATCATTTGAGAACAACAATTTTAGTCATACCCTCCAGTAGATGCACCTGCAAAATATCCACCAGGTTCTATTCTACCAAGCACATTCTTTTTCATCACTTCTTGAAATAGATGTGGAGGGATCCATGAAAAGACGTAAGTACCAACAACAGCTTTAAATGGTCCATATTTTGGATCGAGAGCTTCTATAATTTAATATCTGTGATAAGTTCCTCGATGAATAATCTCCGCTGATGCTGTGGGAGGCAACCTGCTTGAATCTAGTATGAGATGGTAGAGTCTTTGATTTTTTGGTGCAACTTCAACCTCATCAATTCCATTCCTAAACCCTAATTTTGTTAAACATTCGGCTCGTAGTATTTTTTTATGGATTAAAAGTTGTGTGTCGGAAGGTAATTTTTTTCCACTTTTGCGATCAGCTTCGACACGTTTGCGATCAGCTTCGACGCGTTTATCATAGTTTTCATCGAATGTTTGTGTGACTTGACTGCGTGTGAGCCGTTCAAAAGTTATTTGTCTGGTTCCTTTTTGAGTATATAGCTCGCTAAATTGCGTTAAAGGAAATTCACCGATGCGTTGATTGCTTAGTTCTCCTGTCTCATTAGCCTCTTTGTTTCGTATCTCCATCCGTGAGGAAAGTATATGAAAAGGGCAATAAATAAGAATATTTCTTATTGGACCATCAAAATCTCTATTCAGTACATGCTGGGCAAAGACATTAATATCTAATGCATCGAATATTACGTTCCTACCGGAGCGGGAGAGTTCAAAAGCATCATTAAACATTTCTAATTCCACATTGTCGTACGAATTGCGAGCCTCTTCTTCCTCTTCTAAAGAAAAAGCATTTGTTCTGATTTTGATTCTTTCGATAGCCTCCTCAGCTTCCCCTATTTGTTCGAGCGAGACACCTGTTTTCCATGAACGTTCCCTACTATCCACTGCTTTGGAAATATCTAGCGGTTCTTTCATAAATTCTCCGAGAACTCTGACCTCATTTAGATTGTGTTTCGTCATGATTTTTAAATGCGCAAAGTCGTATCTAAGATCACAACCATCTTCTAAACGATCCGGTTCTAGTCCTTTTAAAGCTTTTATAATGGATGTTTTGCCTGCAGTAGAAGTCCCGACAAGAACGACAATATCTCCCATCCCATACTGATGGAAATGTTTATAATCCCGAAACTGGGTCTTCAAGGAGTCTTCTACAACATTTCGCGTTCGCGTTTTAAGGCATTCTTCTTGCACGTAGAGGCATGATTGTTCAATTAAATTCCCTCTGTTCATGTAAGGAACTAGTGCTAAAGAAGTTTTTTTTATAGAATTCATACGAACCTTTTATTTGTTATTAATTAAATTTATTTTGTTTCTATATAAACGATCTTATCATATAAAAATTTAAAATTCAAGGTTGTGTGAACTGGTTTCCTATGCTCTGTGTAAAATTTAATGCCGTCTTGACAAAAAATAGTGGATACTATAGTATCTGTTATATATGTAAATTGCATAATAGTGGATATCATTATGACTTTTATTTTTTTTACTCCGCATGAAGTAATGGTTCGAATTGCTGCGTCCGCAAGAGAAAAACGATTGTTCTTAAATTTTACGCAACAATCTCTTGCTGGTCGATCTGGAGTGAGCCTTGGAGTGTTAAAAAAATTCGAACGTACAGGAGAGATAGCTTTTTATTCCTTATTGAAAATTGCTTTTGCCTTAGATTCTCTTGCTGAATTTATGGCTCTATTTCAGGCTAAATCCCCTGAATCCTATTCAACTCTCAACGAGCTTCTTAAACAAAAAAAACGCAAACGAGGAAGGCGGTAATGGCTCCAACTTCAACAAGCCTTCTTAACGTCAAGTACTGTGGTGGCCGTCAACCTGTCCCCATGGGACGTCTTGCGCTGGTTAATAGAAAATTCTACTTTGAATATGATTCGAATTTTCTAGAGCTTGGACTTGAATTATCGCCTTTTAAACTTCCTTTGAAACCTGGAGTGTTAACTTGTGAAGATAGAATATTTGAAGGTCTTTTTGGAATGTTCAATGATAGCTTACCAGATGGCTGGGGAAGGCTTCTTCTAGATCGTAAGTTAATGAATGAAGGAGTTAATCCTAATATGCTAACGCCGATTGACCGGCTTATGTATGTAGGAAAACGTGGGATGGGTGCATTGCAATATGAACCTGAATTTTTGGGCTCTTCAGTTGAAAATAAACCAATAGATTTAGATCTCTTTGCTGATGAAGTGATCCAGTTTCAGCTTCATGATCAGGATCAATTCATTGATGATCTCATTCTTATGAATGGTTCTTCTGCAGGGGCACGTCCAAAAGCACTGATTAGCATTGACTCTAACACTAGTAGCGTTCAAATAACAGATAATGATCCTTCTCATTTACATGACGACTGGATTGTTAAACTTCGTTCTTCTTCTGATCCGCAAGATATTGGTCCAATTGAATATGCGTATCATTTAATGGCAAAAAATGCAGGACTCATCCTACCTAAGGCTCGATTGTTTAAGTCGAAAAAGTGTCAGGGTTATTTTGGAGTTAAACGTTTTGATCGAACGATAGATACCTTGGTCCATGCTCATACCTTAAGCGGGCTTTTACATGCCGATCACCGTGTTCCGAGTCTTGATTATGAAGCGGTCATGAAAGTGACTCATATACTTACAAAAGATGTAGGAGAGAGTGAGAAGCAGTTTAGAAATGTTGTGTTTAATGTTTTTGCATATAATCGGGATGACCATGCAAAAAACTTTTCCTTTCTTATGGACGAAAGAGGACAATGGAGCGTTTCTCCGGCTTATGACCTCACGTTCTCATCTGGCCCTGGTGGCGAGCATTCTACCACAGTTCTAGGTAATGGTCGAAATCCCGGAACTTCAGATCTTTTAAAGCTTGCTAAAGTGGCAGAGATAGACGAGCAGAAAGCTTTGATGATCATTCATCAGGTCAAAGATGCAATTTCAAAATGGAGGCAATGGGCTGAAGAGGCACAAGTAAGTAAACAATCTTTAAAAAATATTCATAAGCAACTCTCTATGGTCAAATAGAAAAAAATATTGATCAGTAGAATAAAATCGTGTATCCTCTTCGTGAAATTGATTAAAGAGTGCGAATGGCTGCAATGATTCCTATCGAACTAGTACTTTCTCCGGAAGGGCATTTGTATTTAGATACCGGAACGTATGTTAGCGAATGTTTACCTGCTGTTGAAGCAGAGGAAATAATAAAATTATTTAAAGGGAACACGACGGCTGGACTATTACATCTTGGAATCCAAGATTTTGTCGGTCCATTATCAGCAAGTTTTTTATTTTGGCAAGCACTGTCTAGGTTATTTATCACGCAAATTTGTAAATTTGTGCATTCTGACAATAGTGCTGATTCGTTGGTTGTCCCATTACCAGAAAAAAAAGAAATAGAAGAAATTATCGATCGCTCTCTGTGGATTAAAGGCGGAGAGTATTTTGATGTTCACATCTTTGAATTTATATGGAATGAATTAACTGTTTTTTTACGCCAAGAGGTGTCGGCATTTTCTGAAGATGCTCAATCCTACCTTAATCATTATAATCCTCGTTGGAATCTTGTGGGGCGCGTATGCTTTCATTTGGCTGAAAATAAAAAAAATTCGGAGCGTCCATTTGCCTTCTTGGCTACCTACACGACAAAATTATCGCAAGGTTCAGCCGTGCAGCACTTGCCCCTTGCTAATGCGTTGCGGAATTATGCGGGAGAAAGCAATAAAACAGCGCTGCTCGCACTGCTGCTCCCAGTACAAAAAGCCGCAAGCCAAAGTGCTTTTATTAAAACAATGATCGATTCTGGAAGCATTTTCCAAGCAACAGCTTGGACTCCTCAAGAGGCATACACTTTTTTAAAAGAAGTGGCCTTAATGGAATCATGTGGCATTGTCGTCAAAATTCCCAATTGGTGGAACGCACAAAAACCACCTAAGCCAAAAATTGTCGTGACATTAGGCGATAATAATGCATCGCAGCTGGGGGCCGACACTTTACTCGATTTTGACATTCACCTTTCATTAGATGGCAATGAGGCTTTGACTCCTGAAGAATGGACTGCCTTATTGAATTCCAAGGGCAATTTACTCAAAATAAAGGAGCAATGGGTTGAAGTCGATCGTGAAAAGCTAGCGCAAGTGTTGGCTCATTGGAATCAGCTGAAAGAACAGTCGCGTGATGGATTATCGATAGCGGAAAGCATGCGTTTTCTTGCAGGGGGCGGGCATCGCATGCTTTCGGGAGAGGATTCAGAGGATTCAGATGCGATTGTTGAGTGGTCTTCAGTGACTGCCGGAGGATGGTTTAAAGATATCCTCAATCGATTGAAAGATCCTAAAGCTGATGATGTTGGATTGATAGAAGGCATTCTCAAAAAGCATTTAAAAGCTATATTGCGTCCCTATCAACACTCCGGGGTGCAGTGGCTTTGGCTTTTATATCAACTGCGTCTTGGAGGTTGTTTAGCTGATGATATGGGATTGGGCAAAACTATTCAGATTCTATCCTTATTTTTAATCGTTAAATACCATTCTCTCGCCACAAAAAAGACTCATCTATTGGTCGTTCCAGCCTCTCTTTTAGGAAATTGGCAAGTTGAAGCAGCTAAATTCTCTCCTTCATTAAAAATGCTTGTGATTCATCCTTCTGTTAATAATGATGCGATCGATTTAACAAATATCGCCGCCAAACAGTTGGAGGACTATGATATTGTGTTGACGACATATGCTTTCGTTCATAGGTTAAAATGGGTGAAAGAAATCGATTGGGACCTGTTTGTTCTAGACGAAGCACAATCAATTAAAAATCCTGATACTAAGCAAACTCGTGCTGTTAAGATGATTAAAAGTCGTGTGAAGTTGGCCCTAACAGGCACTCCTATTGAGAATAAACTTGGAGATCTATGGTCACTTTTTGATTTTACTTCACCCGGTCTACTCGGAACAAGCAAAATGTTTGCCGCATGTATGAAGAAAGTTTCCAAAGATGGCAATTCCTCTCAGTATAGGCAGTTTATTTCTACGTTGAAAAACTTGACTCAACCTTATATTTTAAGAAGGCTTAAAAGCGACAAAAAAATCATTGCTGACCTTCCAGATAAAATGGAAGTGCAATCGTATTGTAGTTTGAGCAAGAAGCAAGTACAGCTTTATCAATCTGCTGTGGACGAACTTGAGGTAAAATTAAAGGAAGTCGACGGGATCCAACGGCGTGGGTTGGTATTATCATCTCTTATGCGTTTGAAACAAATTTGCAATCACCCGACGCAGTGTTTGGGTTATGGAGAATATGAAGAAGAAGAGAGTGGTAAATTTCGACGTCTTAGAGAGCTTTGTGAGGAGATTGCTGCCAAGCAAGAAAAAGTATTGATTTTTACTCAATTTCAGGAAATCATTCCAGGCATTGCCACCCATCTTGCCAAAGTTTTTGGTCGAGAAGGATTGATTCTTAGCGGTGATACTCCAATTAAAAAGCGAACACATCTCGTGGAGAGCTTTCAAAGTGAATTTGGTCCCCCTTTTTTTGTGTTGTCGCTGAAGGCTGGAGGAACAGGATTGACCTTGACGAGAGCGTCTCATGTGATTCATTTTGATCGTTGGTGGAATCCGGCTGTTGAGAACCAAGCTACAGATCGCGCTTACCGTATTGGACAAAAGCATCCTGTGCTTGTACACAAGTTTATTTGCCGGGGTACTGTAGAGGAAAAAATCGATGCTCTAATTGCTTCTAAGAAGCAACTATCGCAGGATGTGCTAGGTAGTGGTAACGAACTATTATTAACAGAATTGTCTAACGATGAATTGCTGCATATGGTTTCTTTGGATTTGCAGCAAGCGTTAGCGGAGTAGAAAGGATAAAAAATGGGATATTATTCAAGATCAAGATCAAAAAGATATTCTCAATGGGCGCCCTACGTCCCAGTGGCAGAGAGAAGAGCAAAAGCGGCAAAGCACGCCTCGTCTTTATTGAAAAAAGGGGAGAAGCTTAATCCTGTCGTTATTGAAGGACGTACAATTGGACGAACATTCTGGGGAAAAGCGTGGTGTGATAATTTAGAATCCTATAGCGATTATGAAAATCGATTGCCACGTGGACGTACCTATGTACGCAACGGTTCTGTCATTGATTTACAAATATCACAAGGAAAAGTCGACGCCAAGGTGATGGGTTCCTATCTCTATGAAATTAGTGTTACATTTGATCCGATAGATAAGACTAAATGGCAATCTCTCATTAGAATGTGCACAGGGAAAATAGATTCGCTTGTTGAATTACTACAAGGCAAATTTTCTAAAAATGTCATGGAATTAATCATTGATAAAAATAATGGTTTATTTCCTGGAAATAAAGAAATCAAAATGGATTGCTCTTGTCCTGATGGAGCCTTTATGTGTAAACATGTTGCCGCGGTCTTGTATGGCGTTGGAGCTATGTTGGATCGCAATCCGGAGGGATTATTTATCTTGCGTCATGTCGATCATACAGACCTAATCGCTGTTGCAAGCTCTGGAATGGCCCTTTCTGATCAAGCAGCAACTCACATCATTGAAGAACAAGATCTATCTTCTCTATTCGGTATTGAAATGGATAGCACTGAGGTAAAAAAACCTCCCAAAAAAAGAAATGTGAGAAAAAAAGTAACTACTCAAAAGGCCTCCACAGCGACAAAAATGATTAAAACAAAAGAAAAAGTCGCCCCGCCAAAAAAGACTCCAGCTGTAAAAAAGAGCGTTACACCAAAGAAAACAGCAACAAAGAAACCTGCAGAACCAAAAAAGACAAAGGTTCCGAAAGTTTCGGTAAGAAAACTTAAAAGAATTTAAAAACTTTCCGTTGGAATAAAAATGGAAGTTTTGTACAATGAGTAGGACATCAGGAGGTTCCTATGACAGATAGTCAAAGAGCTAATCAAGTTTTAACTGACGCCGTTCAAGAAGTTTCTAATGGGACTGTAGAACCGAAAGAGATGTCAATGGAAGCTCTTGCTTTATTGATAAATACCGAACGTCTCAAGCATCTTGAAACAAAAATTACCGATGAATTCGTCGAGCTAAAAAAACGTCAGGATAAAGTCTCTTTTTTACACAAAGTCATTAAAACAATCAACGCAGCAACTGTTGACGGTGAGTTTGATTGCTCCACGAATGAGGAACTTAAGGCTCTTTTAGATAAAGCCAGAGAATCTGGCATCGAAATCAAAGAGGGAAAGTACAAATTCAATAAAGGGGAGCGAGAGCACTTAATTGAAAATGTGCGCATGACAATAGATGATCATAACACGCTTAATGACATGCAATTACAAACGATTAATCGTTTGACTACAGAGCGTTATGAGTCTTATCAAATCGCTCGTAGCATTATGAAACCTCTTCATGACGCTAAAACAAATATGGCCCGCGGAATGGCGAGTAAATAAAGATGCAAATGGAACAAAAGCTATCCTCGGAAGCAACAGATTCTCTTTACGCGATTGCTTACGAACTTTATCGCAATGGCAAGTACGATGCTGCCAGGCATTTTTTTCACTACCTAGCACTCAAAGACCCCATGGATCGCCGTTGCTTAATCGCTCTTGCAGCTTGTCATCAAATGCTTAAAGAGTATAAACTTGCGATCGAGTATTACAGCATTGCTGCTATTCAGAAACCCGAAGATCCGTATGCCCATTGGTATGCAGCAGAGTGTTTTCACTCCTTAGGTGTTGTTAAAGAGGCTTTTGAAGCTTTAGAATCGGCTCGTATCGTCGCAGAAAAATCGCCGGAATACGCATCGCTTATTCCTCAAATCAAAATGATGTCCGATGCTTGGCGTGCATAAATAGGAGAACTTAAATATGGGACCAGGTGAAATTTCGACACTTCCTCCTGCAACAAATAACCATCATGAGAGTGCTTATCCGCTTCTCGATAGGTTGACGACGCCCCCTTCTATGGGAGAATTGTTTCCCGACTCCATGTCTTCAGCTTTAGATTCTGTCTTGCCTAAAGAGGAAAGTAAGACTTTTTGGAAAGGTGTCAACGATTGGATGGGGTGGTTAGGTAGTTTAATCGGAATTTCAAATCAGTCGGCTACTGCTGCTGAGTCGACTAGCGAAGGAATCTCTGTACAATCGATCAAGAGCACTAGTATCCCGAAACTCGAAGCTCCAAAACCACTCGACCAGGAGCAACTGGCTAAGGCAATACTCGAAATCAATGAAGAGATTGCAAGACAAGAAGAGGAGGCACAAGCTCTTTTTGAGGAATTAAGCACGCTTGACTCTTCTCGTTTAGATACAAGGATATTTCAAGAACAAATCGCTCGTTCCATGGCCCAAAAAGCGCTCAGAGAAGCTGATAACGCCGATAGGCAAGAAGATTCGCTAGAAGAGCAGCGTCAAATTCAACAACTGCAAGCTCAGTATTACGATTTAAAAAAAGTTATTGCTGAGTATGAGAGCAAGCAACCGATTTTAAAATGGATAAATTATGGAACAACAGGGGCTACAGTAGGTGTATTAGCAGCAACATTTGCCACGGCTGGCATGGGAGGGATTTTGCATGTTGCTACGGGACTTCTTGCATTGTCAAAAGCAGCCCTAACAGCCTATCAAGCAGCCCTTAAGAAATCGAATAGCAAAATCATGGGAGACTTGTTTGTCGTTCGACATGAAATGGATGAGCATACAACGGGAATTAAAATGAATCTTTCCGATATGCGCACGTTCAATGCAGAGATTGCAAAGATATTAAAAGCAATTAGAGAGAATTTGGATAATATTAACGAAACAATGAAGACGGTTAACCGTCTATAGGAGTATTTTATGACATCATCAATGACAATTCAGAATAGTGATCATATTGCGGCGATTGAAATATGCGAATCGCCAAATAATAACGTAACAACCTATCTCCAACTTTGTCAAGACACTATTAAAGCAGAGCTCGCAAAAGCACCAGAGGAAAGAAATCAAGATAAACTTTATGAGTGGATTATGAGAGCTCTTCAACTCTTGACAAACATCGGGAGAAGAATCGATCAAGAGCATGTAGCAAATATGGCTATTGAGCTCCAAGAGGAAGCGAGAAAAGTTCAGGCTTCTTACGATAGCATTGCAAATAAAGTGTGTACCTATTTATCAGTAGCGATCAGTGTCGTCGCTGCAGGGGCTGCTTTTGCTCCGTTGACTCCTATGGGGACTGCAACTGCCGAGGCCTTCTCTAAATCTTCACAAGCTTTGAGTGGATTAGCCCAAGGAGCAACCAGCGTTGGGGGCATTTTCTCTACGCAGAAGGAAGCGGACAAACAGTATAGAATCACGCAGTTTGATGAAAATAAAAGACGAAGGGATGATACCTCAGGAAGAAAGCGTACAGCACAAGAGACCGCTAATTCCACAAATGGTGCCATTGATGATCATTTTAGAAATAAACGAACAGCAAGACAAGAAATGTTACGTGTGACTTAAATAGAATGAAAAAATTATTATTATCTAAACCACGTGGATTTTGTGCTGGCGTTGAGCGGGCGATTGAAACAGTTGAAAAATCGATTCAACTTTGGGGTGCTCCTATCTATGTGAAGCATGAAATAGTCCATAATCGATATGTTGTTGAAGGACTTCGAGCTAAAGGAGCGATCTTTATCGAAGATCTCAATGATGTTCCTGTTGGAGCACGTCTCATTTACTCAGCGCACGGAGTCTCTCCAGCCGTGCGTGAGCATGCGAAACAAAGGCAGCTCATCGAAATTGATGCTACCTGTGGACTCGTCACACGCGTCCATTCGGCAGTGAAACGGTTTGCCACGCAGGGGTATAAGATCATTTTGATTGGACATCGCAACCACGTCGAGACGATTGGTACGGCTGGTGAAGCTCCTGACGTCACGACGATTGTAGAGTGTCCTGAAGATGTTGGCACTCTTTCTTTTCAACCGGAGGACAAGCTATTTTACATCACGCAGACAACATTGAGTTTAGATGATGTGAAAGATATTACCGAGGCGTTAATAGCAAGGTATCCTCATATTGAAACCCTTCCAAGTTCTTCGATTTGTTATGCAACGACTAACAGACAGATGGCTCTGAGAGAAATTACCGATCAAACAGATTTGGTCCTTGTAGTGGGTGATCCGAAAAGTTCCAACTCGAATCGATTGCGTGAAGTTGCGTCAACAAGAGGAATACGTTCGTTCCTCATTAATAATGAAAATGATATTAGTCCTGACTGGGTGTTGGCAGCAAGTACAATTGGTTTAACAGCGGGCGCATCCACTCCTGAACCGATCGTTCAGCGTTGCATTCAAAAATTAATAGAATTAGGCGTGACAGAAGTACAGGACATCGTGTATACAGAAGAAAATGTCGTATTCCAGTTACCGAAAAATATTGTGAATGCATTAACTAATTAGAGGCCTTATGCGAAAAATAATCTCTGTCTTATGTCTGTCCCTTTTTGGTAACCTCAGTGTGCTCTCTGCATTTTGTCTGTCTGATTGCGCTCCTGATCCATGGCCGTCGCAGAACTATTATGAAATCGATTTAGGGTATCGCAGGGATAAACTACAATGGACTCTCCCAGGTAATCGGGTGTTTGATAGTCGTGGGCGAGCGCGTCATTCTCCCAACATCCTTTCCGAGCTTACTTGGAAGGACATCGAGAGCATTCAGATAGCGGGTTCTGGTCGCTATGTCTCGTGTCGTAATTATGCCATCAAAGTGTCAGGGGACTATGGCCATATCTATCATGGTGAAAACACCGATGCTGACTACAACGGAGATCATCGAACTCAGTTGTATTCTTATTCATTGAATAACGCAGGAAAAGGATGCGTCTATGATCTTTCTGCTGGAGCAGGATATCGTCTCACATCGAGGGGAGAACGATGCATTATCACCCCATATCTTGGATATTCATATCACGCGCAAAATTTACACATGTATGATGGGTACCAAAGAGTCGCTATCGATAGAGATACAGGTGAACCTCTTCCGACAGGGCATATTAAAGGGTTAAATAGCTCGTATAAAGCTCATTGGTTTGGACCTTGGTTAGGGCTTGATTTTGTCGTTCAGGTTGAACGGTGTGCCTATCTATTCGGCGCTGCCGAATGGCATTGGGTAAAATTTAGTGGCAATGGCCATTGGAACTTGCGTAAAGATATTTCACCATTCGACCAAAGCGCATATGGACAAGGGCTTATCGCTACCTTAGGAGCGAACTGGGAGATTTGGCGTAATTGGTCTATTGGAATTGTGGCTAATTATCGCAATTTTAGAACAGGACACGGAACGGAAAAAATTACAGTCTACGAACCAATCGAGGATAGTGGAAACTTTCAATGGCGCGTCAATAAAATCACGTGGGTCTCAGGGGATATTTCAGGACTTGTCAGCGTCAGATTTTAGGTAATAAAAGGACCTTAAGGACAAAGGACAAACGACCCCAAGGACCTTAAGGACGCCAAGGACATACGGACAAAGGAGTTCTTGCATTTTTTTCCATATGTCCTTGGCGTCCTTAATGTCCTTAGGGTCCTTGGCGTCGTTCGTCCTTTGTCCTCACATCGCGTTAATCTATGAATTTAATAGATTCGCTTCTGCAGGAGTGTGCAGGTGTATATCCCTGTAGTCTGTACGATCGTTCATCTGCATCCCTTTCTTCAGCAAATTTTTTATCTCGCTCGAATCTTCTATTGGCATCTTCTTCAACATCAGCTTTTTGCGTGCTGATTTCCTGTTCGAGCATCGTAGCTAGTGCTGTGGCAATTCGTTGGTCTTTTGCAATTTCTTGAATCATTTCTTGTGTATCAATTTCGAGATCTCTTCGAACGATTGCAAGAAAAATGCCAGTTTGTTTGAATATCTGATCCCTTATTAGTGGTGTAGATGTCTCAGGTGATATATAATCTGCTTCGCATTTTTCTTGTTGGGCTTTATCTAGTTTAATTTGGTTTTCTATTTTTGTTATTTTGGCTTCTCTATGCAAAGAGGCCGTTTCAATATAGACTTGAAATGTACGATTTTCAATTTCTTGAATGTGTTCGCTAATTTTATTTTCTGTAGTGGTGTCGTGAAGAGCGTCTACTTCTGCGACCTTATTATCGAACGCTTCCCACGCTGCGCGCATAATAGATAAGCTTTCGCTAATGTACTTCCATTGTTGTGTCCTTAAATCAAATATTGGCACATCTCTATAAGAGATGCGTTTTCGTGCCTGAAGGTGGTCGGCTCTTTCTTGCGCCCGCTCGAGAGCTAATGCTTTTCGCCTTTCTTTTCGCTCTTCAGCTGCAGCTGTGAATTGTAGCATTCGCTCAGCCGCATATTGTTTTCGCTGAGCAGCGACTTTAGCGGCGTGCTCTTCGTATTCAATCTGTCGTTGCTTCATATGAATAAAAAGCCTTGAAGCCGCCCCCCAATCCAGAATACAAGATTTTATTGTTTCTAAACACTCCTGAGCATTTAATTTACTCATAGAAAAAGTTGGAAAAATATTATAAAAAACTATATATAGCGAGGTCAACTGAACGGCTAGCTCAAATGTTCTTTTTGCTTGCTCTCCAAGTTCTGGAAGATCTGGGTTTTTTATTCCTTCGGTAGATGAAACTAATGGAGAGGATGGCTCATTTTGAGTGGAGTCATGGTAATTAAAATAACCATTATGATTTGTATGCGTGTTAATATTGTTCATTATAAAAATCTTTTGTTAAATTTTAGTTAAATTTAAATTTATTTTAATGTGGTTTTATTTTAGAGTCAAGCTTTTCATTGATGTTTCAGTGTATATCGAACGTTGACAACTAGCAAATAAAAAGTGTTTGAATGAAATAGATGTTGTAGAATTTTTCTCGAAAAACGTAAAATCACTGTACAAGTCTTACCAATGGCACCTATTTATGAATCTATCAGTTCCTCCTGGAGTTTTTGATATTATCCCTCAAAGCGCAAAAGAGGAGTGGCGTTCCACTCATCTTTGGACCTATCTTGAAGGACTTATTAGGCAAATCGCAGCTGAATATGGATTTCAAGAGATCCGTACCCCCATTTTTGAACGAACAGAGCTGTTTCATCGCAGCGTTGGTGAGACTTCAGACATCGTCTCTAAGGAGATGTACACTTTCTTAGATAAAGGAGAACGCTCGATGTCACTTCGTCCTGAGGGGACAGCTCCTGTCATGCGTTCTTTCATTGAAAATCAGATGCAACAGTCGGCTCCCGTTCATAAATTGTTTTATATCGCTCCCATGTTCCGTTACGAACGAGCACAGGCCGGAAGGTACCGTCAGCATCATCAATTTGGTGCTGAAGTGATTGGCAATGGAGCTCCTGAGCAAGATGTCGAAGTGATTGATTTGCTCTACACCCTTTATAACCGGATAGGACTCAAAAACCTGCAGGTGAATATTAATTCCATTGGAGATGTTGAATCGCGTGCCGCTTTTAGAAATGCGCTGCTGGAGTATTTGCGTCAGCATTATGACGCTCTTTCTGCTGATAGCAAACATCGTCTAGAGGTCAATCCGTTGCGTATTTTAGACTCTAAGGATCCTAAAGATAGAGAAATCACTAAAAATGCCCCCTCTATTTTGACGTTTTTAAACGAAGAGTGCCGCCAACATTTTAACCGTGTTCAAGAATTGCTAAAACTTCTTAATATTCCATTTCAGATCAATCCGATGCTTGTGAGGGGGCTGGACTATTATAACAAGACGGTTTTCGAAATTACATCTGGGGAGTTAGGAGCTCAAAATAGCATTGCGGGTGGTGGACGTTACGATGGCCTTTTAAAGACACTCGGTGGACCAGATCTCCCTTCAATCGGTTTTGGAATGGGGATAGAGCGAGTCTTGCAGACGATGATCAATCAGGGTATTTCGCTTCCAGAGTCTTACCACCCCGAAATTTTTCTGATTCCGATGGGTGAAGCAGCAAAGGAAAGCTGTTTTTCTCTGTTGCATCAGCTCCGCCAGGAAGGGATCAAGGCTCAAATGGATTTTAGCGATAGAAAACTCAACAAAGTGATGCAGTATGCCAATCAAATTCGAGCGGCTCATATTGTCGTCATAGGTGATGATGAATTAAAAACCGGCGAAGTAGAAATTAAAAAGATGTCGACAGGAGAGAAGCAAAAAACGAGTTATACGCAAATTGCAAAAGTTTTAAGAGAAAAATAGGAGTAATATGTTCGATTACCGTAGAACGCACACCTGTGGTGCGTTAAAAAAAGCAGATATAGGAAAGCAGGTGACTCTTTCAGGGTGGGTTAACCGTCGCCGTGATCACGGAGGCCTAATTTTCATCGATCTTAGAGACCGTTTCGGTCTAACACAGATAGTTTTCGATCCTGAAAAAGACCCTAAAGCACATGTCATTGGCGAGAAATTGCGTCCCGAGTGGGTCATCTCTATTAAAGGAACCGTTATTCCTCGTCATGAAGGAATGACAAACCTTAAGCTTCCTACAGGTGAAATAGAGGTAGAAGTTAATGACATTGAAATTCTCTCAAAAGCTAAGACCCCACCATTTTCAATTTCTGATGAGACGATAGAGGTGAATGAAGAGCTTCGTCTTAAATATCGCTATCTCGATATCCGTCGTGGTGATATTGCGGATAAGTTAATTAAGCGACACCGTGCGATGCTTACAACTCGCCAATACCTCGATAAACAAGGGTTCCTTGAAATTTCAACACCTATTTTGGGCAAGTCAACTCCTGAAGGAGCTCGCGATTATTTGGTTCCTTCTCGAGTCTATCCAGGGGAGTTCTATGCTCTGCCACAGTCACCTCAGATATTTAAACAGTTGCTGATGGTCGCTGGCATGGACCGTTATTTTCAAATTGCTCAATGCTTTCGCGATGAGGATTTACGTGCCGATAGGCAACCGGAATTCACCCAGATCGATATCGAAATGAGTTTTGGAACTCCTAATGACCTAATGCCTATCATTGAAGGCTTGGTGAAAGCTCTTTTTAAGGAGTGCATTGGACTCGATATCCCCACATCATTCCGTCGCATCCCTCATAGCGAGTGTCTTGAACGATTTGGATGTGACCGCCCAGACATGCGATTCGGAATGGAATTGGTTCGCTTGGATGCTATTGCAGCACGCTCTACATTCTCAGTCTTTACAGACCAACTTAAAGAAGGGGGAATCGTTAAAGGCTTTTGCGTTAAGGGTGGCGCTGAGATCTCCAGAAAAGGGATTGATGACTACACCGATTTCGTCGGTCGCTTGGGGATCAAGGGACTCGCATGGATAAAATATCAGCCAGAAGGGCTTAATTCAAGCATTGTGAAATTCTTTTCTGAAGAACTCCAAAAAGAACTCATCACAGCATTTAAGATGGAAGTAGGAGACCTCGTCTTTATGGTTGCAGACCAGAAAGAACGCGCTAATCAAGGCCTTGACCACTTACGTCGTCGTGTCGCTCGCGATCGCGGTTTAATGCAACCAGGGCATTATGAGTTCTTGTGGGTGACCGATTTTCCTCTGTTTAGTTGGAATGCTGAAGAAAATCGTCTCGATAGCGAACATCATCCATTTACATCACCCAATCCAGAAGACATTCATTTGTTCGATAGTGAACCACTTAAAGTACGTTCGTCTGGTTATGATTTGGTGCTCAATGGATATGAAATTGCAGGAGGCTCTCAGCGTATTCACAACAGTGAATTGCAACAAAAAATATTTGAGAGGTTGAATCTCACCCCAGAAGAACTAAAGACAAAGTTTGGCTTCTTTATTGAAGCCCTAAGTTATGGCACCCCACCTCATTTAGGGATTGCACTGGGATTAGATCGATTGATGATGATCCTTACGAATACGGAAAATATTCGCGATGTTATTGCATTTCCTAAGACACAGAAGGCCAGTGATTTGATGATGGAATGCCCATCAAGCGTTTCACGGCAACAGCTGAAGGATCTTGGGATTTTTGTAGAAAGTAGAGAAAATTGATAGACCTAAATTTGAAAACCGGCTAACCTGACAACTCAAAACAGGAGGATAATATATGTTTATGAAAACACGTTTATTGGCTTTAGTGGCTCTTACAGCATTCACGGCTTGTGAGACAAAAAAAACCGATGATTCAAAAAAACACAAAGAAGGGGAAGTTGCAATCGCTGAAGTCAGCGAAACAACAAAGCCTGCTTCATTACAAACGAATGTTGAAGGAATCGACATCGATAAGGTCTCCGAAACTCTTGGAAACTTTATCGGTCGCAATCTAAAAACCGCCGGTATTCAATTTAACGTCGACAGCATCATTAAAGGAGTACGCGAAGGTGCCGCTGGTAAACCAGCACCTCTGAGCGATGCCGATTATGAGAAAGCGATGGGTGAACTTCAGCAAAAAGCTTATAACACGCTTGCAGAAACGAACTTAGAAGCTGCCAATAAATTTATGGCTGAAAATAAGAACGCAAAAGGTGTTGTAGAACTCACTCCGGGAACTCTCCAATACACTATTTTGGAAGAGGGTAATGGACCAGTCGTTCCTGAGCATGGAGTTCCTTTGATCAATTATGTTGGCAAGTATATCGATGGGACTGTTTTTGGCAGCTCAGAGAATGCTGGTGGACCAATCACAGTGCCAATCGATCAGACAATTCCAGGATTTAGCAAAGGGATTGCAGGGATGAAAGAAGGGGAGAAAAGACGCTTGTTTGTCCATCCGGATGCTGGTTATGGACGCACAGGACAACTACTTCCGAATGCATTGCTCATTTTTGATATCGAAGTCGTCAAAGCTACTTCACCAGAAAAAGAGGCTGCTCTTGCTCATGGTGCATTAGACGATGATGAAGATCTCGATGATGACTTTGATAATGCAGAGTTCGATGAACAGCCAAAAGCTGCCCCTAAAGCAGCCGAAGCTCCGAAACCTGCAGAAGCACCGGCAGATAAAAAATAGTCCTTAAAAGCGGAGTCTCTAGGTAGACTTCGTTTCGACATTTTTCTGTTGCTACGCGAAGCGTTTGGAGTGCGAAAGTCCTCTTTCGCTTTCACATAACAAAGCGAAAGGGGGCTTTCGCACTCCAAACGCTTCGCGTGGTAAAAAGGCTCTTGGTATAGGTGAGAATATACTGTCAATGCAGAACATTCTCCATTTCAAACGCTTCGCGTAGCATTAACATTTTTAGACCACGTTGGTATTTGTCTGCATATCATTCTCTTTCAACCACAGATCCCACAAAATACAGGAAACATCGTCCGGACATGCGCCGTTACAGGCTCCTCTCTTTCACTCGTAAGACCTTTGGGTTTTAGCGTCACTGACAGATGGCTGAAACGTGCTGGCCTAGATTACTGGGAGGGGGTTCGCGTTTCCTTTATCGACAATCTTGAAGAGTTTTTGAGTACCACGACACATCAATTTTATTTTTTTTCCAGCAAAGTTGAAAAGAAATATTCAGACATTGTTTATCAGCCCAACGACATTCTCATTTTTGGATCAGAGACAAATGGCTTGCCAGCTCATTTTAGCGAAAAATGGCCAGAGCGCTTTGTCACAATCCCTATGATCGACGGGGTACGTTGCCTCAATTTAGCTACTTCTGTTGGCATTGCTCTTTATGAAGCATGGCGTCAGCAGGGATTTAACATCTGATTTGTACTCCAGGGGGGAGGTTTAGAGGCTCTTTTAATGATGGACAGCCACAGCACTCTATGAGTTGCAGTAAAGGCATATTGGGGAGTTCTTCTAATTCTATACAGAAGCTGCAGTATAAGTCTGTAATTTTAGGAAGATCGGGTAGAGCTTCTAGTGAGCGACAGGAACCGCAATTAAGCCACCTAAGTTGAGGAAGGTCGGGTAGAATTGTGAATGAGCAGCTCGAGCAATAGAGCCATGTTAGCAGAGGCATGTCAGGTAAATCCTCTATTCGGCGGCAGGAAGAGCAATCAAGCCGTGTTAGCAGAGGCATGTCAGGTAAATCCTCTATTAGGTGGCAGGAAGAGCAATCAAGCCATGTTAGCAGAGGTAGATTAGGTAGGTTCTTTAGTGAGGTGCAATTGTGGCAATCAAGTTTTGTTAAGTGTGGCATCTCGGGAAGGGTGGTGATTTCAAAGTTATCGCTAATAACTAAAGTGGTCAAATTTGGAGCACAGTTAACGAGTTGATGTATCTGCTCGTTATTGATTATCAATCCTTTGCAATCTAAGTAGCGAAGATGGGGGGCTATGCCGGTGATTTCTTCGTCGGTCAGGTTAAATAGAGCTAGAGGAGCTTTTGCCTGATTGATAAATCGTGCAAGTAACTCATAAGAATTTTTGGGTAACTTGTCTTTAAGTAACATAGCCGACGTGGATTTTTCTCTTCCACCCCTCCATGGAAGCGAAAAGACAAATATATTGAATTGAGGACCTTTCGTACTTAACTGTTTTCCTTGGTCGTATAGAGGTAAAAAATCCACTAAACATCCTGCTGAAGGGCTAAATTTCTCTAAAAGAGTAAAGGCTCTGTGAGCATATTTGGACTTAGATTCTATTGCGATATTTTTTAGGTTGCGCAAACTTTCTCCCGCTAGTTGCCTAACATCATGATTTGGGCGCTGAGAATCAGTCATGAATTTGCGCATGTAAAGCCTAGCATTTAACCATTTTCCAATCTCCTGAATTAAGCGATCTATTTGATTTTTTCCATCTTCCTTTATCGCGATCGCGGCGATTGTATCGGGAAGAGTTAATTCTAGGTCTTTACACTCCGCAAGAAATTGTTGAGCAGAGACTATTGGTCTTGAGGCTCTGGGAACAATTTGTTTTGTCATGTCTAAATGAGCTTTTTTAGCTAAACTCGGTACTACTGTAGCATCGTCGGCAGAATTCGAATCGTCAAAAGAATGTCTTGTTCTTTTTGAATTTATTCCTAGATCTGCGAGGGGATACCTAACTGGTGATGATGCGTAACTTGGTTCCAAAGTAAATTTCCTTTAAGGTTTTTGAAGTTTTAATTTTATTGATAAAAATAAGATATTGGCAATACTAGCATAATTTTAATAATAAAGTAAATAAGAATTAGATTTTTACAGAAATTAGGGTGTAATTAAAAGTGTCAGTTGATCAATTGTTGGAATAGCCGAAGGTATAATTACACCTTCGGCTGCTTGAATATTTGCCAACTGACTTTTAATTACACCCCAACAATTAGACACTAGTATAAAATCTGGCAATTAGGGAGTCGTGCGGAGAGTTGTTCTATGTGTTCTTTAGTGATGTTGTTGTTAATAAAATTGCGAATGTCAAGATATTCGAGTTGAGAAAGAGCTCCTAGCTCGATGAGATCGTTAAGACTTAAATGTATGCTATTAAGAGTGAGTCGTTTAAGTTCAGGTAATACCGATAATGCAGAGAATGATGCATCGCGGATATTTGTTCGACTCAGATCCAATTCTTTGAGTTTTTTAAGGCTAGCTAGTTTTTTGACTGAATCTGAGCTTATTTTAGTGCCCTGTAAATCAAGAATCTCTAAATGCTGCAGTTGGCTAATTTTTGAAACATCTCCTGAAGATGTTGAGCTATTGGCTAAAGACAAAATGCGTAAATTGGGGACAAATTGATCAAACGGCAATCCTTTGTTTTTCATATTGAGAAGTCTGAGTTCTTCTAAACTCAACATAGAGCACATCCCCATTTGTTCAATCTGCTCTTCAGAAAAAGATGGATGATACCAAATGAGTGTTTTGAGT
>JABDDS010000019.1:23841-30343 GCA_013287465.1 Chlamydiota bacterium | reverse complement strand
TTCTTCAGAAGGATCCGACAAAAGATATTCAAAACAAGAATATTTTTTGCCATTAATATTCGTTAAGTATTTGCCATCAATATTTTTAATGATTTTTGGTAGGCATTGAAATCCTTGATATTCCATTTCCTCCAAAATCATTAATCGATCAATTGCAAATTTCTCATCTTCTTCTTCTTTTTTAAGAACGCCAAATGGAATTTCTTTTCCATTTTTCTTTGTAAATACATAGATGGGAGCATTAGCTATCCCCCCCTTTAATGGTTTTAAAAATATTGGGGGCTCTAAACAGAATTGCTGAGAAATAATCATCACATCTTTTTCGTCTAATGCGGCTTGAGCTTTCGATGCTACAAGCATACAAGAAACGAGGAATAAGCATGTCTTATCAATTAACATATACAAATCTTTATTTAAGTTCAGGCGACACCTTAGTAATTGCTCATAAGTTTGAGGAAATTCGTTCGAATCACCTCAAAGAAGATGGTGAGACAATTGAGAATACGAGAAATAAATTTTTAAGTAAACCGATATTCTTCTAAATGTTTTTTAAAAGGACAAAGGACCTTAAGGACGCCCAATAGGTCGGGGTCAGGCCTGCAAGTCTGCAAGATGACATAATATCGACTTGTAACTTGCAGGCTTGCAGGCCTGACCCCAATTTCCAATTTCCTGACCACCAATTTCTGATCCCAATTTTTCAGGTGCAAATAAAAGCGTTTGTCCGAACGACTACCTTCCTATTAGGGTGAAAATTCCGGTCGCAATGCCTCCAACTATGCTTCCAACTATACATACTGTTAGGGTTGGTTCTAATGAAATAAATGGTATTGCTACAATTCCTATTAGCGATCCTGCATACATTCCATATCCAATGAATTTATGATTTATTTGATCAAATTCCTTAATTTCTAGAATTCCTGTCCATAAACCTCCTACTATTCCTACTGCTATTGCCGTTTCTGCTATTCCTATTCCGGCTCCGATTGCCCCTGTCACTACGCCTTTTACTAATGTTGTTCCTATTGTGTCTGCTGTTATTTGTGCTATTGCTGTCCCTGCTCCTCCTATTACCGTTCCTATCATTGATATCATTATTGCGCGTTGTACTGCTGTCGGTAGGTCGTCTATTCTTTGTCTCGTTGTTGCTACAGCCAATCCCACCTGTGCAATTCCTCCTATTGCTACTGTGTCTATTATTTTATTTGAAACTATTATTCCCGTTTCTAATCCTGTTGTTTCTATTGCTGTTATCATTACTGTTGGTATCATTGCTAGTATTTTTGTTGCTACTATTGTTAGACCTAATCCCAACGTTACAAAGCCGGCTGCATAAGCCGTGTTAGTTACTGCAGACTTGAGCTTTATCATGATTTGTTCGGTTCGCGAGAATAAAGCGGTTGGATCAATGGGCGCCCTGCAGTTTGGGCAAGTTGGATTGTGAAGGTTTCTAATAACCCAATCTTTAATGCATGGCTGATGAAAGCCATGAGCTTTCCCGCTTACGTGGGTTGTTGGTTCATATTGATCTTCGAATTCGTCTTTGCAGATGGGACAACTCCAATCCGATACCAAATCTCTATTAGTTGTTGTTATTGCGCTCATTTTTTTTCTCCGTTAGTTATTATTTTATAAATAAATAATCTCTATTTTATAGAATGTTGTTTTATTTGTAAAGTATTTTTTTGTTTTTCGTTCTTTTAAGGACAAAGGATGCAAAGGACTCCAAGGACCTTAAGGACGAGCTTCCACGTTCCTTGTTTATCGTCCTTAAGGTCCTTTGGGTCCTTTGTCCTTAAAAGAACGAAAAAATTGGCCTGGTTCAAATGAGGGTTACACTTTTTTTCCGCCCCCTCTCTGTGTTCCTCTGTGTCTCTGTGTTTTAAAAAAAGGTGAAACACAGAGACACAGAGGAACACAGAGAGGGAACGGAGGAAACTGTTACCTATTTTGGATTGTTTTTGAACCATGCCAAAAAATTAAATTTTTTTGATTGATTTTCGTTTAAAAAAACGCTACAAGTAGGGACATTGCTGTTATTTTGTCCAACGTTCTTAGGAGTTTTTTGATGGATAACAGTTTAAGCCGCGAATGCGGCAATAGCATGTAGCCATGGGCGTAAGCCCATGGGAAGATCAAATCAATAGACGAGCCGCGGATGCGGCGACAGAAAAATGGGTTAAATATGATAATTGATGTCTGTCGCCGCGTTCGCGGCTTACGCTGCTAATTCGTTTCTTCCATGGGCTCACGCCCATGGCTACATGCTGTTGCCGCGTTCGCGGCTTGAGAACTGGGCAACATAAAGGTCCTTAGGAGTTGGGCAATAATAACTTTGACGATTCGGCTGCGCCAAAGCCCCGAGGTTGAGTGATCGAAAACAACCCAATATTATAATATAGGGCAGTTTTCGATCATTCAACCGCGGGAGCTTTCGCGCGGCCCAATCGTCAAAGTTATTGTTGCCCAGCTCCTTAGCGTCCTTTGTCCTTATAAATTTAAAGGGTGAAAATATGCTTAATTTTCGAAAACTTAAACATGATTTGCCGCAGGCTGTGGTTAAAGATGGGCGTCTCCTTTTTGATAAGCAGGCAGTGAAGTCGGCGAAGATTGTCAAGATGGATACGCAGACGGTGCGTTTTAGTTGCCGGGTAGCAGGGAGTTATCAGAACACTTACAATTCTGAATTTGAAATTAATCTTAAAGAGTCGACGACGATTGATTCAGATAGGTCGGGGTCAGGCCTGCAAGTCTGCAAGATGACATAATATCGACTTGTAACTTGCAGACTTGCAGGCCTGACCCCAATTTCCAATTTCCCCAATTTCCAATTTCCCCAATTTCCCTTACTTTTCCATAAAAAGCGGAAATTTCTATTTTGCAAAAGCTGCAAAAAACCGGAAATTTCTAAATTGCATTAACAGAAAAATCTCAAGCTAATTGTTATTTGGGTGTAAACAAAAGTGTTAGCTGGGACGGTTACCTTCCGATTAGGGTAAAAATTCCGGCTGCAATGCCCCCAACAATGCTTCCAACTATACACACTGTTAGAGTTGGTGCTAATGAAATAAATGGTATTGCTGCAATTCCTACTAGCGATCCTACGTACATTCCGCATCCAATGAATCCATTGTTTATTTGATCAAATTTCCTAATTTCTAGAATTCCCTTGTATAAGCCTCCTACCGTTCCTCCTATTAGCGTTCCTCCTATTCCTATTCCGGCTCCGAGTACTTTTGTCACTACGCTTTCTACTAATATTGTTCCTATTGTTTTTGCTGTCATTTGTGCTAGTACTGTCCATGCTCCTCCTATTGCCGTTGCTACTATTGATATCGTCACTGCACATTGTGCTGCTCTCGGTAGGTGGTCTGGCTCTATTGCTAAAATCAATCCTGCTATTGTAGCTCCTCCTATCGCTACTGTTGTTATTGTTTGTTGTGGAACTATTATTCCCGTTTCTAATCCTGTTGTTTCTATTGCTGTTATCATTACTGTTGGTATCATTGCTAATATTGTTGTTGCTACCATTGTTAGACCTAATCCCAACGTTACAAAGCCGGCTGCATAAGCCGTGTTAGTTACTGCAGACTTGGGCTTCATTATGGTTTGTTCCGTTTCTGAGAATAAAGCGCTAGGGTCAATGGGCTTTTGACAATGTGGACAAGGAGGGTAGGGGACTCCCTTCTGAACAGTGTGTTCTTTAAGGCATTCTCGATGGAAGCCGTCATGGCTTTCTCCACCCACGTGTGTTACTTGTGGCTCTCCAGGGTTAAAATCGTCTAGGCAAAAGCAACGCCCGCCTCTGTCTGTTGATATAATTGCGCCCATTTTTCCTCCGTTAGTTATTATTTGATAAATAAATCAATAGTATTATATCAAATATTTATTTTTTTTAAAATTGTTTTTTTATTATTTTTTGTTTTTCGTTCTTTTAAGGACAAAGGATGCAAAGGACTCCAAGGACCTTAAGGACGAGCTTCCACGTTCCTTGTCTATCGTCCTTAAGGTCCTTTGGGTCCTTTGTCCTTAAGAGAATTGAAAGATTAAATTTTTTTGATTGATTTTCGTTTAAAAAAACGCTACAAGTAGGGACATTGCTGTTGTTTTATTTAATGTTCTTAGAGAATTTTTGATGGATAACAGTTTAAGCCGCGAATGCAGCAATCGCGTGTAATTTTGGAATATAAGCTCTCCTTGAGTTTTGTCCTTTTGTTACCACGAAGTGGTTAAATAAAATTAGCCAGGGGTCGCCACCACGAAGTGGTTGCTACCCCTGGGTATATTGGAATGAGAATATGTACCCCAAAGGGGTACTACAAAATACGTTGGTTTCATAATTGTCGTAGTACCCCTTCGGGGTACATACAATGTTTTGCATTCTCCTGGGGTAGCGACCACTTCGTGGTAGCGACCCCAGGCTAACTTTATTTAACCACTTCGTGGTACGAGAGAACTAAACTTATGATGGGTTTCGCCCACGGCTACATGCTATTGCCGCATTCGCGGCTTAGAAACTGGCAACAATCCTTTGTCCTTATAAATTTAAAGGGTGAAAATATGCTTAATTTTCGAAAACTTAAACATGATTTGCCGCAGGCTGTAGTTAAAGATGGGCGTCTCCTTTTTGATAAGCAGGCAGTGAAGTCGGCGAAGATTGTCAGGATGGACACTCAGACAGTGCGTTTTAGTTGCCGGGTGGCGGGAAGTTATCAGAACACCTACAATTCCGAGTTTGAAATTAATCTTAGAGAGTCGACGACGATTGATTCAGATTGTGACTGTTCTCACAAATATGATTGCCAGCACCTATTGGCTACCCTCTTATTAGAGTTAAAATTCCGGTCGCGATGCCTCCAACTGTAGTAGCCACTATCCATGGTTTTTGAATAAAAGGTACCGCTACCAGTCCTGCCAGCGACCCTACGCACATTCCAAGTCCAATAGCTTTACGATCGATCCAACTAAATTTTCTTATATTTAAAAACAGATTAAAATACTTTGATTGGCATGTTCCTACGAATGCTCCTGCGACCCCTATTCCTGTCCCGATTATTCCTGTTCCGGTTGTTGTTAATAATGTGGTTTTTGCTATTGCAGTTCCTGTTCCCACCATTATCGTTGTTATCCCAGTCGTTAGGATTCCAATCTCCATTGTTCTTGTTATTCTTGTTGCTCCTGATTGTGCTGCTACTGCTAAGAGAGCTCCTGTGACTGCAGCTCCTCCCATCGCTACCGCCGTTATTGTTTCTTCTGGAATTACTATGCCTGTTTCTAATCCCATTGCTTCTACTGCTGTTATCAATGCTGTCGATGCTCCTGCTAATATATCTGCTCCTATTTTCGGTAATGCTGACCCTACTAATCCAAAGCAAGCTCCGTAAACTGCGTTAGTTATTGCAGATTTAAGCTTCATTATGATTTGTTCAGTTCGGGAAAATAAATCGCTTGGATCTATAGGTACCCTGCAGTTTGGACAAGTTGGGTCGGGAAGTTTTTGAATAACCCAACTTTTAAGGCATGGTTTACAGAAGCCATGAGTTTCTCCGCCTACGTGTGTTGTTGGTTTATATTGATCTTCGAATCTGTCTTTGCAGATCGAACAACTCCAATCCGATACCAAATCTCTATTAGTTGTTGTTATTGCGCTCATTTTTTCCCCGTTAGTTATTATTTTATAAATAAATAATCGCTATTGTATCTAATTTTGTTTTGTTTGTAAATTCTTTTTCTTTGTTTTTCTTTTTTTTTGTTTTTGTGATAGCTTTAAACAGGATTAAGGACAAGGACCCCAAAGACCTTAAGGACGAGTTTCACGTTCGTTGTCTATCGTCCTTTGCGTCCTTTGTCCTTAAGAGGATTGAAAGATTAAATTTTTTTGATTGATTTTCGTTTAAAAAAACGATACAAGTAGGGACATTACTGTTATTTTATTCAATGTTCTTAGGAGTTTTTTGATGGATAACAGCTTAAGCCGCGAATGCGGTAATCGCGTGTAATTTTGGAATATAAGCTTTCCTTGAGTTTTGTCCTTTTGCTACCACGAAGTGGTTAAATAAAGTTAGCCAGGGGTCGCCACCACAAAGTGGTTGCTACCCCTGGATATATTGGAATGAGAACATGTACCCCGAAGGGGTACTACAAAATACATTAAGTTTGTAATTGTTGTAGTACCCCTTCGGGGTACATTCAATCTTTTGCATTTTCCAGGGGTAGCGACCACTGCGTGGTAGCGACCCCTGGCTAACTTTATTTAACCACTTCGTGGTATGAAAGAGCTAAGTTCATGATGGATTTTGCTTATGGCTACATACTATTGCCGCATTCGCGGCTTAGAAGCTGGGCAACAATAAAAGACATTAAACGTCCTTTGTCCTTATAAATTTAAAGGGTGAAAATATGCTTAATTTTCGAAAACTTAAACATGATTTGCCGCAGGCTGTGGTTAAAGATGGGCGTCTCCTTTTTGATAAGCAGGCAGTGAAGTCGGCGAAGATTGTCA
>JABDDS010000019.1:0-23741 GCA_013287465.1 Chlamydiota bacterium | reverse complement strand
TTTTCGAAAACTTAAACATGATTTGCCGCAGGCTGTGGTTAAAGATGGGCGTCTCCTTTTTGATAAGCAGGCAGTGAAGTCGGCGAAGATTGTCAGGATGGATACGCAGACCGTGCGTTTTAGTTGCCGGGTAGCAGGGAGTTATCAGAACACTTACAATTCTGAGTTTGAAATTAATCTTAGAGAGTCGACGACGATTGATTCAGATTGTGACTGTTCTCACAAATATGATTGCCAGCACCTATCGGCTTCCATTCATTATTTGGAAGAGCATTTTGAAGAAATGATTGTTAAGTATTCTAAAGAGCTTAATGTAGAAGATTCCAGCGATGTCGATGAAGATGAAAAAGCAACCTTGTTGGAGACATTTAAAGAAGCCGAAAGTAAAGAGGTCGTCAGACGTGGAAAAAAATATCAAAAGGAGCTTTTGCACGACTACATAGGAGCTGCTCGCGTGCTAGGGTCTTCTCCATTCTGTCTTCCTGACGAATTATTAGCTGCCGATAAGGCAGAGCTTGCAATTGTGTTGTCTATGCAACCTCAGCAGATGCCGGAGTTACAGTTAGCTTTGCGTTTGCCATTTCGCTCTAAACCACTTAACATCCCTAATGTACGCGAATTTTTTGACGCGATATCTTATGGCGAACCTCTATACATAGGGGCAAAACGTTACTTTTTTTCCAGTGAATCTTTTGATCCTTTTGCCTTCGAAATATTGCGGATGCTTATCGGAGCTGTCCGGCCCCCGGTAACAAAGAGCAGAGAGGAGCCAAATTTCCGATCTGTTCAAATCGATTTGGAATCCCTTGGCACTATTTTGGCATGTGTTTGCGATAGCGTTAACGTTCAATCTGCAGTCTCTAGAAAAACATCTGAAGAGGAAGAAGATTTTGAGCTTGTCTCATTGCCTTATTTTTATTTTGGCAGTTTAGAAGAGCCTTTGCGTTTCTCTGCGATCCCTGCTCAATTCCGTTTTGAGCTTGAATACATCGAATTAGCAGCGCCAAGAATATTACTAAAGCCAGAAATCACAATCCAAAAAAAGCCTCTCAAAATGGAAGAAATCTGTCTTTTCGAATGTGTAAAACCCGGTGTGTTATATAAAAATATCTACTGCCGTTTTCAATCCAGTTTTAAACGCACTCATCTCCGCAATATTTCTGCGATGCGTTCTATTGTGATTCCTGAGCCATTATTTGGGACTTTTGTAGAAAATTCATTACCGGAACTCATGCGCTTTGCTGAGGTTTCCAATCGAGAATGTGTGGAGCGTTTTGTCACATTGCCATTTGTCGGTAAGCTTGGAGTTGAATGTAATATCGAGTACTTAGATGGAGAAATGGAGGCTAGTCTTTATTTTGTTTATGGCTCCATTAAAGTTCCCGCCTCTGCTGCTCAACTCTCGATAGAAATGCTTCTTCCATTTGTCACTAAAGATGGGGTCTTGGCACGTAACCTCACTGAAGAACAGAAAATCGTCGATGATTTATTCCAGGATTTTATTTATGACCCCACCGAAGGGGTGTATAAAGTCAAAAATGATAAGAAAATCATCGAATTTATGACTGAAGTGATCCCTCGCAATCAGCACCGTGTTAAGTTTAATTGTCCAGAAAACCTCCTCGATCAGTTTATCTACGATAACACCAGATTTAAATTGGCTTTAAGCGAATCTAAACATATTGGCAGCTATGTATTAAATCTTAAAATCGACGGATATCTTGAAGGCGTTACCGTCGATCAGCTGTGGGAATGCATTTCTGCACGTAAGCCATTTATAGAACTGGCTCAAAAAACGGGGATAAAGAAAAAAGGGGAGGGACGTTACCAGAAAATTCTCATTTTAGATTTAGATAAACTGGTTCCCCTGATACAAATTTTTGATGAGATAGGGATAAAATCTTTAGATAATTATGAAGAAGAGCGTCCATTATGGAGCTTGGTTAATATTGATAACGAGCACTTTAAAGGACTTCCTATCGTTTTTTCCATGACGGACCAGTTAAAGGAAATTCAACAGCAAATGTTGGGAAATAGGGATTTTACCCCTCAGGCCGTTCCCAGCTCAATTAAAGCGACATTGCGAAATTATCAGATCGATGGGATTAGCTGGATGGAACGGCTTAGACAGATGCATCTCAATGGTATTTTAGCTGATGACATGGGGCTAGGTAAAACCCTCCAAGCGATTACTGCCGTCACTCAATATCAGAAAGAACATCCCGATTCTTTGTCGATTATTATCTGTCCTACATCACTCGTATATAACTGGAAAGAGGAGTTTACTAAGTTTAATCCCCGTTTAAAAGTTCTTGCTTTAGATGGTACACCACAAGAACGAAAGAAACTCCTTAATGAAGTTCATGATTTTGATATTGTCATTACCTCTTATAATTTGATGCAGAAAGATGTTGATATTTACAAGAAAATTCATTTTGCTTATGCTATTCTCGATGAAGCTCAGCATATTAAGAATCGCGGCACTCGCAATGCAAAATCTGTAAAAATGATCAAAGCAAAGCATCGCTTAATTCTTACTGGTACCCCAATTGAAAATTCTTTAGACGAGCTTTGGAGTTTATTTGATTTTTTAATGCCTGGTTTGCTCAGCTCTTACGATCGATTTGTGGAGAAATACATCCGTCATCCAGGGCAGGAGCGAACAGCCTGCTTGGAGGTCCTACGACGGAAAGTCTCTCCATTTATTTTGCGTCGTATGAAAAAGGACGTCATCACAGAATTGCCGCCGGTATCTGAAATCACATACCATTGTCACCTCTCCGGCGTGCAGAAAGACCTTTATCACTCTTATGCTCAGTCTGCTCGGGAAGAACTGTCGCAGATGGTAAAGAGCAATGGTTTTGAAAAGATGCAGCTCCATGTTCTTGCTACGCTGACGCGCTTAAAGCAGATTTGCTGTCACCCAGCGATCTTTGCCAAAGAGAATCCGGAATTAGGGGATTCTGCAAAATATGATATGTTGATGGAGCTTTTGCCCACTTTGATTGAAGGAAACCATAAAGTGGTGATCTTTAGTCAGTACACTAGGATGCTTGGCATCTTGCGCAATGACTTAAAAGAGCTGGGGATCCCTTTTGAGTACTTAGATGGGTCGAGCAAAAACCGGATAGCAATTGTAAAGAGATTCAACGAGGACCCTAAAATACCGGTTTTTTTAGTTTCGTTGAAAGCTGGAGGCACTGGATTGAATCTTGTTGGAGCAGATGTCGTCATTCATTATGATATGTGGTGGAATCCAGCAGTTGAAAATCAGGCAACGGATCGGGTGCATCGCATTGGACAGAAAAAATCCGTGTCATCATATAAGTTAGTCACCTTGAACACGATCGAAGAGAAAATTATCGAAATGCAAAACCGCAAAAAAGGGATCGTTAAAGAGGTGATTAATTGCGATGAAGAAGTCATTAGTAAACTGACTTGGGAAGAAGTCTTGGAATTGTTAAAAACGTAGATTGGGGTGTATTTGCGATGAGAAAAAAAAATCAGTTTAGTTTTAAAGACTTTGTCTCTAAGGGTCTTAGTAAACTCACTAAATTCCGTGGTGTCTTTTCTAATGATATTGGAATCGACTTGGGAACTGCAAATACGTTGATATTTGTCCGTGGAAAAGGAATTGTCTTGGCAGAGCCTTCTGTCGTCGCCGTTGATTCCCTCACCAATGAAGTGCTTGCCGTCGGTCATAAAGCTAAAGCGATGTTGGGGAAGACGCCACGTAAAATTCATGCCGTACGCCCAATGAAAGATGGGGTTATTGCCGATTTCGAAATCGCAGAAGGAATGCTTAAAGCTCTAATCAAACGCGTGACACCCGCACGTAGTTTGTTTCGCCCAAAAATTTTAATTGCTGTCCCCTCGGGAATCACTGGAGTGGAAAAACGAGCTGTGGAAGATTCCGCTCTACGTGCTGGAGCTCAGGAAGTACTTCTCATCGAAGAGCCTATGGCAGCTGCTATCGGTGTCGATCTACCCGTTCACGAACCTTCTGCAAGTATGATTATTGACATCGGTGGCGGTACGACTGAAATTGCTATTATCTCTCTTGGTGGTATTGTAGAATCTCGCTCTCTCCGTATTGCCGGGGATGAATTCGACGAATGTATTATTAACTACATGCGCCGCACATACAATTTGATGATTGGTCCACGTACCGCTGAAGAAATTAAAATGACCATCGGTTCGGCCTATTCGCTTGGTTCCAATGAATTGGAAATGGAAGTGCGCGGACGCGATCAGGTGGCGGGATTGCCGGTGACGAAACGAATCAATTCCGTTGAAATTAGGGAGTGTTTATCTGAACCGATTCAACAGATCATTGAATCAGTAAAACTTACGTTGGAGAAATGCCCTCCTGAGCTCGCTGCCGACCTTGTTGAACGAGGCATGCTGATAGCAGGCGGGGGAGCGTTGATTAAAGGGCTCGATAAAGCCTTGATTAAAGAAACTGGACTACCAGTCATTATAGCCCCAAATCCCCTGTTAGCCGTTTGTTTAGGAACAGGCAAAGCTCTTGAGCATCTTGAAAAATTTAAAAATTCTAAAGCTTTATTCTAATGGATTATTCTTTATTATTGTCTGGTGTTAAAAATCGAAAATTGCGTGCCTGGATCGAAGAAGTCGCTTCCCTCTGTCAGCCCGATTACATTCATCTTTGCGATGGCTCTGAAGATGAATATCAGAAGCTGTGTCAGCAAATGGTGGAGAGTGGGACTTTTACTAGGCTAAATCCAAAAAAACGACCTAATAGCTTCCTTGCCCGTTCCCATCCCGATGATGTTGCCAGAGTAGAAGAATGTACATTTATTTGTTCTAAAAAAGAGATCGACGCCGGACCAACAAATCATTGGCGTGAGCCCGAAGCAATGAAGGAAACGCTGAGAAAACTTTTTAATGGGTGTATGCGCGGGAGAACGCTTTATGTGATCCCTTTCAGCATGGGACCGCTTGGTTCTACAATCTCTCATATCGGTGTCGAAATAACCGATTCTCCTTATGTCGTTTGCAGTATGCGCATCATGACACGAATGGGATCTGCCGTTCTCGATCTTTTGGGAGAAGATAAGTATTTTGTCCCTTGTCTACATTCCGTTGGAGTTCCATTATCGCCTGGACAACCCGATGTTGCTTGGCCATTTAATAAAAATCAGTATATCGTTCACTTCCCGGAAGAAAGTGCTATATGGTCGTTTGGAAGCGGTTATGGAGGTAATGCTCTTCTTGGAAAAAAATGCTTTGCCCTTCGCATCGCATCCGTGATGGGACGAGACCAAGGGTGGCTGGCTGAACATATGCTTATCTCTGGAATTACTAACCCTGCTGGTGAAAAAAAATATATCGCTGCATCTTTCCCTAGTGCATGTGGCAAGACAAATTTAGCAATGCTAACCCCTACCCTGCCGGGTTGGAAAATGGAAACAGTGGGCGATGATATTGCTTGGATGAAGTTTGCACCCGATGGCACCCTTCGTGCGATCAATCCCGAAGCGGGTTTTTTTGGCGTTGCACCAGGCACTTCATATGCCTCGAATCCCAACGCGATGGAGTCTATTAAGGCTAATACTATTTTCACAAATGTCGCTCTTACCGATGATGGGGATGTTTGGTGGGAAGGAATGACCGAGCAAGCTCCCTCTCATCTGATCAGTTGGCGCGGTACCGACTGGACTCCTAATTCAAAGGAGAAGGCGGCACATCCCAATTCCCGTTTTACAGCTCCAGCTTCTCAATGTCCCGTGATCGATAAAGCATGGGAGGATCCTGCAGGAGTGCCTATTTCGGCTATATTGTTTGGAGGACGCCGTTCTTCTGTTGTACCATTGGTCTGTGAAGCCTATAATTGGGCGCACGGCACCTTTATGGGGGTGAGCGTCTCGTCAGAAACGACCGCTGCAGCTGCTGGTGAAGTTGGTAAGCTGCGTCATGATCCATTTGCGATGCTTCCCTTTTGTGGTTATAACATGGGTGATTATTTTAATCACTGGCTCGAAATTGGAAAAAACAGAGACCCCTTGAAATTACCGCGCATTTATTTTGTTAACTGGTTCCGCAAAAGTGCCGATGGTAAGTGGCTGTGGCCGGGATTTGGAGAAAATAGCCGCGTGTTAAAATGGATACTAGAACGCTTGATGGATAAGGCCCAAGCAACTGATAAGTACATTGGATGGGTGCCCACTCCTGAAAGTTTAGATCTCTCTGGATTGTCCCTAGCGCAGGGTGCATTGGAAAAACTTCTCGATGTCGATAAAGAAGAATGGCTTCAAGAAGCAAATGAGATGCACCATTATCTTAAATTATTTGGGGATCGTCTCCCAGCGCAAATTACCAATGAAGTTCAACAGTTGAAGGAGCGGCTTGTGTGATGCAACCTTTAGGTTATATTCGCAAGTTGACAACAGCTCTAATTCTTAGTGGGGCTTTTAATGTCCTATTGTTGATTTTTATTTTTTACTTGATGTTGGGAGATCGCCCTCCCATTCCTTATTGCGAGCTGAAGCCAGCTACTGCACAAGAGCAACTCAGTCCCCTTGCTATCGATCACAGCAATCATGAAGTCATTCGTTATTTTAGAAAAATGTCCTTTGAATGGTTAGTGGCTCGATTGAATCATGCACAGCTGGTTGAAAATGGGTACACGCAACGCGACTTAGCTTTAGCATGTCTTGTCGCTTTCCATCATTTTGATGTGGAGCGGGCTTTAGCTTCTTTTCCGTCAACAGGACAAAAACGTCTTCTTAATTATGGTAAATTTAGCGATGGACGCCCCGCTGAGTTGACAGTCTATCTTGGCCTCTCTGAAAAACAGTATGAGGCAATACGTTCTTTTGCTCTCACCGAACGGTGGCCGTTAACGACTAAAGGCCTATTTTTAACATTGCGCAAGCAACAGGCAGGTCAGAGAGAGAAAACACTTGAACATGCATTCTATATGACTCCTGAATTTCTCGTTGTCGAATTGCTGTTTAATCGCAATCCAGTGGCAGTTGATAAAGAAGAATTGCTTAATATGCTTGTAGAGGGTTCTTGGGCAATGTTAAATCGGTTTGTGGATCAACAGAAAGTTTCTCAGGATTTATCTTCGGCAAGAAGGCAACAACTGCTTCTCGATTATATGCAGGCACATTCCAAGTCTGCAGCTCGGGTGATATTGAAAACAGATGGATTGTTTGCAGTTTCTAAGCTCGATGACAAGCGGGTGATGATGTTGCTTGAATTGCTAGATGAAAAGACTCCTGAAAGCGAAGCTTTTGCCCTCTCTTTGTTGGTCAGTCCCCGCTCTGATCAAGTGTGGAACCTAGCTGCAACGCGCCTTTACCAATATGCAGGGGAGTCCCCTCCAGAAGTTGAATTCTATCATGCTGCATTGCGACGGTTTGTCCCTGAAAATTCTGGTTTGTTACCAAAGGAAAAGGCCCCTGTTACTGTTTCTGTTGTTCCGCCAATTATTCCTCCATCTGTAAAGCAGAAAGAGACTACTGCTAAATCATCTTCTTCAATTCAGGTAAAATCGACACCTGTTAAGCCTAAAGCGAATGAAGTTGCTGCTAATAAAGGGACTAAACCGATAACAGAGAAACGAGATCGTTTATATATGGTTCAAGAGGGGGATTCCCTTTGGAAATTATCTCGTCGCTTTAATGTCAATGTAGAAGAGCTGAAGTCTTACAATCAGTTGACTTCGCCGGTGCTGCGCCCAGGAAGCTATCTCAAAATCCCTTATGATAAGGATAAAATAAAATAACAGGATAGGCAGGATCGGCTTCGCCGGCAGGATATGGTTATATCCTGCCGGCGAAGCCGATCCTGCCTATCCTGTTATTTTGTCTTTGTTTTATTTTTTCTTTGATTCGTCAGCGGCTTTATTAGCTTCTTCTTTGTCTGTTGCTGGCTTATCTGTCTTATCTGCTGATTTATCTGTCTTTTCTTTTGTTTCTTCTGGCTCTGGAGCGCCACATCCATCGAGATTTTTGCAGGTGGCTTTGGCTATTAAATGCTCCATATTCAACGAATTGTGATCTTCTATCCCGACTAGACTATTTTGAGAAAGCATGGCTAATCCGCTGGCAAGTCCTAAAAGAGCTATCTTGCTAAATTCTTTTTTTTTCATTGTGTTTCCTTGTTAGAAAAATCCATCCCTATGAAGAGATGGATTTTTATTTAATCAGATGATTATTTTTTCATTTGATCTTGGTTCATTGCATTTGGATCATTGGGTTTTGGTGCTTCTGGCATTGTTTCTGGCATTGGCTTGCTGTTATCAGCAGTAAAGCCAGGTTGTCTTCTTGTTGAACAAGAATTAGAAGATTGGTTTTGATAGCGTCCGCTATCTGAAGTTTCCCACTGAGTATATACCCCGTTTTGTGGTTGATTATTTTGTGATCCGTGTCTAGCACTACAGTTATTGGCTACAGGATTATTTTTTTGTGCACCACCGCAACTATTGCTTAGCTTTGACTGTGCTTTACAGCCATTAGTTGGAGGAGGTGGTGGCGTTTGTCCTTTGCAGCCATCTTTTGCTTTGCAACTATTGTCTTGGGGCATATTGTCGTTATTTGGGACATCTCTTGATGCTTGGTTGTTTTTATCTTTGTATCCTTTACAACCGTTTTTACCCCCACAGCTACCTGCTATTTTTTGTGAGTTTGTCCACGAATCACTTGGCTGTGGATTGGAATTAGGTGCTGCATTACCTTGAGAAGCGAGCATTGTGCCGCCGGCGATTCCCATCAGAATGACTTTTTTCATGTCTAATTTTTTCATGTTTTGCTCCTTTAAATTTAGTTAGCTTTTTCTTTAAGGCCTGTTAAAATCTTTGGTAACATAGATGCTCCGAAAAAAACAAGCTTTTTTTTGCTTATTTTTTTGTTTCTTAAAGTCCGAAAAGAGCTTCCTCGAAAAAAGGCGACAAAAAAACATTTTTCGTGTATAATTTAGTAATTATTAAATTCAACTGTTTAGATTATGATTTTTTTATTTTCTGTAGCCCTTATTTGGGTAAGTCATTTTCTTGTCGATGTCATGATTGGGATTTGGCCTGTTTATAAGACCTTAGCGAATTTCGATCTCGCTATTGCCGGCCTGATCGGCGGGGGATGTGTTTTTTTAGGGGAAGGACTTCAAATTGTATTCGGTTCTCTTAGTGATCGCGGTTATCGTAAGGCATTGATCTTTGGCGGGCTATTAGCTTCTACGGCCAATGCCTATCTCATCTATACCGATTCCTATCTGGGAATTTTTTTCCTTTACCTTCTTACTTGTATGGGTTCTGGTGCCTTTCATCCTGCCGCGGCAAGTTTAATGGGCGATCTTTCCCCATCAAAGGCGGGGGTCCTCATCGCCATATTTTCATCCGGAGGAGCTGTTGGCATGGCGATTAGTCAGCTGGCATTTACTCAGGTAGATTTCTTCTTTGATGGTCAGACGTTTTGGCTTGCCCTCCCCGCGATAATGGTCGTTTGCCTAGCTCTCTGTTGTCAAGTGGGCAGTCAGCCCGCTGTTACTGCAGCGGCACAAAAAGGGGAATTTAGCTTAAAAATCATCGGTAGATTTTTTCAACACCGCCCTCTTCGCATGCTTTATTTTTCCCAGGTTTCTAATATGACGATGCTTTGGGGGATGCTTTTTCTCCTTCCTGATTTCCTTCTCAGCCGTGGTTATGATTCTTGGATTTCTTTTGGAGGAGGACACTTATTTCTTGTTATTGGAAGTGCTTTGATGATGATTCCGGCCGGGTATTTGGCAGATCGCTACTCGAACCGCTCTGTGATTATCTTTGCTACGGCTATAGCTGCTGTGTTATTTTATTTTCTGTTGATGACACCAATGCTCAGCAATGTTGCAGTGTTAGCTCTTCTCTTCTTTTTAGGAGCGGCCTTGGGCGCTGTCAATCCAGTGTCTGTGACTTTAGGTACGATATTCGCTCCCAATCACAAAGGAGCGGTGAGCGCATTTACGATGGGACTTGTGTGGTGTGTCTCCCAGGGAATAGGACAGAGCGGTGGAGGATTTTTAGCTACCTGTTTCATCGATGATGCCCCCGCAAAGGCCTTGGCCATACTAGGGGGCATGTTTGCCGTTGGATTAGCAGCTGCAAGTCAGCTCCCATCATCGGAGTCTAGGGCCATAATGGTGGCTGAAACAGGGTAGAGCTGTGAAAAAAATGAAAATAACAGGATAAGCAGGATCGGCTTCGCCGGCAGGATATAGAACTTTCCTATCCTGCCGGCGAAGCCGATCCTGCTTATCCTGTTATTTTCTTATAAAAATTATGCAAATAAGGATTTGTTAAATGTTTCGGTGTAGCACCTCTGGCATCTCAAATACTTTTATATATCTGCTTTTTGTCTCATCTGCGTTGTTGACAACTGAAAATCATGTGCATGCAGCCGTTCAAAATGCCCCACAAGAAGCCCTCTTTCCGACGACATTGCGCACGCGTCAGCCGAATTGGCGATTGAGTGTGATAGAAAAATTCGCCGATCAAACTCCGAAGAAAGTATTGTTTTTTGAACCTACCCCCGGAAGTGATCGCGATATCCCCGTTAAACTTATTCAATATCGGCCTAATGGTAAAATGTATGTGGAAACTGATGTTATTCCCTCTTCAACAGGCTTCATTCTTCATGGTCCCTCTATCGTTTATAATGAGGAAGGGGGAGTAGAGGCGGCTCTTTTTTATAACAAAGGAATCGTTGTCGATGTCATTAAGACCTACTACACTAACGGTCTTCTTCATTCCAGTATTTCGATTAAAGATGGACTCTATTCGGGAAAGATGGAACGGTATTATCAACATGGAAGTCTTTTGGAATCGGCTTATTTTCTTGAAGGAAAGCAGTCGGGCGATCGGATGACATTCTACCCATCAAATAAAAAATCCTCTTTTAGCCGGTACAAAAAAGGATTATTAGTAGGAGAATCGCAAGAGTGGCATCCTAACGGACAACTAAAATCCTCTATGCTCCATGCTCAAGGTCTTCTAAACGGACATCGTAACCGCCCAGCTCTGACTCGCTATCATGCTAATGGCACTGTAGAGGAAACCCTCGATTTTCTTCGGGGACAACCCATAGGTCCCCATATCACTTACTATTCTGATGGCAAAGAGAGCTATCGAGTGAACTACGTTCTTGGAAAGAAGCACGGATTCGAACGTAGTTTTTCAGAAACGGGAGCCCTTCTTAGTGAAGGAGAATACATCGCGGGTAAGCCTGTGGGACGTCATGTCAAATTTTTGGACGGCGCTCTCATTTATGAAGCATTCTATGATCGTCAGGGACACCTTAAGGAGCCTATTAAAGAATTTTATCCTGATGGAAGTAAAAAAGCTGAATATGTTGTTGTCGATGGTCTTCTCCATGGTGATTTTTTGGAGTGGCACCCCAATGGAGCCTTCCACAGGAAGTACTTTTACAATCAAGGCGATTTTGAAGGGATCCAAGAGGAATTTTTTGATAATAAAGCCAAAAAATTGCGCGTAGAATATAAAAACAAGTGCAAACAGGGACTTTATGAAGAATGGTATCTGAGTGATGCAAATGAAAAAGAGAAGCAAAAAATATTGGTGGCCTATGATCAGGGAGTGCGGCACGGAATGGCATTCACTTGGTATGAAAATGGACAAAAAGAAAGCGATGCGATGTATCAGGAAGGAGATCTTGAAGGGCTTTTTCAAGAGTGGTATGAAGATGGTATATTAAAAACGAGTTTTTTGTACAAAAATGGACTGCAGCACGGTCCACAATCGGAATGGTATGACAATGGTTCGTTGCGTTATGCAGCTCAATTTGTAGAAGGACATCAAGAGGGGGCAGAAGAACTTTATTATCGAGATGGAACTCCCCTAAGAAGAGCTCATTATGTACAAGGTAAACTCGATGGGGAATGGGTAAGTTATTATGAGGGAGGCTCCACCAAAGAACGTTTTTATTTTTCAGATGGAGTGCCAGTAGGAGAACACAAGACCTATTACTCGACGGACAAAATTTCTCGTTTGATCAATTATCAAGATGGAAAAATGAACGGAGAACAAAAAAGTTACTATCCGAATGGGCAAATCCATGTCTTGATGAATTATAAAAATGGAGTTTTACACGGAAGAAAAGCTCTTTGGGACGAACAAGGTACATTGCTTGAAGAGGCTTATTATGCCGATGGAGGACTTGAAGGGCGTGTTTTTGCGATGAAGAGCGATGGAAGCGAAGTGATCCACCACTACAAAAATAATCACCTTTCAGGACTGCATCAAATTTTCTTCCCACCTAATAATGAACTAGGAAGGGTTTTAGCTCTTGAAGCCACATATCTTAATGGACTTTTAGAAGGAGAAGTATCGGAATATACTCCTGCTGGAGTAAAAATCAGCAGCACTTTTTATGAAAAAGGATTGAAGGAAGGTGTTGCTACCGTTTATTCCGCTGAGGGCAAACCCTATATTTCGGCTCAATTTCACCACGACAATCAAAATGGCATGGCTTATCAGTATTTCCCTAATGGTCAGATTAAAAAACAGGTCCTTTTTATCGATGATTTAAAGGAGGGTGAGGAGAAAACTTTCTATCGCAATGGACAAGTTGCATCTAGTGTTCATTACTCCAAAGGGGTTTTAGATGGTCCTAGCATGCAGTGGAACCAGAAGGGAATTCTCGTCTTTGAAGCCTACTATCAACAGGGTAACCGCCATGGCAAATTCAATAAGTATGATGCCAACGGGGATCCTATTCTACTCCAAACTTATGTCGATGATAACCTCGTCGAAAAGCAGAAACTTTAATGATTTAAACGCAAAGACGCAAAGGCGCAAAGAGGGGGGGCAGCCTTCGGCTACCTTAATAATCCTAGAAACGGCAGTTCAAATGGGTCAGATATGCTGAGATTTTGATGTGGGGGCGTTTTTGGGGAAATTTGACATCACCCAGTTGGTGAGGCGAATTTTCCCAAAAATGCCATCCACATCAAAAGGTCAGCGTAGATGGCCCATTTTAACTGCCGTTTCTAGGATAATAGGTAGCCGAAGGTTGCCCCCTTCTTTGCGCCTTTGCGTCTTTGCGTTTAAATTTTAAAATAGAAATTCTGTTAAAATCTACCGCCAACACCAAATCCCAATTTTATGCCGCTAAGGTCGGCGTCGTTTCTCTCGATAAATGGTGCGTCTGGGTCGTTGCTATTGGAATTGTGGAAGTTGAATTTTTGATAAGCGTAATCCAGAAAACCCTCGAAAAATAGGCAGTCGGTGTAAAAGTAGTAAACACCCAATTTTGCTGTTCCACCCCATGCGTCTTTTCTAATGTGTTTACGGGAGGACGCTGCGTGGTCTTCAGTTCTAAAGAAACTGTATAGCGCGCCACCACCGATGTAAGCTGTAAATCGATCACAAATAGGAAATAGGTAATTGACTCCAAAACCGAGTGGCAATAGACTTAAAGCTGTTTTATTATGGCCACCCAAAGAATGTCCATTGCTCCATATATACTCCAAACTGATCCAGGGTTGAAAATTGCACCACGTAGTTGCTAATTGGATTTCAAAGTCAGGCAGTGCGTCGCCGTAAATTTCAGAGACGCGTGAGTTAAGCGGAAAATAACCAGATATTTTGGCTTCAATAGTTATATCGTGATAGCAACACAATAGCTCTTGATAGGGATCACAGCATTGGAATGGGTCGTAACAAACGATCCCTGTTTGGTTTGTATAGTCAGCCTTCACAACAGAAGGCTGAAAAGAAACCATTAGAAGAAAAAGAAAACTTGCGATTTTTTTCATTATACACTCACTATGTTAATTATATTTTCTTTTTAACAAAATAGATTATTTAATGTAAATAATTTTGTGTAGCGAAGAACGCCCTGTTTTGCGGGAGTTCTCCAGTTTAAGATGTTGCAAATCACCTGGATCCAGTGTCACCCCGGTGCTCTCTTCAATAAAAAGTAACCCGTTAGGCTTAAGTAGCGAAGGGGAAGTTTTATCAATAATTTTAAGAACTTGAGTGCTGTATAAAATTTCGTTTTTTGAGTCTTCTAGCATCGTCTCGTAGGGAGGATCGACATAAATAATATGATAGCTAAAACCCATTTTAGATAATTTATAAAGCATATCAAAAACATCGCCATGTAAAATTTTTGTCTTGTTTTTAATACCAAGTAAATCGATATTTTTTTGTATGCATTGGATGCTTTCTCGACTACTATCTACAAATGTCGCTGAGGCTGCACCGCGACTTAATGCTTCTAATCCCATCGCTCCTGAGCCTGAGAAAAGATCGAGAAAATGAGCCCCTTCAATGTCGTTTTGACAGATATTAAACAAGGTTTCGCGAAGCCGACCCGATGTAGGGCGTGTGTCGAGCCCTTTGGGCGTTTGTATTTTTCTGCCTTTATACAGTCCTGAAAAAATGTGCATAGTCACTCAAAAGGTCTATTCTTATGGCAGCCATAGTTTTTAATTAAGCTGTCAATGCGTTCGTAGTGGTGTTTTTTAAGTTCTTCGTAGACTCTAAGCCCTTTGGCATTCATCCCTTGTTGGAAATAAAGAGTGCCCAATTTGTACAGGTTATCTTTATCATTTGGAAGGAGACGTTGAATCGTTTCATATTCAAGGATCTCTTCCAAAGGCATTTGCATGTCGTGGTAGCTATATGCAAGTTGGCTATGCACCCAAGGGTCATCGGGAGCGAACTCTTCTAGAATTTTAAATTCTTCGATAGCATTTTCTGCTGTTTCTTTAAATTTATCGTCGAACGTATCGTTGTATTTATTTGCAGGAATCCATCGTTCATCATCATATCCTTCCATTTTTCTTGGGTCGATGTAAAGTCCAGAAAGCATAACATAGGCATTTGCCAGGCTGGCGTGTGCTTGAAGGCTTATTGGTTGGGCTTTGACGAGTTTGACATGTTCTTTGACAGCTTCTTTAAGAAGCTGTTCCTTTAATAGATGGATATCTGCCCAGTGGAGCCAACAACTTAACCGCTCTGTCCATGGCGTTAGAAAGGAAAGCCACGAAAGGGGACGGTAGTAATTGTATTCGCGTGCGTGAAGTTTATTGGCAAATTTGCAGTAAGCATTGGCTAAAGCAGTGTAAAGCTCTTCCTCTTTTTTTTCGTCATTTTGCCGTTGTAAAAGGTTTTTACACGCCTCCACATAGCGATTTTTAATCGATCTAAGCTGTTCTGGTTTTTTTGTTTGAAAGTAAATTCGCAGGGTAAAATAGGCAAAGAAAGTGAAAAAAACAACAGCTAAGCCAAAAGCTAATATCAGAGATTGTGCAAGAATTGTAAAAAATAGAAATAAAAGAACAATCTCAGCGGCACATAGGGTAACGAAAAACAGATTAAAGAGGACATGGCGAAAAATAATTCGATCAACTTCGGAAAAAAAAGGGTCTAAAACGCAGTTGAGCTGGTCATAATAACTTGACTTCTCATCTAGAGGGGGAGGAGATGTTTGAAAAAGTGAAGGCATAGTTAGGTTGTATGTAAATAAAGCCGATTATGCCAGAAATCTAGTGGTCTTTTCCATAGGTTTTTTTACTTAATGGGTAAATGGGGGGGGCGATTAAAAGTGTAGGTTGATAAAATACGTAGCGTAGTTGATTACTATGTAGAGCATTCTCCATTTCTACACGAAGCGTTTGGAGTGTGAAAGCGAAAGAGGGCTTTCGCACTCCAAACGCTTCGCGTGGTAAAAAAGCTCTTGGGCATAGGTGAGAACCTACGATCCATATATCTTTTACTATGTAGAGCATTCTCCATTTCTACGCGAAGCGTTTGGAGTGCGAAAGCCCCCTTTCGCTTTGTTATTTAAGGTGAAGCGAAAGAGGACTTTCGCCAAACGCTTCGCGTAGCAACAGAAAAATGTTGTAACGTGGTCTAAACCTTAACCCAAGATGTTTTCGCTAGGCTGCTTTCAGGTAAACTGCTATTCGAGTATTGAGGAGTTGGATCAATGTTTTGTAAATGGGGTTGGTCTTCTACGGATGAAATGTGGTTTTCATTATTTTGTTCCGTTGAAAAGTCTCTGGTTACTGGCTCCGAAGCAGGTTTGTCTTCAGAGGACTTTTGACCATTAAAGGCGTCACTGAAAATTTTTCCTGGGGCCTCGCTCTGCTGCTCCGTTGAGGAGTCGATAAAGTCTACGCTTTGTTGCCCTTCTGAGGGTTCAACAGGGGCCTCTTCTTGTTGCGCTGGTTCTAAATTATCATCCGGATTTAAGATCGGCTGATTAGCCGCATCTGAAACGTCGGTGTATCCAAAAGATGAAGCAACTGCAGGTGGGGGTGCGACGTCGACTGTTGTTGGTTCTGGTGATGGTGTAGTTGAAGTGGCGATGGTACGAGAAGATATTAGGCGCATCGCGAATTCGTCTATAGAATCACCATCAGGGGTTGTCCATCCTATAGCAGGTGAAGGAGGGGGAGCAACGTCCATTGGTGTTAGCTGCGGTAATTGTGCATTGGGATAGTACTTTCTTACAAGCTCTTCCCACGTTTCGATTGCGGGTATAGTATGGCCATCAGAAGATTTCGCATCTATTATTGAAATGGCGTTGCCATCAGGATACGTAAAAGGAAGAGGAGGGGTGCACATTGGATTAATTCCGCCAATAGCTCCCGCTGCTCCCACTGTTCCGAAGCATGCAGACAATATGTTTGCAACGGTGCTAGGGACAGCGGTTGCAACATTTTTCGCTGTATTTACCAACGGATCTGCCGGTATATCAGAAGGGTCTACTGGTATTCCCGTGAAATAATGCATAGCAACAGGAATGACAACAACAGCTACTGTTGCAAATACAATTCCCATGATAGCTAAAGTCCTTGGAGTTACCCAGGATATTTTTTTGTCTTTTAATGTCGGAACTGCGTCTGAATCTGCGGTTTTAAATTCGCTTGGGGCAGGGATTTCATTGATGACTTCGGCTGTTGTCGGTGTTTTTTCTGATATTGTTGCTGGAGGTGTCTCTTCTGATATTATTGGAAGTGCTTCAGAGGTTGTTGTTGGGGTTAAAGACTCGGCTGGAGCGGTGCATGGATCTTCCGGCAATAGTGGAGTTTCTTCATCTACTACTGGTTCTTGTGAAACTGGTTCATACTCCATAGCAATCCGATCTTCTGGCAATTCTGGAGTTTCTTTACCTATTACTGGTTTTTGTGAAACTGGTTCATATTCCATAGCAATCCGATCGACTGTTCTTGCGTCTTCTGCGAGTTTTTCGAATAGTTCTTGTTCTGTAATAAGTTTGCTAATTTTTGCAAAAAGTTCAGTTCCTTCATGCTTGCGGTCTTTGTCTTCAAAGCGTTTAATAGAAATAGCGTGTAACGTTAATGCACTGACGAAATGTTGTTTTGGGTTAACTTCTTCAAGAATAGATGTGAGGTGGGTTAACACATAGGTTTTATCTGTTCGGTTTGTAAATCCAACAAAACCTCTAATGGATTCGAATAGCCACCTAAAAAAGCTAGCGGAATCTATTACGCCATCATCATAACAAACTAAGGTGGCCTCATCATTGATTGCAAGAGCAACCAATTGATTAACTTTTTCTTGGTTAGAATAATAAGTTACTGATAGATCTCTTGGTATTGATGTCATATTAAACCTCTTGTTGTTTTTTATATTAATTGACTAAAGCTGCTACTATACATAGTTTAAGTATTTATTGCAAGAGTAATTTTTTTTATGTAATTTTTTTATTTTTTTAATTTTGAACTGGTTGAGGATTTTTGAATTTGAGTTCTTCCTGATGAAATGTAAGAAGCCCTGAGAATACGATGGCTGCTGACACATAAAAAGGCCATGTGACGACTTCCCCTAGGTAAAGCCATCCAAAAAGGGCAGTAAATAGGGGAGTGACAAAACCTGCAAATGACATGAAGGTAGCAGAGTATCGCTTTAGAAGAAATCCATATAGGTTATAGCAGATTAGGTTAGAGATAATGATTAACAGAACCGTGCATTCAATATAGGGGATGAATTCTGTGACGGGAATGGGATTCCACGATTCCACGCAAAAAGAGTGGGTGAGAGCCATAAGTCCCCCCAGCGACATACTGACCCCATTTGCCATAAATGGGGAATATCCGTTTTCTTTTACTAGCTGACTGAGGAGTATCCATCCATAGACAGCACACCCTGCAGCCATCATCACCGCGACTTCTGCCCATGAAAGGAAAAATAGGTGCCCAGTCTGTTCTTCAGTCGATGTTTGGTGAAGTAAAATGGGAATAAATCCCGAAAAACCAATGACTAGTCCCAACCATTTTTTCATATTCATTTTTTCAGAAAACATGTAGTAGGAAAGGAGGGCCGAGAGAAATGGAGATAGGCTATAAATAAAACATGTTTTAAATGAGGTCAGGTACTTTAATCCCCAAAATTCAAACACATTTGTTAAGTAAATATTAAATAATGCTAAGCGGAAAAATCTCCAGAAATGAGATTTGTTAAAGTTAAAGGATTGTTTGTTGACTACATATTCATAGCTGAGCATAAGCACTCCAGCGATTAACATGCGAGAACCGACAAGGAAGAAAGGTTCGGAATACCCCAATGCTATTTTTGCAATCGTGAAAACACTGGCGAAAAGGGCATATAGCAAAATGACTAATGACATAGATTATCCAATGTTAATTTCAAGCTCGGGCCACAAGTATAATCTTTTTGAAGATAAAAAGAAATATGAAATTTTGCTTTCTTATTTCGTATCCAAATGTGTATAGTACTAAAGTGCTATAATTCTACGCGAAGCGTTTGGAGTGCGAAAGCCCCCTTTCGCTTTGTTAATAGAAAAGCGAAAGGGGGCTTTCGCACTCCAAACGCTTCGCGTAGAAACAAAGTCATTATAAAAATAAAAAAAAACCAGTGTGAATGCCGATGAAGTACTCTGTTGTGATTCCATTAAAAAATGAAGAAGAAAATATCATCGATTTAATTGAAGAGCTTGAGCCCATCATGAATAAGTTAGGAGAGCCATGGGAGCTCGTTTGTATCGATGATGGCTCCACAGATGGCACCCTCGCTATTCTCTCCGACATTGCAAAGAAAAAAACTTTTATCCGCATTCTCGCTTTTGATCGCAATTATGGGCAGTCGTGTGCCTTTGACGCTGGCTTTCGAAAGGCTTCGGGCGAGTGGATCATCACTCTCGATGGAGATAGACAAAACGATCCGGCAGATATTCCAAAGCTTCTAGTTTGGACGGATACTCACGATCTTATCTGTGGTCGACGGGTTAATAGACGCGATCCGTGGCATAAAAAATACACTTCTAGACTCGCTAACTTTGTTCGCAGTCGCTTTTGTGACGATGGAGTTAACGACACCGGCTGTTCGTTGAAAGTCTATCGCAGGAGCTGTTTTGATAAAATTAAACTTTATAAAGGGATGCACCGTTTTCTCCCAGCTCTATTTAAAATTGAAGGGTTTCGCGTCGTTGAGTCTCCTGTGAATCATAGAGAACGATTGAAGGGACAAACCAAATATAATTTTATCAATCGTTCTTTTAATACCATTGCCGATATGTTAGCGGTGAGATGGATGAAAAATCGACATCTTAACTATCGGATTGATAGAGATTTCCCATGAGCGATGTGTGGAGAGAGTTTCTTTATCCGTTGGGATTTTTATCTGCTATCGCTTTTGGCAGCCGGGTAATCATTCAGTGGTTAATTAGTGAGGCTAAGGGAAAAAGCTCGGTGACTCCCATTTTTTGGCGTCTGTCAATTTTTGGGAATGTTTTTCTCGCTCTGCATGCTTTTATCCAAATGCAATTTCATGTCTGCCTCATTCAAGCATGTAGCACGGTGATTTCATGGCGTAATTTAAATTTGATGCAGCCATTATCCCGTCGCGTTTCGACCTCGCGCACCATTTCTATTTTGTTGACGACTGCAGTTTTGACAGCATTGGCGTTTGCCATACAGGGGTATTTGTCTTTTGATGAATTCCATGATTGGTTTCGCATTCCGATAGCCCCTTGGCAGTCGGGAAAGATGGTTGACCTCTCTTACTGGTGGCATGGGTTTGGTTTTGTGGGCATCATTCTCTTTAGCAGCCGATTCTGGTTGCAATGGTGGTGTGCTGAAAGAGATCAAGAAAGTCATTTGGGCGCCTCTTTTTGGTGGGTGAGCCTCGTTGGCGAATCCATTTGTTTGATCTACTTTTTACGTATCAACGATCCGGTGAATTTTATTGGTCCCCTGTGTGCTTTAATTCCCTATGTGCGTAATTTGGTATTGATTTATCGGCCGCGTCAGAAACAACAGGTTTAGTATATGACTAAGGCTTCATCTAGACTATTTATTTTTGCAGGGGAAAAGAGTGGTGATCTCCATGGAAGCTATTTGGTAAAGGCCTTAAAGACTCTTTGTCCTTCAATCCTTATTGAAGGCGTCGCTGGTCCTAAAATGAGAGATAGCGGGGTGATTGATGGTGTTGTCAATGGCATCAGAATGGAAAATTTTGAAGTGATGGGCTTTTCTGATGTCATCTGTGCCCTTCCAAGGCTCTGTCGCTATTTTTATCAAGTGAGAAATTACATTCTCTTAAAGCAACCTCAGGCAGTTGTTTTGATTGATTACCCAGGGTTTAATTTGCGGCTGGCCAAAGCACTTCGCAAAAAAGGGTATAAGGGTAAAATCATTCAGTATGTATCTCCTTCTGTATGGGCCTGGGGGAAGCATCGTATTGAGGGAATGGCGAACACTCTCGATTTGTTGTTAACTATTTATCCATTCGAGGCTGAATGTTTTGCGGGGACCCATTTAAAAGTGGAGTATGTTGGCAATCCATTATGTGAATATATTAAGGAATACCAATACCATCGAGATTGGAAGCAATCTGTAGGCATTTCTTCGACAGCGTCGTTAGTCGCTCTTTTTCCGGGAAGTCGTCGAGGTGAAATTGAGCGCAATCTTCCTTTACTATTGGAAACAGCAGCTTTGATCAAACAGCGTTACCCCGATATTGTCTTTGGTATTTCTTGTGTCGATTCATCATTGATGTCTCAAGCGGGATTTGATGAGTCTTTTGTCTCGGTTCCTAGAGAATATACTTACGAACTGATTAGGGATAGTCGCACAGCGATTGCCAAAGGGGGAACCATTACTTTGGAATTGGCACTTCAAGGATGTCCTACAGCAGTATTTTATAAAGTCACTCGTTTAAATCGCTTTTATGCCAAATACATTTTAAAAGTCCGTTTGGCTTATTTTTGCATTGTCAATATCATTGCCAATAAAGAGGTGTTTCCCGAGCTGATTGTAAGAGAGGTTACTCCTTCCTGCTTGGCAGCTGATTTTTTTAGGTTGCATGTCGATGGTGAAGAACGTGCTAGGTGCCTTGCAGGTTGTCATGATGTCCGTGAGTTGCTTGAAGGACATGATAGTAGTATTGCCGCCGCCACAGCCATAAAAATGGAAATTGAATGTGTTTCGGTATAATTTTAACGTTATGCATAAGAGTTTAAACGCAAAGACGCAAAGGCGCAAAGATGGGAAAGGAGCTTGCTAACCTCAGAAATAAAAAATAACAGGATAGGCAGGATCGGCTTCGCCGGCAGGATATGCAAAATAGGAATTGCTATCCCCATAAATAGATGAGAACAGGATATTTAAGTAGCATTTTTAAGATCCTCGCAAGCTCGGATCTTAAAAAAAAATCATTCTAAATGGGGCCCCCGGGGCCCCATTTAGAAGGATTAATTGATTGCTGAGCTTGCGAAGCAATCACTTATTTTTTATTCTCTAAAACCGACATCAATTATCCTGCCGGCGAAGCCGATCCTGCCTATCCTGTTATTTTTTATTCTGAGGCCAGAAAGTTCTTTTCCTATCTTTGCGCCTCTGCGTCTTTGCGTTTAAATTTTTTATGAATGGCATTGAAATTACGGGTTTTATTAACCTGCATTTTTGATTGCATTCATGTTAAATTATGCAAATAAAGGATTGGTTAAGTCCATGTATAAAGCATTTAAAACACGTTTCGTTCCTTACATCATTGCTTATGCCATTAAATTTGTGTTATCGATTCTCATGCGCACTTGTCGCATCGAAATACAAGGGCTTAACCATCTAGTTAACAGTGCAAAAGATCATCCGTGCATTTTAATGCTTTGGCATAATCGGATGGTTGTTTTACCTGTAATTTTGTCTAGGTACACGAAGAAGCTTATTTATACAGCTGTGATTAGCAAGAGCAAAGACGTCGATTTTCTGGCGCGTTTTACCTGCAGTTATCCCAATGGACGTGTGTTGCGAGTGCCCCATCAAGTACGCCATCAGGCCCTTAGTGAAATTGTGCATCGATTGAAGACGACGCGTGAAATCATGATGATTACCCCAGATGGCCCGCGAGGTCCATTCTTTGTTGTTAAACCTGGAATTGTTTTTGCTGCTAAGGAGACAGGGGCTTATATTGTCCCTTTTTCTTGGGAGGCCGACCGCACATGGGAATTGAAGACACGAGATCGCATGATGGTGCCAAAGCCATTTGCTAAAATCAAGGTGAAATTTGGAGAGCCCATTACAATTCCTGCTGATGTCACAGGGGATTTGTCTCAAGAAACAGTTTTGTTGCGCAATGCATTATTTTCGATATAAAAGAATTCTCTCTTTTGGGATAATAAGGGAAACCCGTAAGAGCAATCATGAGACTCGGATTTTCATTTTCACGTTATAGCATGTTGTGGAAGGTAATTGCGTGTTATCTTTTGCCGATGGCTGCTTTGATTTTTTTTGAAGATAGCTGGAATTTTGTCCGTTTATGGTTATTCTTGTCTCTTTGTGGAACCCTTGCCTTGTTTTTAATGATGGTCCGTTATGCAGTTGTTTCTCGTTCAGGAAACCACACTGCCCCTCCTTTACCTTCTTTTGTACCTCCTTCTTCAAATGAAGAGACGATAGAGAACCAGAGACTAAAAGCGAAAGTCGAGGAGCTTGATCAAGAGCTGCAGCAACGCTTTCTCGATATTCAACAAAAAAATTTAAATACCGAGCAATTCGCCGCTGAATTGAACGAACAACGTACGATTAATGCCGAGCAACTGAGTCAATTGGAACGGCAGCAAAAGCAAATTAGAGATCTGCAAGGAATTATAGCCGAACATAGGGCAATGATTGAAAAACGGCAGCAACAGATCGTTCAACTTGAAACCAAAGTTGGCGACCTAACTTATGAAATCAAGACATTGCTTAAACTCGCAGAAGCTCATAGCAGCACACTCGAATCAAAACCTCTAGAGGATACGACATTTCCTCCTCCACAACCGTTTCAACCTAGTCTTTCCGTTTCCGAAGAAACACCTCAAATTTCGTCGAATAAGCAAATCCAAAGCTCTGAAGAGGCTTCCATCCAGCTGAAACGTTGTCTGGATACTGCACAAAAAATGACTGGCTCCTATCGTTTTAATAGCCATGGAAACTATTTGTCAGAGCTGCCAATGGATGGATTCGCTTTAGATCTTCGTCGTTTGTGTGATAGTTTTCGTAGCGAAACTAATTGCACGATCCTTTTGTATTCTCCAAAAGAAAATGAGGTGCTGTTTGCTAGCAATCAAATCAAGGCTGCCACAGGATGGAGTCCTGATAAATTTATGCAAAATTTTTTCAATATCCTTCAAGATCCCTCCGCTTGGACACAAGGGGTTGCTAGCCTGGCAGCCAAAAGTGAGACAGAAGTTAAAGTCTCATTGAAAGCAAGAACAGGTCCAGACCTCACCCTTTCTGCTCGCATG
>JABDDS010000018.1 GCA_013287465.1 Chlamydiota bacterium | reverse complement strand
TGGTTCTTTAATTGCATTAGCAAAAAGTAGGCAAGCGATGCTTGTTGCCGCCATAACTGTGTGCACATTTATCATGTACAGAGTTTTTTTTAATCCATCTGGTGTAATCCTATCTTGGACCCAACTATCAAAATGTGTTTTAACTTCATAACAAATACCGACAGCCGCTGTCGCCGTAGCAATTATGAGTGTATTCTTATAATCTTCATATGATGCTTGATTTATAACTTCAACCGCAGAACTGAAAACACTGTTAAAAAAAATATTAGTCGAATTAACGATATTCATGACCACTCCTTTTATTATTGCGATCTAACATCGCCAACCCCGATCTTTATACTGGGATAACACTAATATTTGAATGTGTTAGTATTTGTTGATTTTGAATTGAATAAGTTATAGAGACTATATTAGCTAGGACGATGCTCGCTATCCCTAAACCGAGGTGTGCAACCGCTCTGCATTTAGAGTTGTTTATTTCGGCGATTGACATAATTCTGCCTTGGGCGCGATTGTTTAGATTTATTTTAGCTTCAAGCAAGATACCGACGCTCGCTATCATCCAAGCACTAAAAGCTAAAATCATGCAACGATCGTAAAGTGATGTTTCTTTTATAACTTCAGCCGCAGAATTGAAAACACTGTTAAAAAAAACATTAGTCGAATTAACGATATTCATGGCCACCTCTTTATTATAGGATCAATTTATATATAAAATTGAGTTATTAAATTTTAAAAATCAGAATAAAACAGTAATTCGTGAAAAATAATATATACTCATTTTACACTATTGAATATAAAAAATCTAGTGTTTTTTTTGATTCGTTGAACGACAAAAGTGTGGGTGAATAAATTAGATTTCGCCATAATGTTATGAGGCATTCGATTAAACTGGAGACTCTGTGGATTCGCACGAAATTTCTTTAAAAAAAGTCAAAGTACACAACCTAAAAAATGTCGATCTGACTTTAACTCCTAACCAACTCATCGTGTTTACTGGCGTTTCGGGCTCTGGCAAATCATCTCTGGCTTTTGATACCCTCTATATCGAGGGACAGCGCCGTTATGTCGAATCTCTCAGTACTTTTGCTCGCCGGCAGTTAGGGGATATGATCAAGCCAGATTTGGAATATGCTTCTGGGATATCACCGACGATCTCTATTGAACAGAAGACTGCTGGTCGCAATCCACGTTCGACTGTCGGTACGATAACAGAAATCTACGATTATCTTAGAGTTCTTTATGCTCGTATTGGGATCCCTCATTGCCCGGTCAGCGGTGAGCCGGTAACTCCTCAAAGTCGAGAGAGAATCATTAGAACGGTTCAAAGTTTTCCCGAAGGGACGAAAGCCGTTATTTTATCTCCTTATGCAAGGGGAAAGAAAGCTGAATTCAAAGAGGATTTTCAAGAGCTGTTGCGCAAGGGATACATGCGCGCGCGCGTCGATGGAAAAATCATCACCCTCGATGAGGAGGCTGCTCTTGATGGGAGCGTAGCGCATGATGTCGATGTCGTGATCGATCGGATGACCATCAATCAAGAGAACCAATCTCGCATTGCAGAGGCGATGACCAATGCTCTTAATCTCGGCGATGGGGTAGCAAGCGTTCTAAATACGGAAAATGATGAAGAACAGCTCTTTTCCATTCATGCTTACTCAGTTAAATCGGGCCTCTCTTATTCCTCCCTTGAACCACACGATTTTTCGTTTAACAGCCCTTCGGGGATGTGTCCAAAATGTCATGGACTGGGAATTTCTAATGAGTTTGACCTATCTAAAATCATCAACCCCGACGCTTCCATAGCCGAAGACTGTTGTTCCGTGGGTAGCTCTTACCAGACGGTACGCTATGGCAACATCTATGATAATTTAGCAGATCTGTACGGATTTAGCGTTCATACGCCATGGAAAAAACTTTCTGAAAAAGCACGGCACATATTTCTTTATGGAACAGAAAAGAAATGGACGCGCATGCGTTTTATCCATCCAGTGACGGGCAACACCTGGACAGACCACGTGCAGTGGCGAGGGGTTCTTTATGAGGCTCACTCCCGTTTTTCCGAGGCTAAAAGTGAGGTTTACCGCAAGAACATGCAGAAAAATATGCAGGAACAAGTCTGCCCTGCATGCAAAGGAGAGCGTCTCAAGCCCTACCCGGCAGCCACGCTTTTGAATGGAAAGAGAATCGCCGAAATTTCCTCTATGACCATTGGAGATTGCCTCACGTTCTTCCTCGAGATCATGTCGGTTTTGACTCCTCAAGAAATTCTTATCGCCAACGAGCTCCTCAAGGAAATTCAGCAGCGTTTGAATTTCCTTGTCGAGGTGGGACTCAGCTACCTTTCGCTCGATCGTACGGCTCCGACGCTTTCGGGCGGGGAGGCGCAGAGGGTGCGTCTGGCTTCGCAAATAGGCTCTGGCTTAGTTGGAATTACCTACGTTCTCGATGAACCCTCCATTGGTTTGCATCCGCGCGATAACACCAAGCTGGTTCATACCCTAAAACACCTGCGCGATATGGGCAATACTGTGATTGTCGTCGAACATGATGAAGAGACAATTTGGGAGGCTGATCATATTGTCGATTTTGGTCCTGGTCCTGGCTCACGTGGAGGGAGAATTATCGTTGATGGCGACCTCAAAGACTTGATTAAAAGCGAAGAATCTTTGACGAGTGGTTATCTGACTGGCCGACTTAAAATTGCGATTCCGAAAAAACGACGCAAAGCACGTAAGGAGCATCTCCTCATTGTGGGAGCGACACATCACAACCTGAAAAATATTTCTGTGAAGATACCCCTGGGTGTGTTTATTGCGGTTACAGGTGTTTCCGGGTCTGGTAAGTCGTCGTTGATTACTGATATTCTCTATCCGGCTCTTTCCAACCATCTGCATGCTGGAGAGCATACGGTGGGTGCCCATAAAGAAATTAAAGGGATCGACGCGATCGATAAAATCATTGCCATTGATCAGACTCCCATTGGCCGTAATCCACGCTCTAACCCTGCGACCTACATTAAACTTTTCGACGATATTCGCGACCTATTTACCCAGCTTCCAGAAAGCATCGCTCGAGGGTATAAGCCGGGTCGGTTCAGCTTTAATGTGAAGGAAGGGTCATGTCCCCAGTGTCAGGGGATGGGACTGGTGAAAGTCGATATGGATTTTATGGAGGATGCATGGATTGACTGTCCCTTGTGCCACACTAGGCGTTTTGATGAAGAGACCTTGTCTATCTATTACAAAGGAAAGAATATCTACGATGTTCTTGAAATGGAAGTCGCCGAAGCTCTTGAATTCTTCACACACATCCCTGCGATTAAACATAAACTCGAAACACTGAAAAGAGTGGGGATGGGATATATTAAGTTGGGACAGTCTTCCACGACGCTTTCCGGAGGGGAAGCTCAGCGTATTAAGCTGGCAAAAGAATTGACGCGTCCTTCGACAGGAAATACCTTGTATATTTTTGACGAACCGACGACGGGATTGCATTTTCATGATATTAAGCACCTTCTTGAGGTGTTGCAAGAGTTTGTCGACAGAGGAAATACGGTTTTGGTGATCGAACATAACATGGACGTTGTCAAGACTGCAGATTGGATCATTGACATCGGTCCAGATGGAGGCAAGGGGGGAGGGGAGATTGTCGCTGCGGGGACTCCTGAAAAAATATCTCTTTTAGAGACTCCAACAGGAAAAGCTGTCTACGATGCTTTAAACAGCGATCCACAGGAAAAAGTCACCCAAGCGCTAAAACGATTGAACTCACAGAAATCGGCAAAAAAAGCGACTAATAGAGTTCAAGAGATCATTGTCTCTGGTGCAGAGCAAAATAACCTTAAATACGTATCGGTAAATATTCCACGGGAAAAAATCACCATCTGTACAGGGCCGTCGGGATCGGGTAAATCCTCTTTTGCATTTGACACGGTGTATGCAGAAGGGCAGCGTCGCTATATCGAATCGCTCTCCCCCTATGCACGTCAATTTGTGCAGCAGATGCCAAAACCGAAGGTGGGTCATATTGAGGGATTGTCTCCTGCGATTGCCATCGAACAAAAAGCACATGCGGGGAATCCAAGAAGTACTGTAGGGACAATGACAGAGACGTATGACTACTTGCGTATTCTTTATGCACGTTTGGGAATTGCTCATCATCCAGAAACGGGAGAGCGAATTCAAGAGATCAGTAAAGATCATGTGGTCAACCATATCTTGGAGTTTCCAGAAGGAGAAAAAATTCAGGTTCTAGCACCTATCGAGATACGGAAAAATGAAAAATTTGAAGATGTGATTAGTCGCCTCCAAAAACAGGGTTTTTTGCGTATACGTCTCAATGGAGAGTTTTTCGATATCGATAGTGATGATTTTAGTGGTCGCTTCGATCGCAAAAGAAAAAATGAAATTTATTTGGTGATCGATCGATTGAAAATCTCAAAGACGCAAAGACAGCGTCTTTTTGAGTCTGTCGACAACGCTGCAAAAATTGGCAACGGAAAACTCCTCATCGCAAAAGATAATAAAGATGTTCCGTTTAACCTTGCCTTCTCGGTCGAAAGCACAGGGGAGTCTTTTGCGGAAATCACTCCTCATACCTTTGCTTTTAATCATGCTTTTGGAATGTGTCCTGACTGTCAAGGCCTTGGTTATCAATATGGCGCCAACCTCACCCATCATCCTGAGGTGATGTCCCAATCGGCAACATCGCTGATGCGCTATCTGTGGAATGCAAATGCTAAATCTCAGCCTTTTTCTCTCTTTCAGGCGTTTTTAAAAGTAGAAAAAATCGATCCATTCACTCCGTTAAATCAATTGCCCCATCCACAGCTTCAAATGCTCATGAATGGTTCTCCTGCTGATGTCTGGTATCAAACATCAGGCTTTAAATTCCGTTGGGTAGGGATCAATAATGCCTTCGCTAAGGCGGGTAAGAATGGTTTGGCTGAAATTAAACAGGGTGTACTCCCAATGCTCGATGAGCTTCCTTGTCTTTCATGCCAAGGAGGACGCCTCAACCCAGTGGCCCGCCATGTGACAATCAATGATGTTTCCATCTGCGATCTTTGTCGCTTACCGATCGACAAAGCTTACGCATTCATCAATGCTTTATCTTTGAGTAGTCAAGAGGGTAAGCTCCTCGACGAAGTGAAAAAACAATTGTTGAATAAATTGAGTTTTATGATCGAAGTGGGTCTTCACTACCTATCCTTGGAAAGGCGCGCTCCTTCGCTCTCCGGAGGCGAAGCTCAAAGGATCCGTCTGGCTAGACAGCTCGGCAGCGGACTCACAGGCGTTCTTTATGTCCTCGATGAGCCAACGATCGGACTTCACCCAAGGGATAACCACAAGTTGAATCAGGCTCTCGCTAAGTTAAAAGGATTAGGAAATACACTATTAATGGTGGAACACGACCCACTCACCCTTGCGACTGCCGATTATATCATCGATTTCGGACCACACTCAGGGGAGCATGGAGGGCATATCACAGCTCAAGGAACTCTTGAAGAGATAAAAAATAACCCAGCATCATTGACAGGACAATATCTATCAGGAAAACTATCGATTCTCATTCCTAAAAAAAGGAGGAAAAAGGGGAGAGAAGCATTGACGATCACACATGCACGAGTGAACAATTTAAAGGATATCTCGGTCTCAATCCCAATTGGACTTCTCACGTGTTTGGTGGGGGTTTCCGGCTCGGGTAAGTCGACATTGTTGCATCAAATCCTTCTCCCTGCTGTTGAACAGGGAGTTCTCTCTTCGGACTCCATCACCTATAAGGGAGCGACCGTTAAAGGAATCGATCATATCGATAAGGTGTTGTCGATCGATCAAAAGCCTATTGGCTCAACCTCCCGTTCCGATGTGGGGACCTACACCGATATTCTGACAAAAATGCGCGAATTCTTTGCTGCTTTGCCCCAGGCAAAAGTTAAAGGATTGCAAGGGAAACACTTTAGCTATAATCACCGTAGTGGCATGTGCACCTCTTGCTGGGGGATGGGATATAGAAAGATTGAAATGCACTTCCTTCCCCCTGTTAAAGTCGTATGTGAAGAATGTCAGGAAATGCGCCTTAATCCGGTAAGTCTTAAAATCACCTACGCAGGGAAAAACTTTGGCGAATGCTTACAACTCACCGTTGATGAAGCTCGTCTCCTCTTTCAAAATCATCCACGTATCGTTCGCTCTCTTGACACTCTGATTTCCGTGGGGCTGGGATATCTTAAATTGGGACAAGAAGTGGCTTCTTTATCTGGAGGGGAAGCGCAACGGATAAAGCTTAGTCGCGAACTTGCTAAACGTTCTACCGGACGCACCCTCTATCTCCTCGATGAACCCACCACAGGACTTCATGCCGATGATATTAAGACACTGCTCGGCGTATTGCAGAAACTCGTCGATAAAGGCAATACCATGGTCATTATTGAGCACAATCTTGATGTGATCAAATGTGCCGACCATCTCATCGAAATAGGACCAGAAGCAGGAGAAGAGGGAGGATACGTCGTTTGTACCGGCACTCCTGAACAGGTGGCCAAGGTAAAAAACTCATGGACCGGATCCTACCTATAATACGCTGAGGATACTTCCTGCGCCCGCTGCCGGGGCGCATTTATTTATCATATTTTCCCCGCTTTCCGTTCGCTGCGCTCACTTCAAACGGGGCTAATCACATTCCTCCCTACCGGGAGGGGGATAAAAAACAAATTTTACCTCTTCTGGAAGAGAGAACAAAAGGGCTAAAATCGAACCTCCCGGTAGGGAGGAATGTGATTAGCCCCGTTTGAAGTGAGCGCAGCGAGCGGAAAGCGGGGAAATAGCGACATAATAGACGCGCCCCGGCAGCGGGCGCAGGAAAGATCGTTGGCGTATTTTTTTTAATTATACAACTTCCCCAAAAAAAAATAAAAATAATTATGTACAATTAAACAGTTACTGTATATAATGGCTTTGTGTTATTTTTATAAAAATACATTTTAATAAATTTAAATATAGGAGAATTTGATATGAGTACATCAGCAGCCTCACTATCTACCGCACTGGTCCCTTATTACGGATCGGCAGCCGCAGCCGCAACAACTGATGCATCATCTCCTCCTACCGTTAGATCGAGAACCGCAGTTCCGGGGCAGTCTTTGCTAGAGACTTTACCTACAACTCTTATACAGCACATCCTTTCATTTCTTGCGCCGGTAGGTTTTTCAAGAGCAGCATTTACATGTGTATCAAGAACATGTCAATTAATTACTTATGATTATGAGTTAACTGTGGGCGTGTTGCGAGAAAATTTCCCTTTTATGAAGGTGCTCTTGGACCATTCATCACTCGCAGCCATTAAAGATCATAGGGAACAACTTGTAGCATTACAAAAAATTTTAGGCCTGATGGGGAAGATGACGTCAGTTCTTTGGCGTACGGACAATCTAAACTCTCTTCTTTATTATTATTTTAACTTTGACGAAAAACAGTATTATCTAACAAATGTTGATGGTTTATTAAAGAAGATCGGTCAAATATATCCTGGGACGATTTGGCTATATGCAGTTTTATATGAGCCGGCCCTCTTGGAATTTATACGTTCTATACCTGTTGATGAAGTAATAAAAAATATAGTCTATTTTCATGCTGTGCTGGGAAATAATCAGCCATTTATTGATCAATTTGAGGGCGAAGTGGGAGTGCTTGCCATGCAAGGTGTGCTCAATCGCAGCTCTTATCCTTATAATTTTGAAGAAATAGGGCACTTATTAGACAAGTGTCGGCGTTTAGAGTTATCGTTGGATATAACAGCGCCTTTTTCCTCGGCGATAGAAAATGGGCACATTGACTTCGCTGAGCGTTTGTGTATGTCAGGTCATCGTTTTAAGCATGTAAAGATTTTACAAGAAGTGTTCGAACTATATCATATCAGAGATTTAGTGCTAAAAGAGAGAGTAGAAAGACAGAAGCCAATGATAATTAATATAATAAGGTTTATACTTAACGCTCCGCTATCTTCCAACGTGGGTATTAAGTTGGGTTTGTCCTTTTTTCCAGAACCCTTTTTAGTTGGCCGTGAATTCTATTGTCCTATAACTGTTCAGCAGATGTTAATAGTAATATTATCACGTAATGAATTAGAATATCTTGAAATATTTTTAAATTCGCCTCTTGTAATTAGCAAGGAAATACTTACTCACTTGCTATCTACTTTAGATTGCATAAATGCAGCTTTTTCCTCCGGCTTGAGGCCGAAAGAGACTTTTTCCTTAGGCTTAAGTCTGAGGCCGGAAAAGAATAGACCGGATATTCGCGAACAGATGGCTGCTTTAATTCGTGAGAAATTAGCTTCAATGGAACCTACAGAGGAGTGTAAAAGTGCTCCTATTGAGGAAACACCAGCAGCAAGGATTACAGGGATGGGGCTTACCCGAAGATTGCCGCTTGCTGCGGCAGCAGCGGCTCGTCCGGACTCTGATGGCTCTGAAAGTGATTATGACGGTGCGATTGATACAGATGATTTTCGTTCGGATAGGGGGTTGATAGCTCGTCTAGAACCATCGCCTACAAGAACACCGAGAATGCGAGCAATTCGTGGTCTTCCAGAGCAAAGGTCTATTTCGCCAGCTCTTTACATCCTAGCAGGGGTTGTCATTGTCGTTTCTTTGCTTGTTTTTTTGCGAAACAATGCACAGTAATTTGAGTGCCGAGATTGTGTATTTTATCAAGCTCGACTTTTAATCACCTCCTCCCCTAAAAATGCATTTGCATTTTTTGGGGGATTTTATATAATATGAAATTCCCCCATAAATGAATATTCGCTACTTCAGGGGGAAGATAAGGTGGGTGTCATGACAAAATTTATAGGCAGAGAAAAAGAACTTGAATCCCTTAAGGGACTGCTTCGGAAAAAAAGTTCCAGTCTTGTTGTGATCCGTGGACGACGACGAATAGGAAAAAGTCGATTAGCTGAAGAATACGCCGCTTCTTTTGATAAAGCGTATATTTTGTCTGGAATTCCACCTGACCCCGACATAAGCGCAGACACACAAAGAAAAGAGTTTCTGCGACAACTTCAAGAATACCGATTGCCAATCTATCGAAGCGATGATTGGGGGAATTTGTTTTATGACTTGGCACAGGAGTGTAAGCAAGGACGCGTGCTCGTCGTTCTCGACGAAATTACCTGGATGGGTTCTCAGGATCCTACATTTCTCCCCAAGCTAAAAACAGCGTGGGATCGCTATTTTAAACATAACCCTCAGTTTGTGATGATCCTTTCTGGATCTAATTCTGCCTGGATCACTAAAAACATTCTCAGTAGCACCGGATTTTTTGGTCGAGTTTCTCTCCGCCTGCTATTAGAAGAGCTCTCATTGCCCGAATGCAACATGTTTTGGGAGGGAAAGTCTGGAACAGTTTCAGCTTATGAAAAATTTAAGATTTTATCAGTCACAGGCGGAGTCCCTCGTTACCTGGAAGAACTGCGTCCAGATCTATCGGCCGAAGCTAATATTCAACGTCTTTGTTTTGATTCCGAAGGGCTACTTTTTCGTGAATTTGATCAAATCTTTCACGATTTATTCCAAAAACAGGGATTTTTCTATAAGCAAATTGTTGAAAATCTAATTAATACCCCCCTTTCAATGACAGAACTCGCCGGAAAACTCGGTAGATCACGAGGCGGAGATCTTAGCAACGCTCTCAAAGAATTGATGGAATCTGGTTTTTTAGCACGTGACTATACCTGGTCATTCGCGACGGGGAAAAGATTAGAGGCGAGTCGATATCGCGTGAAAGATAACTATTTAAGGTTTTATTTAAAATACATTTTTCCGCATAAAGAACAGATTGAAAATAATCAGTTGCAGCGGTTGCCCCAAGGATGGTTATCGATCATGGGATTGCAATTTGAAAATTTGGTTCTGAATAATGGATCTCTTATATGTAAAATCTTAGGAATTTCATCGGAAAATTTGCTCATGGCTAATACCTACTTTCAAACGGCAGGAGCTCGTAAACAGGGATGTCAAATTGATTATCTGATTCAAACGCGCTTTCGCTATTTGTATGCGTGTGAGGTCAAATTCCGGCAAGAGGCGGTTGGTAAAGAAATCATAAAAGAAGTAGAAGAGAAGCTTCATCGTCTAAAACTCCCTCGAGGGTTTTCATGTTGTCCTGTACTTATCCACGTCAATGGCGTTACAGAAGACGTTATTGATAGTGGCTATTTTGCGCGGATCATCGACCTATCCGAACTGCTCAAAAAAGTTTAATTAACAATAGTAATTATTCATTCGAAGAATTTTTTGCTGTTCCAGGTCGTAAATTAAATCTAAAGGACAAAGGACCTTAAGGACAAAGGACTTTTAGTCCCCTGTCCTTGGTGTCCTTAGGGTCCTTGGCGTCCTTAAAGTCCTTTGTCCTTTTTCATTTTTATTCATTCTTACTGCTATATTTTTGATTTAGGGATAAATATCAATTTATTGTAGCATGAGGGAAAATGTCGTAGCTATTCATCACTGGGATCTGTTTAGCCACGTTTCAACATTTCTCTGTTGCTACGCGAAGCGTTTGGAGTGCGAAAGTCCTCTTTCGCTTTATTACTTAAGGCAAAGCGAAAGAGGGCTTTCGCACTCCAAACGCTTCGCGTAGCATTAAAGATCTGGGCAACAATAACTTTGGATTGTGTATGTCGGAAACAAATTTTAAGTTGATTCATGTGGCTCGTGTATTAAATGAAGAGGGAAGACGTTGTTACCTATTACTGAGACGGTTGAAAGAGAATCACTTTACTTGGTTTGAGAAACTCGATAACAACGATGAAATTGAAACTCCGGTTTCGGCGCCGACAATCGAGGAAGCTCTTCGCCTTGCTGTGCGCCAATGGAAGAATCACTCCTTTTCTTACGTTATCTGCGGCTTCCGCTACACCTTACCCGAAAGGGATGAACATGGAATTAACGCTCTTTTCCATCAAATGGTCGACTCCTATAATTCCATGAGTGGCGTCTATTACGATCAAGAGCTGGGCTGCAATTGCATCGTCCATAATGCCTCCGAAGAGGCCTTACAACTGCGACAGGAGATGAATAAATAGGCTGTATGAAAAAAGAAATCACTTGCCCAAGCTGCCACATCCTTTTTTCGTACCACTCAGGAGCTCAGGAATTAGATCCTCGTTACTGCCCATTTTGTCGCCAAAACCTCAATCTCTCACACGCAACTACGGTGGTGGTAGATAGCCACCAAAAGGATCTCCCGACATTAACCCCTGAAATTCCTTGTCATTTTTCCTTTCTACCCGAACATATTCCTTCTTCAGAACAAATCCTGGAGACGATAGGCTCCTATCAAATACTCGAAAGCATCGGCAAAGGGGGAATGGGGGAGGTCTTTCTCGCCTATGATACAACTTGCGGACGACGAATAGCCCTCAAGAAAATTCGCCCTGACTTAACTCAACATAAGCAGCTCCATCGCCGCTTTCTTAAAGAAGCCCATGTGACAAGTCAACTTGCTCATCCAGCAATTATTCCTATTTATGCAATCCATAGCTCTACCGATTTGACTTACTATACCATGCCTTACATTCAAGGACAGACACTCAAACAAATTTTGCGTACGGCTCGTCAAGTGGAAAAGTGTGGGCAAAAAGTCAATCATCTGATGGAATCGATCCCTGCGCTGATGAGGATTTTTTTGAGCATTTGCCAGGCTATTGCCTATGCCCATTCTAAACAGATTTTACATCGCGACTTAAAGCCAGAAAATGTGATCATCGGGCAGTATGGACAGGTGGTGATTTTAGATTGGGGACTGGCGAAAATTATTCATCCTGAAGTCGCGGAAGAAGAAGATGCCGATGAGGAGATAGAACTAAATGAAAAGCCCTTACATAACTTGACATATGTAGGAAAAATTGTAGGAACTGTTCTTTATATGGCCCCAGAGCAAGTCCTTGGTAAGCCTGCTAGCTTTCAGACAGATGTTTATTCTTTAGGTGTGGTCTTGTACCAACTGCTAACATTAAAAATTCCTTTCTATAGAGAATCTGTAAAGGCTTTTCGCCGTGTTTTGCATCAAGAAACGATCCTCGATCCATCTGAAGCTGCTCCCTACCGGGATGTTCCTCACTCCCTCTCCCGTGTCGTCATGAAATGCTTGGCCCCAACGCCAGAACAACGGTATAAAACTGTTGATGAACTCATCCATGATATCGAAAATTATATCGAGGGACGCTCTGAATGGTTTCAAATCACAGAGCTCGATATTAAAAATAAAAACGACTGGGAATTCCAGGAAAATGTTTTGATAGCTGAACACGTTGCCCTTTCTCATCAAACAGCTGTTTCCGATTGGGTAAGCCTCATGATCTCTAAAACATCGTTTAGGGATAATATCAAATTGGAAGCTCAAGTTAAGATTGGAGATAGAGGGCATGGAGTGGGTTTTCTCCTTTGTATTCCAGAAAAAGCAGAAAGAGAACACCTGAACGATGGATATTGCTTATGGTTGGGTGTCAAAGGGAGTAAATCGACAAAACTGCTTCGCTCTACTGTTGAAGTCATTCATTCACCGGAGATCTTTCTCGAGCGACATGAATGGTACCATGTACGCATCGAGAAAATTGATCAAAATATCTACTTCTATCTCAATAACATATTGCAGTTTTCTTATATCAGCTACCTGCCATTGACAGGAACTCATATAGGCCTCATCTCACGCGATGATGATTTCGCATTAAAAAATCTCATGGTTTATATCGGTAGCCAAAACGTCACTGTTAACTGTTTGGCAGTACCAGATGCATTCTTGGCACACAAAAACTACGCAACAGCACTTACTGAATACCGCAGAATTGGTTATTCATTTCCTGGACGAGCAGAAGGGCGCGAAGCGATGTTCCGTGCTGGAGTTACGTTATTAGAACAAGCCAATAGTAGTGGCGATAAAGAAAAAAAGGCAATGTATTATGATCTGGCTCTTGAAGAGTTTAATAAGTTACACCACACACCAGGAGCTCCTTTGGAGTATTTAGGTAAAGCTCTCGTTTATCAAGCTCTTGGCGACCATGAGGAAGAGGCTAAATGTTTTGAACTGGCTTACAGGCGTTACCCCAGGCACCCGTTGCTGCCCGTTTTGCAGGAAAAAATTATCCACAGAATGCACGACATCTCTCGCTATGACCGCAAAGCCACGTTTAATTTCATTTTTTTAGCCCTTAGATACATTCCTAATGCTATCTTTGTGGGAAATACAAATAAACTACTCGTAAGCCTGGAAAAACACTGGGAATCTCTGCCATTTATTGAACATGATCCATTAGAGGCCACCTTACCTGAATTAAGCCACACGATTTTCGGAATAAAATTGGCTTTCTGGCTGGGACGTTCATATATCATTGAAGAGATTATCAATGAACTTCTCGCGAATACAATCCTCCCGGCAATCACAATTGGGAACGCACTTTTTTGTTTAATTGAACTCGGTTCATGGGAGCTAGCACAGAAAGCATTGGAACAGGTAATACAACAATATGCTAAGCGAAAAATTCCCGATTTTGATCAGATAAAGAAAGCGATGGATATTATTCTGCTCTCTCACGTCTCTTCATTGGAAGTCGCTGTAAACGCCTATATAAACACAGCTGAAAATAGTGCTAGAACAATGATTTATTTGATGGAAGCTGCCATTGAACAAGATAAAACATCACTAGTTCATCAACTTTATCGATATTCTCAAACTCAACATTTTCCCCAAGAGAGCGAACTGCAAATCACAGCAAAAGAAATCTGGGCGCTTCTTTTAGAAAATCAGGTACAGTCGGCGGGAAACCTTTTACACACTTATCCATTAGAACTGTTGAGTCAAGAGACCACAATTCTTCATTTTCTTTACGGGTGTTGGTTATATGTCACCGAAGGAAAAGATATTGGCTTAATTCATTTTTCTGGCGTCCTTGAGGTTCCTTATCCAAGAACTTGGGCGGTTTTTAGTTATTATGTTAGAGGAAAATTTATTGATAACGGGGAATGGAAATCTCAGTCGTTTCTCTGGGAACGGCGGCAGTTGTATAGACAAATTGCTCTATTCTACCACTGCATAGAGGAAAATGAAAAAGCACAGATCTATAAGCAACGAGCTCTAGCAGCTGTCGTTTAAATTTGCGTCTACATTTCTTTAATAGTCCCTATCTTCCTATTTTTACCATTTTTGTGTTGAAATAAAATAAAATTCTAGTTAAAATCGCCTTTCTATATATTAAATAAAAACAAAATAGTAAAATGTTTTTTTTGCTAATTATTAATTAAGGGCTTTTTTATGTCATCTGTTAGCAGCTCCACTTCTCCTGAACACCGTTCTGAATACCGTGCTCTCACTGAGCAGTTAAATGCATTTTTGCAAACATCAGTTTACATTGACGACTCCGGAAATCTTAAACCAACCGGATTTTTTAGTTTGTTTACAGCGAGTCCTTCATCTGAAATTTTAGAAAATAAGATTGTTGCAATTCTCGATAGTAATCGACATTTATTGACATCATACGAGGATGTGGAGCTCGTTGTTAAGGTCGCGCAAAAGTGTGGATTGAACCTCGGAAAAACGGTTTCACAGCGTTTGCATAGTGCTCTTGATAAGGCTGTTCGTTCGATCATTGAGGCATTTGGATCGAGCAGTAAAGCCCCTATTTCTGCTACACCAGCATCGCCAGTGCAAGATCTCCCTGTTATGGAAGAAAACATTTTATCCACCCCGGAGCCTGAACCAACTCCAGAGGCTATTTTAGTTTTAGAACCTACTCCACCCCCAGAACCGGTCTCAATTCCAGAACCTACTCCACCCCCAGAAGCAGTTGTAGATGAAATTACGGAAGATGTTGTAGATTCTCATCCTCCAATTGTAGCTGATAAGATTGTAAATACAAATACGGGGCGTTGGAAAACGATTGCTGGATTAGGTTTAGTGGCTCTTGGTCTTTTAGGAACCGCCTACTATATGATGAGTTCTGGGGTGCCAAATCTGCCGCCATTGGATGACTCAGGTGAAGTTGGGCGACAACTGGCGAGTTTTTCAGATAAGGTAAATATACCTTCTGTGGCAGATGCCTTAAAAGAGATGTCAAAAGCTCTAGTACCGGTGGTGTTCTATAACATTGTACCCTCGTTTTCGTCTATGATAGGAGGCATGCAGCAAGCAAACCCATTTGATAGTCTATCTGAAGAAACAAAGAGAAGTATCCTTGCTGCAAGTATTTCACAAACAAACCCGTTTATCAATCCTGGTTTTGGAGTGCTATTTCAGGATCAACCGTTATCAGACAGACAAGTATTGCTTCTGCCAATGCCACAACAATCGAATCAGCTTTCATTTCCGATTGAGAATCCACTGATAGAGGAAGCTTCTCAACAAGGAAATTCTTCTGAAAGTGTAGCAACATTAGAGGAAAATATTTTTTGTCGTCCTGATTTTTCAGCATTATTTCAAGGACAACCCTTACCTCCTCCGTCTCTGTCATCTGTGTCATTAGAACAACCTGCGTCGTTAGACCAAACTATTCTGGTTACTACTTCGGCATCCAACTCTTCTCTGGTTGTTCAGGAGCCTGTTAGTCCATTGCCGAAGGAAACAGTTAATACGAGTTCACCAGTGACTATTACTAACAGCCCTTCGCCATTAAATCAGTCATTAGATAATGTGTCATCGCCCCCAAAACCAGTTCAGCCTAATGTAAGTAATACTTCGAATATTGCGCAAAATACAACTAAACCAAAAAGCAGTGGTACGCGTTCTATAGTAGTTCCTGTGCTTGGCGCATTAGCTGGTTTGGTCGGCACGGTGGCTCTTTCGGTTTTTGCGTGCTGCCGTTGTTGCTGTAGAAAAACGCCACCAAAGCAACTTAATGCTCAACAGAGTCAAAATTCTTCTCCTGATCTGATGAGGAATCTCCTTTTTACGGGCGTTGGTGCCTTGAATAAGAAACTTAAAGGAAATCAAGCAGCTCCACAAGGGGGAGGTCCATAGGTTCGTTATTCTTATGTTGAATTAAAACACCTATTTAATTAAACTTCCTCTTCTAAACCTAACTTTAACCAAATTATACAGAAACACGTGCAATCGAACAATTGATCTTCGATTTTTAAAAAAGGATTCTCTTATGCAGTCTCTCACTCGCGATGCTCTTATCAACCAATTAAATATGTTTTTGGAAAAACCGGTATTTATCGACCCATCTGGAAATTTTCAACCAATGAGTTTTGTCTCTCGCTTGACAACAACAATTTCTCCTAGAGATCTGGAAGCTAGGGTCGTTACAATGCTTGGAGAGCACGGAAAGTTACTCACCTCTTTTGAAGATACTGAGCTTGTTTTTAGGGTTGCTAAAAAATGTGGATTAAGTCTTGGTAAAATCGCTTCACAGAATTCTCATAAAGATCTTAATGACGTTGTGCGTTCTATTATTAACGTATTTGGGGCAAGCGTTGGTCCTGTAAAAGAAGAAACTGCAAATTCCATCACAGAAGAAATTATAGAAGCTCCTGTTCCCGTTATTCAACCAATAGCCGCTCCCTTAGTGCCTGTTCCTGAAGAGGTTATCTTAGAACCAGAGGCTCCTTTTGTTGAATCTGAAGTGACCACTCAGCCTACCATTGTGGCGGATCAACCCACTATCGTGGCAGAAAAAATTGTCAATACAAACATAAGTCGTTGGAAGATCATTGCGGGAATAGGTGCTGCTGTTTTAGCTACAGCTGGGATCGCTTACTACATGATAAATGCGGGTGTGCAGCAACCTCTTGATGCAGCTCAAAATATCATAGAAAATGCGGGGGATTTTTCTGAATTCCTTCCTGGAATCGTTCAAAACGGGATGTGTAAGATAGCAGAAAACTCACACTCAATTATTGATGCTGCAGTGCAACAAGCAACGCAATTTTCAACAGCATTAGTGCCTTTTGGGGTCTCTGCAATTGCATCTTCTAGAATTTCTACAATCACATCTCCATCTTTATCGCCTGCTGAGCAGTCGTTTTTATTTGGAATGCAACAAGTCAATTCTCTTGATCATCTTTCTTTAGATTTAAAAAGAAATATGATTGCAGAGCCTTTGTCTCCTCTACTAAGCAATCCTATAATTCCTGCGGAGCCTCAACCAACTTCTTCTTTGTCAAGCAGACAAATAGCACCTTTGTTTGTGCCGCCAGTAAAACCGATTTCAGCCGTTGTGACCCCTCAATCTTTTGTAGAAAAAATTCCTCCGAATTTTATTCTAAATCTTCCTCAAGCTGTTTCTGCGTCTTCTAGCTTACCAATACCACCTAAAGTACAAGTCCCTGTTGAATTTTTACCTGCGATGAAAGACAGTGCCCTTCTTAATCCAACAAATTTTGTGCCTACTGTTGTTAATCTATCGAATGCTATGGCTAATTCTCAACAGCGTGTTCAACCGGTGTCTCCACCCCAAGAAGTTGTCGAACAAATCTCCTCTCCTACGTATCCTGTTGGGGCTGTAGCTGCATTACTAGCTGCTGGTGGGGCTGGAATAGCAGCATTGCTAAGGAGAAAGCAAGAGAATCCTGTCGCAGAAGTGCCTGATCCGATGTATAGTCATGTATTAGAAGGCCTACCTCTAGAAAGACCGCCTGTAGCCGGTGATCGGGTTCCCGATCCCGATCCTGTTCCTGATCCTGTACCCCCTCCGAGACCTCCAGGGCCTTTGCCTGCTCCTCAAGAGAAGCGTAGTCAGGCTAGCCCCCCTGAAGAGCAACCTAATCAGGCAGAAGAATCACCTGTAGTTGTTGCTCAGGATCCCGTTCTCGATTCCATGCCCCCTCTTCGATCACCAGAGCCTTTGCCTGCTCCTCAAGAGAAGCCTAGTCAGGCTAGTCCCCCTATGAATAATCGAGCAAGAAGGGTGGAAAAAAGGAACCAAGGAGCATCTCCTGGATCACCAGCACTTTCAAGCCCACAGAGCCCTGTGATAGATTCTCCAGAGATTAAAGCTAGGGGGGAAGGGCGTTCTCCTGTTCAATTATCTGAGAACCAACAAGCAGCATTAAGTAGACTGGAGGGATTAAGAGGAGATTTGAATAAAATTAAACGGTTGCCAGTACCAGAAGGGGAAACTTTTAATGAGCATTTAGAGGAAGTTCTAGAGAATGTTATACATGTATTTCGGGAGGTTCGTGAAACCAATAAACGAGTTAATTTGCAAAAAATAGTCGATGATTTTGATGAACAAGTTACTCAACTGATCAGTGAAAGAAGAGTGTTAGGAATAAAGTCTATGGAAGCTGCTAAAGCACGAGTTGGTGTTTTATCACGGCAATTAAAACAAGCCAAAGGAACTGCTATTCTTTTGCATCTTGATGCTAAACAAAAGCAAGAGTTTAAAGCACTGACAGAAGAATGTGATAGGACGCTTAGCGATTTAAATTTACATATTTTAGGTACAGAGGATTTGGGTGTGGCAAAGGAAAATATCAGCGAATTAGAAAAAGAATTCTTTAAAGTCTCATTGGCATTGAAAAATTTTGCGCAGCCGTTGACTCGTGGTCCTAATTCGCCGGCTTCACCACCACTTCCAGTTTCGTCTCCGGGGCAACCATGGATTGCTCCAAATTATGTTCGGCCTATTCAGCGCAATTTGGCCGCAGCGGGAGGACATGGAAGTCCGCCTGTACGTGTAGTATCTCAAGTTTCAAATAGAAATCCTTTTGGAACACCCCCTCGATTTAGTTTGGAAGGAGCAGACAAGTCTTCAAGGCCTTTGAGAGATGGAAATTTTCAAACACCTCTGCGTGGAAATAAAACGTCTTTAACAGGTAATGTGGAAACACCACAAGGGCCGTCATCTAGATTTGGAGATTGATTGCAAAGGACAAACGACGCCAAGGACACCAAGGACCTTAAGGACACTAAGGACAAACGACACCAATGACCTTGGCGTCCTTAAGGTCCTTGGTGTCCTTGGCGTCGTTTGTCCTTTGTCCTTTTTTTATTAAGTTTATTTGGTTAGGTTTTATGAGTTCATTATTTTGCGTAGCTGTGCACACTGCGAATTTATTGGGAATATTTACAGACCCTTTTGAGTTTGCTGGCGATTATGGTTCTGAGGTGAATCCGATAAGAGAGCAGGTATTTGAATTAGTCGTTTCTAAAGAAGCTCTTTCCAAGAACCTCTCCGGTGCAGAAATAAAAAAGTTAATGCAAGATGAAGATGCGACTGAAGAGCAGGTAATCAGTTATCGAAGGGCTCTTGTTGTTGAAGCGATAAACCAGGAAAAATTGTATGGTCCTACTTTAGGGGAACTCGTGACTCCCGACCTCATCGAAGCTTTAGAACAAAAGCAGCGCGAACTTCAAATAGCCGAATTTACAGATCTTGATCTAACAAACATCATCCATTTTATCAATCATTATAAAGATGAAAAAGTTTTCAGGTTTTTAAGAAATAATCCGTCGGAACTATTGAATTTGGATGTCACCCTGCGCACCAATGCATCGAGAAATGGGGTGGCATTTGAGTTGCCGATCCTTGGTTCGACGATGCCTCTTGAAGTGTCAAATACTTTTCAGTTGAAAAAAAATCTATTGGATTCTCTTTTTATTGAAGAAACATTTGCCTGCACAAAACCGCAGAAAATGATACAAGAAACTATTGATCAACTTCCTGAAAACTTCCTCAGAAGCTTTTTAAACGCTAATGCCGATAATCAAGACTTACAAGTGTTTGCCTCTCCTGCCGGTCAGGTGTTTTTTTATTGGATGTACCAGGCTCTCAATCTACATCTTACTTCTGCAAATATCAAAATGATTGAACAGATTAATAAAGTGAAGGATGTTTTCGTTCACACCATTGGAGACCCCATAGTGAAAGGATGTTCACTGAGAGATCATTTGATCGATGCAAACTCAGCGGTTTTATTTACTCAGGAAAGCGATGCATTGCTTCCTCAAATTTTAACAGATAATCAACTATTCCTTCCTGTTGATGGACAAAATCCCAAAGATGGGACTTTTGTGTTTCTTAGGAATGGGACCTGGCAACCTGATTATGAGGTCATTTCTATTTCGAATTACGAGAGATTTGATAAAGGCTGTATGAATGTGGTCTTAGCAAGAAGAATGGACTCAGGGCAAAAATTCCTGCTAGCTTCTTGTCACGGTCGATCTACCGATTTTACAGACGCCTGTCTGCAAATAAGTCTGATCATGGAAAAATTTGATCAGCTGTATGATGGCTCCATGCAGCTTCTGATCGGAATAGATGCCAACACCAAAACAGAAAAAGAAGTTGAGGCTTTTAGAAACCATTTGGATCATCTTGGGCTCGTCGCGACAAGAGTAGGGCCCACAACGGTAAAAAGAAGGATGGTGTCAACTCAGCATGGCAAGGTCGGACGTCTTGCCATCGATGAAGAGGATTATCTCATCACATTAAAATCGTCAAACGGAGCACATTTTATTTTAGGTGGTTTGTCGGTAGGTTTTAAATATTCATTTCCCGATCGAAATTCTATCCAATTGCTTCCCAATATCGAAAATCCTTCCGACCATTATCCAGTAGGCGCCATCATGGCCCCCACTCGCAACTATTACCCATAGGATGCAAGTAGTAACGTTGATGTTATGCATGAGCACGGTTTTAACGCAAAGACGCAAGGATGCAAGTAGTAACGTTGATGTTATGCATGAGCACGGTTTTAACGCAAAGACGCAAAGGCGCAAAGCCTTCGGCTCCTTTAAAGCTAGGGGACGGTTAGTGAAATTGTTAAATGATTGCTTCGCAAGCTCAGCAATCAATTTATCCTTCTAAATGGGGCCCCTGGGGCCCCATTTAGAATGGTTTTTTTTAAGATCCGAGCTTGCGAGGAACTTAAAAAACTTAACCTGAAATAATGCCCTTTTTCTCTAAGGAGGCCGAAGGCTTTGCGCCTTTGCGCCTTTGCGTTAAAACCGTGCTCATGCATAACATCAACGTTACTACTTGCACCGTCTTTGCGTTAAAACCGTGCTCATGCATAACATCAACACTACTGCCTGCATCCTTGCGCCTTTGCGTCTTTGCGTTAAAACCGTGCTCATGCATAACATCAACGTTACCTATCCATTATATCGGCAATCCATATTTCTGATGGATCGAGTCGTGATGCTCCCTTGTCTCTAAGTGAGAGAATATTTCCGATTCAACATTGAGGGAGTGTTTGAGTTTTGCCTCTATTTTTGTAGCGATTTCATGGGCGTCGAGAAGAGTGATATCGGAAGGGAAGAGAAGATGGAATTCGATAAAGATTTTATGTCCAGAAAAACGGTGTCTTAGATGGTGATACTCTAGTTTTTTGTCTTTCATCTCATTGTCGAGAGTCGCGACAATCTGTCGATGTATTTCCGGGTCTACTTGATCCATCAACCCTCCCACACATCTCTTGATGAGTTTAATGCCTGTCCATAAAATATTTGTTGCTGCCAATATCGCTACAAGAGGATCAAAGAAACTGATATGGGTCAGTTTGACTAGAATAAGGGCGATGAGGACGGCAAAGCTTGTCAAACAGTCGGTGAGGATATGTTTTCCATTTGCTTCTAAAATAATCGATTTGTATTTCTTACCTCTTCTGGTGAGGTAAAAACCCAAAATCAGATTAATAGCTGTCGCTGCTACCATGAAGAGCATTCCTGAGTCGAGGTTTTCTGGCTCGACTCCCAAAATGATTTTAAGTACCGATTCGTAAAAGATATAGCAGGCGGCAACAATAATCATTGAGCCTTCACATCCAGCTGAGAAAAAACTGATTTTCTCATGGCCATAAAGATGATTGTCATCGGCGGGTTGCAAGCTCAGCCACATGCTATAGGCTGAAAAACCGACGGCAAAAACATGAATGATCGATTCTGCAGCATCGGAGAGAATCGCTGCAGATCCTGTGATGTAGTAGGCATACGTCTTAATAAAAAGCATTAAGACACCTACAGAAAATGACAGGCGCATCGCAAAATTCATGTTGTGTCTATCAGTGTCTGATAGTGTTTGATTATAAGCATTCATGATGTTTCTCTATATTCTGTAACTTGAGTGATCGCATCATTGAGACCATCGCCAATGATGTGAAAAGCTAAAAGTGTAAGGCTGATAAAAGTCGCTGGAACCCACAGACGCCAGGGATAATACTCCATGGCGGGGAGTCCCTCATTGGCCATTGTGCCCCAGCTGGCTATTGGAGCTTGTACTCCCAGGCCGAGATAACTTAGGAAGGCTTCAGTAAAAATTGCCGAAGGAATCGTTAAGGTTAATGTGACGAGGATCGGACCAACTGCGTTAGGAAAGAGATGACGAAAAAGAATTCTCCAAAAATTAGCTCCTAAGGCTCTGGCTGCCAGGACATATTCTTGCTGTTTGATTTTTAGCAGTTGTCCTCTCACAATACGAGCCATCGTGAACCATCCAAGGACAGAAAGAGCGATGATGATGGTGTGAAGGCCGGATCCCAAAGCGACGATGAGTGTGATTGTGATAAGGAGGGAGGGGAGGGCGCTGAGGATGTCGACAAAACGCATCATGATTTCATCTAATTTTCCTCCGGCTAATGCCGCGATGCCTCCCCAGAGAGCCCCTATCACGAGATCGATACAGGCAGCTGCGATGCCAACGAAAAATGAGATGCGCGCTCCATACCATATGCGGACGAAGATATCTCTTCCTAGGTCGTCTGTACCAAACCAGTGGTTGGGAGAAGGAGGTTGATTTTTTATCGATAGGTTGACGTCGTAATAAGAGTAAGAACTCAAAAAAGGAACGGTTATAGCCAACATAATAAATACGATAAGAAGCCACCCACTAAAGATAGCTAAGCGGTTGCTTTTGAAGTAGAACCAAATTTTTTGCCAAAATGTAGAAGAGGGGGAAATCATACAACTCCTCTATTATTTTTTGCGGCTTTAGCAAGTCTGGGATCTATCATTAAAGAGAGTGCATCGACAGCCAACGAAATCGTTAGAAGTAGTGTGCAATAAAAAAGTGTGATTCCCATGATTAACGGGTAATCGCGGTTCGATACGCTATTGACAAACCAGTAGCCGAGCCCAGGAATGCCGTATATTTTCTCGATGATGAAAGCTCCGGTCAATGTATGGGCACTGAGGGGGCCAATATAACTAAGGAGGGGAATAAGAATATTTTTTAGCGCATGACGCCAGATAATTCTATATTCAGGAAGGCCTTTTGCACGGGCGGTTGTGATGTATCCCTGTTTGAGCTCTTCAATCATGTTGGCTCCGGTAATCCGCGCAATAAAAGCTGCAGGAAGCGCCCCGAGGGAGATCGCGGGTAAAATAGTCTGGCTAAATGACCCCCAACAAGCAATGGGAAAAAGCTGTAGCTTAACAGCCAAAAAGTATTGCAGCAATGTTCCCAGGATAAAACTGGGAACCGAAATGCCGATAATAGCTAAAATATGAGTGAGGGAGTTTTGCCATCCATGCTGATAAAATGCGGACCAAAGCCCCAAAAAAATGCCTACGGGTATGGCTAAAGCAAGAGCTTCCCCTCCTAGAAGAGCTGAAGTGGGGAAGCTGTGGCCAATAATTTCAGCGACATCTTGCTTATGGTAGACAAGAGAGGGGCCCAAACGAAGAGAACAGAGATTGGTAATGTAATTGATATACTGGCTATGTATCGGAGCATCTAGGCCATACGTGTGGCGCAGAGCATGATAGATCTCTTCCGGCAACGCCTGTTCTTGCTGGAAAGGATCTCCAGGTATTATTCTAACAAGAACAAACGTCAGCATCGAAAGAACAATTAACGATAGGCAAGCATAAAACAATTTGCGGGCTAGGATCGCAATCATTTTTATTGGACATCCTCATCGAAAAAGGCTTGTTTGAAATCGAGATATCCAAGAGGAGAGAAATAAACGCCTTTAATCTTGTCGGTTTTTAAGTAATTAAATGCACTGTAGAACAACGGAGCTACAGGCATCCCTTCCATAAGAATCTTTTCAGCGTCATTAAGCGTTTTTAGGCGGTTTTTAGGCTCCTGCTCTAATGCAGATTTTTCTAATAAAGCCGTATAAGCCCCATTATGCCAGAATGTTTGGTTGGTGGGGGTGTCTCTCGATTGGAAAATTTCTAAGAAATTAATGGGGTCTAGAATATCCGCGTACCAAGATCCAACGCTCATTTGATACTTGCCAGAACGCATTCTATCGGTGACAATTTTTTGTTCTCCACTTTCTATCAGGAGGTTAATGTTAAAAGCCTGATTCCATTGATGCTGCACAGCCTGGGCTATTTTATGATTGCGATCGTTGGCTGCATAGAGAAGAGTGACTTGCGGCATTGCAGCTATCGACTCCCAATTTTCTTCAACAGCCTCTTTAAATAGCTTTTGCGCTTGTTCGATGTCGTGATCTTTGTAGTAGTCTTGATGGTTAAAACCGAAAGAGGGGGGAATAATTCCTATTGCAGGACGTTGGTTACCTTGTGTGACATGGTCGACAATAGCTTGTCTATCGAGAGCGAGAGCAAAGGCTCTGCGGAGTTTTTCTGAGGTAAAAGGAGGACGTTCAGTGTTAAAACGAAACCAATGGGTTCCGGCTCCGGGAAGTATTTGTAAGCTCCCTTCTTGTTTAAGCGAGGCGACCGCATCCTGTGGAAGAGTCGAAAGGGGAGATCCTACCCAAGATAAAGAGCCAGCTTTAAAGAGTTGCAAGGCAGTGGCTTCATCTAAAATTTGAAGGGTAATCGTGTCTAGATGGACTGCGTTAGCATCCCAATAGAGGGGGTTCTTAACGACTTCAAACACACTGCGATGCTCCCAGCGGTTTTGTTTAAATGGTCCATTTCCAATAATGGCATCTTCTTTATCTGTTGACTCTGACCGAGTTTCCGGATGGACAGGAAAATAAAAATGACAAGAAGTGAGTTCAAGGAAATAAGGTGTTGGATGCTCAAGTTCGACAACGAGTGTGTCTGGGGAAGTCGCCTTAACTCCTACAAGTTTCTTGGAGATTAGACCGTCTTTAAATTGTTTTGCTCCTTTAATCATAAAAAGCTGGTAAGCGTTACGAGCTAAAAAATTTGGAGCAAGAGTGGATAACCACGTCTCGGCAAAATCTTCAGCAGTGAGGGGAGTGCCGTCAGACCATTCTGAAGGACGCAGTTTAAATGTGTATGTTTTCAGATCTTCTGAGATTGTCACGTGGTTAGCGATAGCAGGTTCTAGAATGCCATTTGCATTGGTCCTCATTAATCCTTCAAAAAGCATATGACTTATCGTCGTAGCACTAAGATCCCCCATTAGGCGAGGATCCAACGTATGAGGGTCATCTATCGAAGCGATCGTGAATGACGATGAAGGGGTTGTTTTTTTAGTTTCATCATGTGAACATCCCATATAAAATAGTGCATGAAGAATAAGAAATAAAGGGGTATAGCGTGACATAAGAAACACATCCATTTTGATTTGTTACATTGAGTATAGCCATTCAACTTGATGTGCGCTATAGAAATTCGCATGTATACTGAAACACTTTGCACAAGGGAAGGCGAACCGCAGAGGCGCAGAGGTGAATTTTATACAGATCCTGGGGGCTTTGGAGCAGCCGAAATGCCAACTTTGAGTGTGTTTCGGTATATCTTCGGTATATCTTCTTGCTTGTTTATTTTAAATTTTATATAAGGAGGAAAAGTTAACATAAAGAGGCGCTTGTATGCCTAGATTTTCTACTGTTGTCATTGTTGTCATTGCGATTCTGCTAGGATTCTTGATGATTCGTCATTCCATGGATAGCATAGAGCGTCCAGATTCAGATAAAGATGTAAAGGCTGCAGTCTCTGTTGCTGAACAACCTTTAGTTCCAAGCTTTGAAGATTGGCGTGAGTTTTCCCCTCCATCGGGAGCATTTAAAGTGATGTTCCCTTCAATTCCCCAAAATACTTCTGATTCTATTTTAGACAGAAGACTTGGTGTGTTTTTGGAATACAATACCTTTATTGCACCGGAAGAAAATGGTCCGATTATTGTGGTGACGACAATTGCATATCCAAAAAATATAGAGGAAAAGCAGGTTGAGGAGACTCTTCGAGGGCTTGTAGACGACATGCTTATTCGCAATAAGAAAAATAAACTTGAATATGCGAATCTCGAGATGTCATCTCCCCATCCCTCCCTAGACTTTTCTTTGATAAGTGATCAACTATTAATGATTGGAAAAGTCATTCTGGATAAAAATATGGCTTACATACTCACGATGGCTAATGAACGTGCCGTATTTAATTCCGATGAATTGAAATTTTTCTTGAACTCCTTCACCCTTAACGATAAATAAAGGTTATAACTATGCATTATCTTTCATATACAGCTTTAATGATTCTTGTTGGTGCGACATCTCTTTTTGGCGTTCCTTCAGATGATGATTCACCCCCACCGGCCCCAGTGCCAACGACGGAAGATTCGAATGGGAAACCTCTCGAAAAATCAGATAAAGTAGCGTTCGAAACACCCAATAGCGGCGCGGCTGAACGTCCTAAGGTACCGCTGCCAACTGATTTGAAAGTTTTCGAGATGCCCGGTGCCGTCGTGATAAAAAACGGTCAATGGCAGGGAGTGGACTACTTAGGTCATATTTCAAACCAAATCACCGTAGATGTTGAAATCGTTAAGGGAAACGCAACCCCAGAAATTCAAACAGAGCCTCTTGTCAATTATGCAAGAAAGCTTCTTAATAGCGTTGATATCATTCGCCAGCTGAGTCAGCGCGAAAGACCCCCAATGCCTCTTTTGCATCTTCTTCTCGTCGTCTATCCTATCGATAAAGATAGAGTCGTCGTTTTTGGTAACTGCCGTCTTTTTGAGGAAGTGCAAGTGATGCGTCCAGACTTCATCTCTTCAGGTTTCTGGCAAGCGATCACTTGGGAGTCACTCGATGTTTCAACGTCGTCTGTTAGTGATCTTTCAGACCATCTTAAAGATATTGTTGACAAGTTAGTGTCTGGATTCATAGAGCGTTATCAACTCTATAACCCTCAATCAGATAAAATCGAAATCCCCGCTAAGTAGCAGCAATTAATCTATACTAAGAGATAGTCTTTTTTGCCATTAACCTAGAAACGGCAGTTCAAGGTAATAAAGTGATGCAAGATTTTGAGTTAGAATCACCTCCGATGGGGGTTGATCATTCCCAAAAGGTGAAGGCAACCCCCATCGGAAGTGATTATAGCTCAAAAGATTGTATCAATTTATTGCCTTCAACTGCCGTTTCTAGGATTAAATAGGTTTTGTGCTAATCTGTGATTAATCAGTAAATTCGCACAGAAGTCCCAATGTTTTTTAAACGCGACATAGCAAAAGTTTTGGCTCGGTACTTAAAATTTGTCGATTACTCAATCACTTGCTGGACGCGTTGGAATTTTGACACTGCTCCCTCTTTCTCTTAACGAATTGGAGGACAATCAGCTGATTACGGATATTGATACAGCAATTTTTAATGGATCTTACCCACGCCTTTACGAGGATAAAATTGCTGCTATAGATTTCTATCCATCTTATATTCACACCTACTTAACTACAATAGTGGGATAAGTCAGCCTTCTACTTATTTTTGGCGTGATCAAAATGGACGTATTGAGGTTGATTGCATCATTGATCGAGGTGATATTTCAATGCCAATAGAAATTAAATCAGGTGAGACAATCATTCCTTCATTTTTCAAATCTTTAGAGGAATGGAGTAAAATATCGGGAAGCGATCCTGAATTTAGTACTATTATCTACGGAGGGGACTCCAGCCAAAGTAGGCGTTCAGGAAAAATCTTAGGTTGGAAGCAGGCTGGACAGTTCATTTCTCAATTATAATTCTGTTGGTTCTTGTTTGTTAATCCTGTACAATAGAGGGCGGAAAAGAATTTAAACGACTGGGAAAATTATGAATAACAATACGCCAAAAAAAGCAAAGCTCGTCATTATCGGCTCGGGGCCTGCTGGCTATACAGCGGCCATCTATGCAGCTCGTGCAAACCTTGAACCTGTTCTGTATGAAGGTTTTTTCAGTGGACCTCCGGGGGGCCAACTCACTACCACGACAGATGTTGAAAATTTTCCAGGCTTTCCAGAGGGGATTTCAGGCCCTCAATTGGCTGATAATTTTCGCAAGCAAGCGCTCCGTTTTAACACCACGCTCATTCAAGATGATGTTGTAGAAGTCGATTTTTCTAGACATCCATTCATTATTAAAGGAAAGAAAAATTCCCACGAAGCTCTATCCGTCATTATCGCCACCGGTGCGACTGCTAATCGCCTTGATATTCCAGGTGCTAGTGACGGGGAATTTTGGCAGCGAGGAGTCACTGCTTGTGCCGTTTGCGATGGCGCTATGCCGATGTTCCGCAACCGCGAGCTCTATGTCATCGGAGGAGGGGATTCAGCAGTCGAAGAAGCTGTTTTTCTCACAAAATTCGGAAGTAAAATCTATCTGGTCCATCGTCGCGATAAATTGCGAGCTTCAAAAATCATGCAAGAACGCGCTCTCAACCATCCCAAAATTGAAATTTTGTGGGATTCTATTGTCTCTGAAGTCAAAGGGGACGAAATTGTACGGGCGGTTGAAATCACTAATTTAAAGACGGGGGAGAAGTCTGTTCGTCCTGCAGCTGGACTCTTTTTTGCTGTCGGCCATACCCCAAACACAGCCTTTTTAAAAGGGCAAATCGCTCTTCACGATAACTATTACATCCAAGTGGAGCCAGGGACGAGCCGCACATCGGTCGATTTGGTTTTTGCTGCAGGAGACGCTCAGGATCATGTCTACCGTCAAGCAATCACAGCAGCCGGTTCTGGATGTATGGCTGCCATGGAAGCTGAAAGAGAACTTTCAGCAAGAGGGCTTGTGTTGTGAAAGGATTATTCGTTGCATTGATGTTGGCCGTTGTTGTTCCTTCTTTAGAGGCAATTCCTTATGAAGATCGATTTTCTCCCTGGTTTGGAGAACCTTTTGAAATAGAAACTTCAGCTGCTGTCATTTTGGAAATTTACGATTCTTTTGCCACAAAGCACTGCCCTCAACATCAAAAGACATGCGATGCCTTTTTTGAGTTAGATGTCACAACAGCAATCTTTGATGGTTGGTTTTTGGAAGTGCAAGGAATTGCAGCTCAAACTGGACACAAAGATTTCAATTTGGATGCAATTTTTATGACTGGTGGGGCAAAGTGGCTAAATGATATTGTAGGCGATCCAGTATCTTTGGCTACAGGCATTACTGTCAGCCAAGTTTTTAAAACGGGCCTAGATAATATCGCCGCATTTTATCATGGCGGCATCGAGGGGGAATTTGATCTCGTTGTGGGAAAAGAATACTCATCGATGGAATTTTGGGATTTGCGTCTCTGGAGTGTTTTTGGGGTTGGTGGTGCCGACATAGGATATCCTTGGCTGAGGTGGAATGCTGCTTTAAATTACAACTGGTGGGACATTAATGAAGTCGTTTTTACTATCAATACTCTTTGGGGATTAGGCCATAAAAGTCTATATCCAGGCCACTTCCGCGGGTATGGTTCGATCCGCCACCAATCCGTTGACATCGGCGTTGGTTTTGTTCATCGTTTTGAGTCTGATGTTAGTGTTAGCGCTAGCTATAGCTACCGTGTCTTTGCTTTAAATTGTCCTAAAAATGCTAACTTTGTTGGCGTCGAGTTCTCTTATCCATTTGGTTTGTGAAAATTTACCTGTGAAAATTTACCTTTACTTTTTAATTCATTTAATGTAAAATAAACATTTATTATTTTTATATAACCTCAACAAGAGTAGGAAATTATGGATGCTATAACTAATTTTAATAGTTTAAGTGAGCAAGAATATACTGTTTTTCAGAAGGCTGTAAAAACAGAAATTGAACCTAATCAGGTGAGTTATCAACTCAGCATCGAGGACACCATCGAAAGAAAAATCGATTATTTAGAAAGTACAGGGTTAGGTGATTTTGGAGATTTACGCTCTGAAATTGCAGAAATAAAAGCAGAAATTGTAGCTCTCCAAACGAACACTCCTAAAATAAGAGATGGTTATTTAGTCATTTCTAAGGAAGAGAAGGAATATTTATTAAATTTAAAAATAAAATCATTGGCTTCTGCTGCTATTTGTTCTGCATTTACCAGTCAGGCTGTTAGAGATTTTGTTAAAGATTCTGAAACCGCTAATCTATTAGATATTATAGAACGACTTTTTAAGTTGAATTTAGTGAACGTTTTCGCAAATACTAAGGCGATTCTTGCTTCAGACGGCCTTTCGCCAGTGCATTCAACGATGGGATTAATGCTACATCCCGAAAGCAATAAAACGGTGCCCATGCGGGTGATTGCTAATGACAAAATGAAAGCTGAATTACAGCGCTTAAATCAAGAGCTGGAACAAGCAGCGTATATCGCATTAAGAGTTGTGGTCGTTGGCAAAAGTAGTGCAATAGACGAAAAAGGATCCTAAGGAAGTGTGAAATAAAATAACAAGATAGGCAGGGTCGGCTTCGCCGGCAGGATGAAAACCTGTTTATCCTGCCGGCGAAGCCGACCCTGCCTATCCTGTTATTTTATTCTGTCGTTTAGCGTCCTTTGTTCTTTATCTTTTTTGCCTTTTCAGTTGCTTTTCAGGTCGATTTTACGAAAAATTTTCATGAGAGAAAAAAAAGGAGTTGCGCGAAAGTGCGCAAGTTCTGTATGTTTGTACTACTTCCGCATGTTAAGTGCAGAAGATAGCAGTGC
>JABDDS010000017.1 GCA_013287465.1 Chlamydiota bacterium | reverse complement strand
AATTGATACATTTGGCTGCGTGAAAGCTCCCGCGGTTCGAACATCGGAAATGGGGTAGTATGAGGCAATACAACCCCATTTCCGACGTTCGAACCGCGGGAGCTTTCACGCTAGCCAAATGTATCAATTTTGACTTGACAGTGTACTAGACTCTATTTGACCCTACCTCCCCAAGAGAGGAACGGCAATGTCTGCTATAGCCGGAATAGGTGATACATTAGCATTCATTGCGAACTTATTCTCAACAGGTTCTAACTCAAGAAGGTCATCTCCATCCATATCTAATCCATCGCGTACTGCATCAGCTTGATTTAATTCTTGTACGAATTCACGAAGAGAATAGAGCTGGTTTTCCAGGGTTAAATAAGACTCCATATATTCATTTAATACAGGGCTGTCATAATCGCGATAAGTTTCTAATAACTCTTCGAAAGAAGGCATTTGCTTTTTAGCAGAAGTTACCCCTGCAGAGTAAAGAGGATTTAGTGCTAACTGGGTATGTAGGTGCAATAAAATTTGTTTTTTTAATCGTTGACACTGCTGATCTGTTTGTACGATTGCGGTCTCTACTTCTGTGGCCATTTCTGGAATATTTGCCGGTGCGCCTTTTTCTGAAAATTTACAAAACAACACATTAAGATGGGATTGAAAAGAGGTAAGATCAAATGGTCGATGACTCCACACTTGGGAAACTTTCCTATCCATTGCAGACTGAGCCTTCATCTGCAGCTCTGCCGCTTGAAGCTGTTCTAATTGTTCAAGGCGAGCTTGTGGAAACTCTTCAGGAAAGGCTCTACTAATAGCGAGTTCATCTTCTATAGGAATCGGAGCAATATCATCAAGACGTTCGTGATATCTAAAGATTACTGATCGGGGAATTTGTGAATCGATTGCAATGGAAGGAGAATCAGGAAATCGTTCGCGATTATGCACGTATATGGCAAGAGCTTCCATGCGTATGCGATAACGTCGACTAGAAATGTTTTTTGCAGAGCTTGCTGAAGCAACAGCAACAAGCATCTCTTGAACATCAAGAGGATAAGGTTCTTCTGATTCTCTTATTTTTTTATTTTGTAAAATGGCTTCCGCTTCATCAAACATCCCCTTGTGGAGGTAATAACGAGCAAGATGTAACGTTTCTATCATCCTGCCTTCTGGCGGAATTAATACCTGTTTTGCTGAATCATATTTATATAGGGCGCTTCCCATGAAAGTTTTTGGATCTGGGTGATAGGGAGCTCGCAATATTTGATTGGATTTTTCAGTAACCTCTATAGGAGCACTCATTGGCATCACGACATATTTTTCCGTGACCATTTTTTGACCCACCACTGTGTCTTTTTCTAGGACTAAATATCCCGGATCAAGGTTAGGGATAAATTGGTCCTGCGCCACATGATATCCAGGAAGTTCTTTAACCGACCAGAGAGCTCCTTTCTTAACAAATGTCATATTAAGCCTAGGCAGTTGAAGTTGATCACCATTTCGATTCACATGACTAGGATCAATTTTATCAAGAATTTTATGTAGTCCTTTAACATTTAATTTGGATTTTCCCTTTTTTTGCTCAGCAATAGAGATATTTTCACGTACAAGTGCTAAACAGGTTTTATAGGTAGCAATGAGCTCATCGGCTTCTGTTTTTTGCACACCTAGGAGAGCGTCCGCGTGTTTTTCTATGCTACTGCTAAATTTTTCAATGAGTCTTTCTAAAAAAACGACCTCCTGAATGAGCCCTTCAACTTTTTTCTCTTTTAATAGTCCGAGTAGGGTGGAAAGGGATTGTTGAAGAAGAAAAAGCTTAAAATCAATCGATAATTTTTGAAAATTTTCCGGATCAACACGATCAGCGCAGTACATAAGTGCAGCATTTACGGAAAGGGGAGCACATACTCCTGAAGTTTGCAAAGGTACCATTTGATCACTTATAATCAAGTTTTCATCTGGTTCCCAATTATTAGGTTGACGCCCTAAATAAGACAAAATCTTTTCTGCTGCATCTGTCTCACCTTTTGGTCCTTTTATTGAAAATCCTTTTGGTCCTATTTTTGAAAATTTAGCAAGATTTTTTGCAAACTCTACTTGTGTCACTTTTTCAAAACTTATATTTTTTAACCCTACGAACGCAGGACATTTAACCCCATGTTTATCTATAATTTCCCCGGCAATGTTCCCACCTCTGTTGAAGATACGAAAAGAGCAGGAGCCATCGGCCTCTCTCCGAATATGATAAACCATTGCATGTTTTGAGTTAGTATTAGAATACCCCCCCTGAATAAGGCATTCACCAGATTTTTCTAGCTGTTGTTTAATTTGCTTTGCCACATCCGAAGGAGAATGTGTGATTGGTATGAAATTTTTAATAAGATTTTCTAACTTTTCTTTTTCTACGCCTTTAAAATCTGATTGAGATAAAAATTTTTTCCAGGCTTCCACATATTCAATAGGATTACTTCCCTCTAGTCCCTGAAAAGAAGCATTTCCTGCGCCACGTATAAAACGATTTCCAAATAAATTAGCTAGCATTCTTAGACATGAATCTTTCTTCCTAAGTTCATTTATTACTGGGGTTTGAGACTTCAATGCTTGTTCGGAGAGCAAATATCGTGCGACTTTAAACACAGCCGACCTATTTTTCGGAGTCAATATATTTAAGGAAACCCCCTTATTAACAGCTTTTTGTAAAGCATTGAGACATGGAGGACGTTGGCTTAGCTGTTCTTGAATTTCAAGGCCTACGCTTGGAGGAAATGTCGATAAAAAATTTCCGATAGATGCCAATTCATTATGACTAAACGTAATCGGCAATGCAGCGTTAAGTAAGGGTAGAAAATCAATAGAAGTCAAAGAAAAACCAGGAGGAGCGGCATTCAGTGGGGAATTCAATGGCCTTTCATTTTTTAGGGTGCGCTCTACTCCTTTTTGTAATATTCCTTCTTGAGGTCCTTCTTTTCCTGGACCACACATTTCAAATGCATGCCTTACTATTTTGCATAGTCGTTCAAAATTGTGAGCCCGCTCACTTTTTTACTAACAACTCCATATAAAAATCCACGTATCGATTTTTTTTTAATGAGAGAAACATCTGTCCCTTTCCATTTGACGTAAAAGTCGTTAAGATTCTCTTCACCTACCCTATTGACTTCTTGAATCAATTTATTCGTAAATTTGGCATCTTCGGTAAGATGAAAAAGTCCCGGCTCACCCAAAGAGATTTGTTGTCCCCGCGAAACATTAAACCCAACATTGCATTCGTCCATAAATACACCTTTCCGGAAAAATAAACCGAACCCTGCGCATCCCTATTTGGATTATACAATATATTTTAATTTTTAATATGTATTTATGTGATAGAATGTGATTAGACTTCTTTCGAAACTGCAATCCCGTGCCTCTGCCTGTGCCCATGCCTCTGCCCCCCTTCCCCGATTAGGGTAGGCAGAGGCACGGGATTACAGTTTCGAAAGAAGTCTATTCTTGTTTTTAGTGGAGTGTTAGCTGCGGGAAACCGCGGATGAACTCTACTGCTGAAGTTGCTTTTTTGCCTTCAAGTTGCAGGTGGGTGATGAGGAGAGAGCCTTTTTTGCAGCCGATGATAATCCCTTGCTTTGATGTGTTTAGGAGGGTTCCAGGCTCATTGTGAGAATTTTCTTCGGCGATTTGTGTCGCGGTGATTTTTAAGCGTTTTTGCTCCCCTTTAATAGAGGCATAGCACCAGGCACCGGGATGGGGGGTGACCCCTCTGATCAAGTTATGTATGACATGCGCCGGTTGCTGCCAATCAATTTTGCAGTCTGTCACTTCAATTTTGGGTGCTAACGTCGCTGCTTCATGATCTTGAGGTGTGCGTGAAGGCGTTGCGGTTTCAAAGTCTCTAATTGTTTTAAGAAGGAGTTCTTTTCCTGTCTTGCAGAGGGCTGCTTCGAGTTCCGCATAATTCATATTGGGTGGGATTGCTACCCTCTCCATTGTAATTATATCTCCTGCATCCATTTTTTTTGCCATATGCATGATGGTGACACCTGTCTCTTTTTCTCCATTAATGAGGCATCTTTGGATGGGGGCTGCTCCACGGTATTTTGGCAATAGGCTCGCATGTAGATTGATACAGGCTACTTTAGGCATATCGAGGAGATGCTGCTTGAGAATTTCTCCATAAGCGACAACGACGAATAGATTTGCCTCAAATTGTTGTAAAACAGGGGCAAAGGTAAGATCGGATACGATCTCAGGTTGAAACAGGGGAAGCGGTGGTGTGTGGGCTAAGGCGATACATTTGACTGGGGTAGGGACAAGAGCGAGGGAACGTCCTTGGGGTTTGTCGGGCTTAGTGATGACGGCAACGACGTCTACTTGATGGTTAAGGAGGTATTCGAGACATTCGGCTGCAAACTGAGGAGTGCCAAAAAAAACAACTCTCATTGTTTCCTTGCAAGAGAGCACTCTTCTGTTTCTTCGAGCTGGTCCTTCTCTTCATGATCTTCTTTGATTCCTTGAAGTCCCATGAGACCTCGTTTCGATTCACGGCAGAATTTGAGCCAGTGAAGGATCTCGGGAAGGGGTTCAAGCTCCTCTTCAATGCACTTTAAAGCATCGGCAAAATCGAGCTTAGAACGATAGACAAGCTTGAACGCTTTTCCCAACTCACTCCTTACGTGTAAGGGTATTCCATTGCGTTTTAGACCAATGAGATTGAGTCCGCCAAATTTAAATGGAATACCTGCTCCAATGGTGTATGGCGGAATGTCGTGGGTCACGCGGCTCATTCCTCCGACCATGGCATAGGTGCCGATTCGAACAAATTGATGGATAGGTGTGAAGCCGCTGATGATGGCAAAATCTTCGACGGTGACATGTCCGGCGAGGGTGGCGTTATTGCTCATGATGACTCGATTGCCAACGGTACAGTTGTGTGCGATATGGCAGTAGGCCATGATGAGGCAGTTATCCCCGACAGAGACGACAGAATTTTCTTGGCATGAGGAATTGATGGTGACGAATTCTCTGATCTCGCAATTTTTACCTATCTTGACAAAAGTCTTTTCCCCGCGGAATTTGAGGTCTTGCGTCTTTGTTCCAATACAGGCAGAAGGGTAAACGGTGGTTCCGCTTCCAATCGTCGTATAGCCATCGATATAGGCATGTGATTTAATCGTCACATTGTCCTCTAATCTGACAGTCGATTTGATGATTGCGTAGGCTTCTATAACGACGCCTTCGCCTATTTGTGCGCCTGGTTCAACAATTGCTGTTGGGTGAATATTACAATTTTTCATTCTCGATCTATGTGTTAAATTTTATCTGCATCTACTAAAGCAAAGCTTATTTCTGCCTGCACAATGATTTTATCTTCAACTAAAATTTCTCCTTTAACACGTCCTCCTTTGGAACTAAAGTGGAGGCCTTCGCACTTGATGATGAGGGTGTCCCCCGGATGTGCTGCGGAGCGAAATTTTACGTTGTTAATGTTTAGGAGGACCGCAATGCGATCTGTATTGGCTTTTTGATGAACCAAAAGACCTCCTGTTTGAGCAAGAGCTTCTAGGCTGAGCACTCCAGGCATGATCGGATTGTTTGGGAAATGCCCCTGGAAGAAAAGTTCGTTCATCGTCAGATTTTTTAATCCAATCACAGTCCCTTTTTCTAAATCGAGTTCGAGGATTTTATCTATTAGTAAAAATGGGTAACGGTGAGGGATAATTTTGCAAATCTCTTTGATATCCAATGCGGTACAGTGTGAAGTTTTTGGGTGATTAGAAGAAGACATTTAGTTGTTCTCCGTTGTGATGGAGTTGAATATTTTTTTAGCAAAGGCCGTGTTTGATGCATGGCCGGAACAGATAGAAATGATGTGAGCAAGAAAATCGAAACCGACTAGAGAAAGGTCTCCGACGACATCGAGGATTTTATGTCTGACCATTTCATCGGGGAAGAATAATCCATTTTTGCTGAGGATAGTATCGTCTTTGATGACGACGGCATTGTCCAAGCTAGCTCCTTTAATCAGTCCTCTATCTATAAGTGCAGAGACCTCTTCATAGAGAGCAAAAGTGCGGCAAGGGGCAATTTCTCTTTTAAATGTTTCTTCATTGATATCAACCGAGAAGTATTGTGATTTTAGCAGCGGGGTGTTGGGATAATTGAGTGTGTAGCTGACCTTATAGCGATCGCATGGAAGGGCGATGATGTGAACATCTCCTTCAGACCAATAAAGGGGAGAGTTGAGTTTTACGATAGGGGTCTGCTCTTTCTGTTCGGTGATGCCCGCTTTTTCGATCATATTGACGAAGATATCAGAACTTCCATTGCCCACAGGAGGTTCAATCCCATCGAGTTCGATGCACAGGTTATCGATGTTATAGGCTTTGATTGCAGCAAGGACATGCTCTACAGTATGAATAGCAATTTTTCCAATTCCAAGAGTTGTATTGCGCGTATTAGCACTGACATATTCGACAGCTGCTGGGATAATGGGAGTATCGGGCAGATCGATTCGTTTAAAAATAATTCCTGTTCCTTCGCGGGCAGGGACGAAATTCATGTTAACTGATTCGCCTGTGTGGAGGCCAATTCCCGAAAAGGAAACAGGACCTTTGAGTGTCCGTTGTTTACGGTATGTCGTTGTATGGTTAGATTTAACGGATATCATCGTAACTCTTTATAACTTGTAATAGATAGATGCTACTTAGTTAGTGAATTTTTATCAACCTTTATTTTGTCGCTGCGGAAAACGCAAAAATTCACCGCCCCGCAGTATAATATGGTTGAAAGACAAAAAATAATTAGAGGGTAGTCACCCCAAAAACTATATAGGGTTTTGTAATGATAAAGTGGGACATCGACGAGAATAGAATCAGCAACCCATTCAAAATCTTCTGGATGTGAGCCTCCAAGAATCGCAATATCTCGCCCCAAACTATCAATGGCGCCTGTAATGCCGGTATTGCAAGCCCGTATCAATGGAACCCCATTTTCTACTGTCCGAGGGCGAGCATGATCGAGATGTTGATGAGGTAAGCATGAATGTGGGTACCAGACATCACTCGTCAAATTGACAAGTAATTGGGCTCCTTTCTGTCTTCCCTCGCAAATGAGATGGCCAAACGTTTCTTCATAGCAAATGGAAGGGGAGATGCCGATTCCTTGACAAGAGAATACCTTGGCGCCTCGGCCACAAGTAAATGAGCTTGTAATTCCGTATTCGGCTGCCAAACCCCGCATAAACGAAAAGGGGATATATTCACCCATCGGAACTAGTACCTGTTTTTCGTACCGCTCGATGAATAAATCATTGTTATTTTGAAATGGCGTAGGATGAAAAAATAAAGCACCACTGTAATATTCAATTTTTTTATCCTCTTTTTGCTCCGCATCTTGAAGCCCAGCAATGACATCTGCATCAAAGCTGTTGGCCAAAGCTTGTACCCAATAGGCATTATTCACTTTTGTGATGGAGCCATGTGATCCATTGACTTTAAAAGCAAGAGGCCATTCTGCTTTAGGGAGTAAATGTAAAATCTTATCTCCAAGAATTTCCTTAAATGCATTGACAACTTCATCCAAAGGGTAGACAAATGCATAGGTGCCAAAAGGAACGACGAACTCAGGAAGGACGATGAGATCGATAGGCTGTCCTAAATTCTTTTTAGTGATTTCGAGAATTCGTTTCCATTCCTCAAAGACGTAAGTTTCTAAATTCCCTTGTGCAAGAGAATCAGGAACTTCTTCGATTTCAAAGGCTGTCTGTACTAGAACCGCTCTAAAATAAGGGGGGGGCGATGCTTTCATTGTCTGTTCGTGAAAAGCAATTTGGGCTGCACCGTAGATATAGGGGATAAAGATCATGGATCCTAATAAGATCCCCCTTCTTTTTGTCGGTTGAATCCATGTAAGCAATGAGAGGACGTTGACGAAAATCACCCAGAAGGAAAGCCCTAAAATCCCAGCTAAGGAAGCCATTTGAAGCGAGTAAGAATTACTTGTCAGAGCTAATCCAACAGGATTAAAGGAAAATCCAGACAGAAAAAACAGGCGAGACCATTCAAAAATTGTCCATAGAGCCGCAATAAAAAGAGCTGTCGTGGTGGCATTGACTACCTTGCGATTGGTATATGCAAAGATGCTTAGAATCCCAAACTGTATTCCCATCATCACCGCAAGGAAAACATAAACGAAATAAATGTACCAATAGGGGTGCGCAATAAACCAGGAAAGCTGTACAAGTTGCACAGCACTAAACCAAAGCATCCCTAGAAAAAAGCGTTTTTTTTTTGAAGGATAGATCAGTAACACTCTCCAAAAAAGAGCATAACCAAAAATTGCTGCTAAAGGACCTGTAAGGGAATGCCATGCAGGTTGTCCCCAAGCAACGAATAAGAAACTTACCGCCACTAAAAGCCATTGGAGGCTTTTAGGTAGCGGGTAGGTGGAGGGAGAGGAATTCAAAATAAAGTCGTTGTCATTTTTATTCACAAACTTTGTTAGTGTCTTTTTCTTTGCATTCGCAGGAACGATCACACGCAAATTTACCAGCTCCATAACACAGGACGTATATCAATCCACCAATAAGAGCTAGGTTATGGAAGAAGAAAAGACGTGCGAGGACAGCTTCTCCACCGCTAAGTGTCCAGAAACTGTGGAAAATCGCCGTTGTAGGAATAAGGAAAAGGATAAGTATAAACGCAGTAACGCGCGTTTTAATACCGAAAATTAATGCAAGCCCTCCAATAACCTCTATCGCCGCAGCGCCAAAAAGAAAGAATGGGACCATCGTGAACCCATGAGCTGTCATATACTGGACAGTATCATTATAGTTGATGAGCTTGTTGACTCCTGCCGACAGAAAAAGTGCTGCAATAGCCATTCTAGCCACAAGTAACAGCAATGAAACGAGAAAATTCATAGACCCTCCCTAAATGTGTCACACTACTTGTATATTAAGTATAAATTTGTAGGCAAGGGAAAAATTTTCATAGACAACTTTGTGTGCATTTGATATTTCTTTTATAGAAAGGGTGTTTATAGCATTATTTTAAAAATAGTAGGAGTTTTTATATGCAAGCTAGCGCAGCAAGTTTTGATCCTTTACAAGCGTACAATCTAGACCAAGATTTACGACGTCCTGCTACCTGTTCAGTTTGTTTTGAGTTATTGGAAGAAAGTTATCAAGCGGACTGCACACAATTACATAATTTTCATATTGAATGTGTCCGTGATAAGTGGTTTAAAAACATGGCTGAAGATTTGACGATAGCTCCTTCGCAGAAATGTCCATTTAGTTGCAAAAAAAATGTCACGAAAATTCAAAAAAACCCTCAAATCAGTGCAATTGCTCAAGCTCTTGCTAAAATACCAGAAGTTCCATATCCTGAAGCTAATGTGGAAGCTCAGCCAGCCCCAGAAGCTCCAAGCGCAGCAGCTAGTGCACCTGTTGCTCCTTTATCTCGATTCAAATGTGTAACTGGTGGAGAATGGAAGTTCTTTGAAGTTGATCGTTCACAAAGATTAATTTTCTCTTTATATGATGGTCCTGATTCCTTTTATATACATGTGACGGCCGAGGCAAACGAAACTGTTAGATTTAAAATTATTTTTTATGTTTCTATGAAAGAATTACTCAAAAGGCTCATTGCGTATAATTTTGATCAATGTGACCAAGCGGAACTTAATGCCATCCAAAAAAATATAGAATCAAAGGTATTAAAAGAATTTTTTGTTAACACCCACGAGGGTATGAAGCAACTATATCGCTACTTATGTCGAGAAGGGTTAAGCTTTCCGGAGCCTTATGGGCAGTTAATATCCAAAATGATAGAGGCTAATCACTGGACTCAAGCTGATGTTAGGGACCACTAGCGGCAGCACTTGAACTGTTCGCTGCCAGGATAGTTTGTTGTTGATCAAAGATAGTTTTGATTAATTTCTCATCCGATTCCCATCGAAACTGTGCGAGTTCTGGAAGGTAGTTTTCCATATCATGTTGACTCCAAGGAGAAAGTTGAATGTTATCTGTATCATTCAATTTTAAATGTCCATCTGTAATAAACAATGCTCCATTTAATAAATCGAAAGCCGGGTTCAACTTTTGAGCTTGTTGTTCGATATTGGCTTCGGGAATTTCCGAGAGATCCATGAGAGGTAAACTACATTCTTGCTTGAGGGTTTCGGAGCCCCACTCCAGATAAGATGATGCTTTTTTGGTATTTGTTTGCGGGTCTATGACGCGTTTTAGGGATTTAATGCAAACCGCCACGTGAAACGTCCACTGCAACGAAATGTTTTTTGGTGGTATCAAGTAAATATTACAGATATCTGAGGCAGGAATTCCCATTAAAACTAGAAATGCCCTAATGATGTGTGCGCGTAAAAAGCAAAACTCTTCGTCTCGTTCCCATACAAAAAGATCATTTAGTGAGAAAAAATGCTTAACCATGTTGTCGATGGTTTGGGCTGTAATATGAACTTTATCCTCTCTTATACCTGTATTGAGAATTTTGAGGTGTAACCGATTGTGGGCTAAGTAAAGGAAACTTAAGTCTTTTTTTGGGCTTGCAATTAAATCTAAAGATTGTTTTGCGATGGCGGTTGAGACGTCATGTAAAGTATAAACGGGGATAGCTGAATCTCTTTGTTGGGCAAGTACAGGCATGATGTGTTTTTGGCGAAATGCTTTCCTTTCTTCAAGTAAAGTATTCATGATTTCGATTAAAAAATCTTTTTTAAAACGGTTGCTTAAACATTCAAGGAATTTTGTGAGTATTTCACGAAGTGATGATTGATCGGGCTCTTGTGCGATTGAAATGATATTTTTTTTGAATTTGAGTTCAGGAGAAGGAATAATTTTGGGGATAACGGAAGAAATTAACCGCATTGGGATAGGTGAAACAGCAAGCTTAGGTCGTTTTCTAATAGGGGATGAGCTTCTTTCTAAAGGAGGTATATCATCGTAAAGGTCTGTACTAGGCGGAGTCTTACGTATAAATGATTGTACGTGCATTATTAATTTCTTGTTTTTTATGCTTTAAAAATAATTTAAAATCGTCGAGTGCGAGGTTGTGCTGCAGGGGGGGATGCTGCAGGAAGTTTTAATGTGGATGGGGGGTCTATAGATTCATCTTCTGGTGCCAATGTAGGGGTAGGTGATGGAGTAGATGATTGAGTCGTCGATTCTGGTTCTAATATAGTGGGAGTTGATAGAGTTATAGCCGACTCTTGTTCACTTTTGGAATTCGGGGGTTGGTTAGCCGAATGTATTGAAAATGTTTCTGAATATTCGTTGTGATTTTTTTTTACAGCAATGCTCCTGCTTTCTAAACGGGTTATAGAAGCTTCTGTTTTGTTAAAAGCTCTTTTAAATGGGCTAAGAGTGGTCTCTGGGCTAGGAGTGGTCTCTTTGTGCTCAGTTTCGGCATGAGACTTAGTTTCAGAGTCCGTTATTAAAGGATTTGCGGTCATTTCAAAATTTGGGCCATTAAGCAGATCTCGGAGCTCTATCCGTAAATCATCTAAAGGGGTTCCTCTACGTATTTTGTATGTTCCTTGCATACATGTTTTTTTTGCTCTTTTCACTTCGATTCTAGAAGAGCAACAGCAGATAAATCCACGTTCTGGAGAACAATTAATCGTTATTTCATCTCCTTCAGCCAAGATGAGAGACGCTTTATTAACTAAACCATCTAAAGTCTCCCTTGCTAACGAATGAGGTTCTAACTTAGAGAGGTCATTAGGTGTTAAAATAATTTTAACTTTTCTCTCTTCCGAGTATGGGAATGTTAACATATTTTGATTGGCCCCTAAAAAAGCCGAGATATTTTCAACTTCATATTTTGTTGTGATCATTTAATTCACTTTTTGTTGTTTTTAATATAGATGATTATTACATAAATGATATTATCATTCAAGTGAAAATTAATTTATACACGGTTTGGTGATATGGGTGTGATTAAAAGTTGTACATTGGCAATTCTTTCAAAGCAACTTGGCATTGGGGTCAGGCTTGGTATTCTGGTATTCTGTGGAGAGGCATTGGGGTCAGGCTTGGTATTCTGATATTTTGGTGTTCGTTGCCTAGTCTAAAACGATGGACACCAAAATACCAGAATACCAAGCCTGACCCCATGCCTCCCTCCAGAATATCAGAATACCAAGCCTGACCCCAATGTCGAGTTGCTCTGAAAAAACTGTAGCGTACAACTTTCAATCACACCCTGGTGATATTTTTATTTTGCAATTTAGAGATGAATTATGATAGCATTTCGATCTGCATTTAATATAAAAAAAATTATTTTGGTAAATAGTTAAAATATGAATTTAACGAATACAATAAATCCTTGCGGTCGACAACCTCTTTATCAGCGAGTTGCTGGTAAACTTGAAGATCAAAATTACATTGAAAATACACGAAGAGAAATGGGCTCTCCCTATTGCCTGCAGGAACCCATGTATGTCGTTGGGGAAGAAAGTCAAATCCCCCCGATTCTAAGAAAAGTGGGATCATTAGTTCTGACGGTCTTTGGAGCTGTTACGATCATCCCAGCCATCTACTGGGTGATTAAAGCAGCAGGAGAATTTGTTTGTTTGCCTGTTTCTTCGAGTATTTTGAGAGAATTATTTGCGCCTGCAAGGGATATGGCCATTTCACCTCCGAAGAGATTACTTGAACAAGTGATTGAAGTAATTAAAACCATTGCTAAGATTGCTTTAGTCGGAGCTGTTATAATCTCTTTAGGGAAAATCTCTCTTGGGCTGGGGATTACAGCTCTTGTCGGAACTGGGATCTATTACATCGCTAAATATTTCATTTCTGCAAGCATAGCAGAAGTTATAAAAACGGACTATACAGATTGCATAGAGCGTGGACCTAAACACATGCGCATGAGTGTGATGGTTGATGGTGAGCGCATCGATACTTACGTGGTAATGGGTAAAGATAAAATTGAAGCTGGTCAGCGTTGGATTTTAGCAACAAATGGAAATGGGATACCCGCTGAATCGGTAGTTGCAGATTTAATCGGGAAGAGTGAGTGGATGTTATCCAGTTTACAAAAAAAATTAAAAGCTAATGTGATCACTTACAACTATGGGGGATGCTTAGGAAGCGAAGGGACTGTCGGTGTTGAAAAAGCAGCAAAAATTTATCAAGCTATGAAAACGATGCTTGAGGATCAACAGGGGCTTGCAGCAGAGGCGATTGTTTTGTATGGACATTCTGCGGGTGGATTATTTCAAGCGAATGGGCTTAAAGACGCTGAATTTAAAGAGGGCATCAGGTATGTTTGTGTGAAAGACCGTACATTTTCTAATACTCAGGATCAGTTACAAGCCATGTTTCCTGGGTATTTGAATAGGCCATTGAAATCTATGGTTGAGTATCTTGGTTGGAATATCAATCTCAAAGAAGAGTGTGATGCGCTTATTTTAAAGGGAATTCCTCAGGTGATTGTTAATAACTGCTATGATTATGTGATCAAAGCTCCTTTGATATCAAAATTCACACCTCAAGGTTGTAAGGAGAAGCTTCTATTTACACAACAGACTTACTATTATGGGGATAACCCGCACGTCACCGGTCCAACCGATTACGAAACAAATAGTATAGTTAAGCATATTGAAGACGCTTTGGCGGTATAGATGAATGTGTTCTTATAAATAGTGACGTATAAAGTTGAGTTAACGCAATAGGAAAAAAAATGTATAAACAAATTGGAGCAATATTGCTCGTGGCAGGAACTTGTATAGGTAGTGGAATGATAGCTTTACCAATGGTATTGGCTAAGCTAGGTCTTATTCTCAGTACATTGTTAATGGTAGCTATATGGTTCATCATGTATTACACTTCATTGATCAATTTAGAACTCAACCTGCAGGCCGGTCAAGGGCTCTCTTTGGGGGCATTGGGAAGGCGTTTTTCTGGTAGAACTGCAGAGGCAATAGGAATTATTAGCCTTAAACTACTTTCTTACTCTTTGTTGGCTGTGTTTATCTATGGAGGATCCTCTATCCTTCAAGAATTAATCGCCTCAAAGATGGGAGTTGAGTATTCGTTTGGTACTATTGCGACCTATTATGCTCTTGTAGCGATGGCAGTTCTTTTGTTACCCATAAAATTGATCGATTATTTCAATCGTTTTTTATTTGTGGGTTTACTTGCTGTCGTTGCGATTTTGCTTACTGGGTTATTGATCACAATGAATTGGTCTGAATTGCCATTATTTTCTGAGCAATATTGCAACCTATCGGTATGGGCGTCTTTAATACCGGTCGTGTTCACAGCTTTTGGGTTTCAAGTCATTTTTCACACGCTTAGCAATTACTGCAATATGAATGTAAAAATGCTTAAACAAGCCTTCCTGTGGGGAAGTTTAATTGCAGCTATCGTTTATCTTATTTGGACCTGCAGTATACTGAGTGTGGTGTACCAAGATCATCCGCAATTTTATGAACAGATGGTAGCGGGAAAAGCTGAGGTTGGAGGGCTCATTCAAGTACTTAGTAGTATTGCTAAATGGCAATCGGTTCAACTTTTAGTCTGGTGGATTTCATTACTAGCAATTGCCACATCGGTCCTTGGTGTCGGTGTAGGCCTATGTGACTCACTTAAAGGAATGATGTCTAAAAGAGTGTCTCATAGTGGTTTATGCAACATATTCGCCTCTATAGTTACAGTGTTGCCGGCTTATTTAGTCGTGATGTATGTGCCAAATGCATTCATAGCTATTTTAGGCTTTGCTGGTATGATTTTGGCTGTGATAGCCATTTTGTTACCAACGTACTTGTTTTGGCAAATAAAAACAGAAGATTTATATTATCCGGAGCTAAAAAGAAAGCTTTTGATTTGGCTTTCAGTTGGAGTCGCTATAGCAGTTATCGTTTGCGAATTATTTAATATGCTGTAAATGATTGGAATTACGGTGCAATTTTTTACAAGTTTCTATATAATCCCAGTTAGTCATACAGATAATGAGGAAAAATGTCTACATACGTCCCGGTGCCGGCGGAATACAAGTACGGTTTTACGACGGAGGTTGAAACTGATGCTCTACCAAAAGGGTTAAATGAAGAAACAATCCGTGCGATTTCTGCCAAGAAAGAAGAACCTCCCTACATGTTGGAGTTTCGCTTAAAAGCCTACCGCAGATGGCTGGAGATGGTGGAGCCTCATTGGTCTAATGCTCCCTATAAACCGATTGACTATCAAGACATTTCTTATTATTCAGCTCCGAAGAAAGTCGCGGCACTCAATAGCTTAGCTGATGTCGATCCTGAAGTATTAAAAACTTTTGAGCGACTTGGTATCCCTCTAGATGAGCAAAAACGTTTAAGTAACGTCGCTGTCGATATGGTCTTTGATTCTGTTTCTATCGGAACTACATTTAAGAAAAAACTTGAAGATGCAGGCGTCATCCTTTGTTCCATTTCGGAAGCGACGAAGAAATATCCAGAACTCATGCAAAAATATCTTGGCAGCGTCGTTCCGATCGGCGATAACTTTTTTGCTACATTGAATGCAGCAGTTTTTACCGATGGTTCATTTGTCTACATTCCCAAGGGAGTGCGTTGTCCGATGGAAGTTTCGACTTATTTCCGCATTAATGATAAAGACACCGGACAGTTTGAACGCACGTTGATTATTGCTGAAGATGACTCCTATGTAAGCTACCTTGAGGGGTGCACTGCTCCAGCATATGATAACAAGCAGCTCCACGCAGCTGTTGTTGAACTGATTGCTTTAGATCGCGCCGAGATCAAGTATGCCACTGTCCAGAATTGGTATTCAGGGCACCCGGAGACAGGGGAAGGGGGAATCTATAATTTCGTTACGAAGCGTGGACATTGCGTAGGTGAAAGCTCTAAAATTTCTTGGACACAGGTTGAAGTCGGTGCCGCGATCACCTGGAAATATCCTAGCTGTGTGCTGCAGGGGGATAATTCTGTTGGAGAGTTTTACTCGATAGCGCTGACCAATGGCAGAATGCAGGCTGATACGGGGACAAAAATGATTCACCTGGGTAAAAATACCCGTTCGACAATTGTTTCTAAAGGAATCGCTGCCGATTTCTCCCATAATAGCTATCGTGGACTGGTTAAAATCATTCCAAGAGCGACGGGGGCAAGAAATTATACCCAATGTGACTCGATGCTGGTCGGCGATAAGTGCTCTGCCAATACATTCCCTTATATTGAAGTTGGCAACTCGTCTAGCCAGATGGAGCATGAAGCCTCTACATCGAAACTTAACGAAGAACAGTTGTTTTACTTTATGTCTCGCGGCATCTCGCAAGAAGATGCCGTTAATATGATCGTCAATGGTTTCTGTAAGGAAGTCATCCGTGAGTTGCCTTTAGAATTCGCTGCAGAGGCACAGAAATTGTTGGCATTAAAACTAGAAAATTCTGTTGGATAGGAAAATATGATAGAAATTAAAGACTTATGCGCCGAAATCGATGGGAAAAAGATCTTAAGAGGAGTCAACCTTGTCGTCCTCCCTGGGGAGATTCATGCCATCATGGGACCAAATGGAGCTGGCAAATCGACTTTAGCAAAGGTGTTGGCGGGTCATCCTTCTTACACAGTGACATCAGGGGAAGTGCTTTTTAAAGGGAAAAACCTCCTTGAAATGGAGCCTGAAGAAAGGGCTCATGGAGGACTTTTTATGAGTTTTCAGTATCCCGTTGAAATCCCGGGTGTCAGCAATATTCAGTTTTTGAGAACGGCATATAATGCCAATCGCAAAGCAAGAGGGGAAGCGGAGCTCTCTCATACAGAATTTGAAGCTCTTCTCGACGCTAAAATGCGGCTGGTCGATATAAAACAAGAATTTAAAGAACGCAATCTCAATGAAGGATTTTCTGGCGGAGAGAAAAAACGGAACGAGATCTTACAAATGGCTATCCTTCAGCCTAGTGTTGCGATCCTCGATGAAACCGATTCTGGACTAGATATCGATGCGATGCGCGTCGTTGCCTCAGGGGTCAATCGCATTATGAATCCTGAAATGGGACTGATCTTAATCACCCATTATCAACGATTGCTCGATTACATTGTTCCCAATTTTGTACATGTGATGGTCGATGGTCAAATTGTTCATTCAGGTGGACCCGAACAAGCGTTAGAGCTTGAAGCTCGCGGGTATGACTGGTTGAAGTCAGCACCAAAGAAAGAGGTTGAGGGATGATTGCAGAGCAAGATGTTGAACGACAATCTTTTCAGCTTCTGTTAGAAAAGCTCTATAGTCAGACCGGCCAAGATGACTCTCTGAATAAGATCAAAGCAAAGGCCTGGGACCATTTTTTAGAGGTTGGTCTCCCGACGCGCAGCGATGATGTCTATCGATACATACGTTTGAAAAAGTTTTTTTCTCGATCTTACGAAAAAGCATACCCGACAGAGATCTCTCAGGAAATGATCACCCCGTATATTCTTCCTGAGTGCGCAGAATCTGCCCTCGTATTTGTCAACGGTCATTTCATCCGCAAATTATCGCGCATGCAAGCGATTCCTGAACGTGTTAATATCTCCACTCTCGCTGATGCGATGCACACCTATTCAGGGTTTTTGAATAGTCAATGGACCAAAGCCCTCAAAGAGGATTTAGATCCCTTTTCTGCTCTAAACTTGGCGATGCATCAGGACGGAGCATTCATTTATATTCCTCCAAATACCATCGTCGATTCTCCTATCCAAATCGTCAATATCGTCGATGCGCAAACTCCGATGTTGATCACACCGCGAGCTCAATGTGTTGTTGGAGCTCAGTCGCAATTGACGATAGTATCCACACAAGCTGTTATTTCGGGTTGTGGGTATGGAATCAATGGTGTCGTTGATATCTCTATAGAAGAGGGAGCTCATGTCCGCTATGTTCAGTCGGCCGAGTGCCCTGATGAAGATCTATGGTCCTTTGATGCATTGAGAGCCTCTCTTAAACGCAATAGCTCTCTAAAAGTCATTGCAGCTACCGATGGATCTGAAACGGTACGTCATGATTATCGAGTTGTTTTGATAGGCGAAAACGCCGAGGTGATGCTTAGTGGTGTGTGGGTGTTACAGGGAAAACGAGAGGCTCATACACATGTCCTCGTCGATCATCAAGCTCCCAACTGTCGTTCTATGCAGCTTTTTAAAGGTGTTTTGGACGATTTTAGCCGCTCGAGCTTCGAAGGTAAAATTCTCGTTAGACAAGCGGCTCAGAAGACCGAAGCTTTCCAACTCAACAATAATTTATTGTTGAGTGATCGCGCTCATGCCGATAGCAAGCCCAATCTTGAAATCTTTGCCGATGATGTCAAAGCTTCTCATGGTGCCACTGTAGGCCCATTGGATAAAGACCAAATTTTTTATATGAAAACGCGCGGGTTTAACGAATCGCTAGCTGCAAGTCTTCTTGTCAACGGTTTTTGTAAGGAGGTGATCGATTCTGTTTCGGTTCCATCTCTGCAAAAACAAATGAGGAGATACGTATGCCATCAATGAAACCTGACTTTATGCAGTTGCGCAATGACTTCCCAATGATTTCTAAAACAATGCACGATAAGCCGTTGGTTTATTTTGATTCGGGGGCAACAGCGCAGAAACCTCAAGTGGTTATTGATAAAATCGCCGATTTTTATACGAATCATTATGGGACCGTCCACCGCGCTGTCTATGAATTGGCTGTCTATTCGACCGAAGAATATCAACGTGTGCGTCAGGAAGTTGCGACATTCCTTCATGCGGCTAAACCGGAGGAAATTATATTCACTCGTGGGACGACAGAATCAATTAATCTCGTGGCCTATTCCTTTGGTAAGTGTTTTGTCCATCCAGGAGACGAAATCCTTATCACTGAGATGGAACACCATTCAAACATCGTTCCATGGCAGATTCTGTGCGAAGATCGAGGAGCAATCTTAAAAGTTGCCCCCTTCAATGAGAAAGGAGAATTGGACTTAGAGGCCTTTGCTAAATTGTTGAGTGAAAAAACTAAATTAGTCGCTGTCACGCATGTGTCAAATGCTTTAGGGACTGTTAACCCAATCAAAGAAATTGTGATGCTAGCTCATAGCGCCGGAGCCAAAGTCCTTGTCGATGGAGCTCAAGCTGCCCCCCATTTAGCTGTCGACGTCCAAGACCTCGATGCCGATTTTTATGTCTTTTCAGGACATAAGCTTTATGGTCCTACCGGAATTGGGATTTTATACGGCAAAGAGGAACTTCTCAATGCGATGCCTCCTTATCAAGGCGGAGGGGATATGATTGAGAGTGTCACTTTTGATAAAACAGAGTATAGCGCCTTGCCAATGAAGTTTGAGGCGGGAACGCCTATGATTGCCGAAGTGTTTGGAATCGGAGCTGCTGTTGCTTATTTAAATCGCATTGGAATGGAAAACATTTATCACCATGAACAGGATCTTTTAACTTATTTTACGACCAACTTACAGCAGGTTGAAGATGTTCGTATTATTGGGACAGCAAGCGATAAAGGGGCTATTGTCAGTTTTTTGGTCGATGGGATCCACCCTCTTGATATGGGGACGATGCTCGATTTGAGAGGCTTTGCCCTTCGCACAGGGCATCACTGCGCTCAGCCAGTGATGCGTCATTTTAACATTCCCGGAACTGTCCGTGCCTCTTTCGGCATTTATAATCATCGTGGAGAAATCGATAGTTTTATCATCAATCTCCGTGAAGTCATCAAATTGTTGAAATAACCATGCGTGTATCGATAGATGAGGCTGCCCGACTACTGACAACAGGAAATGTGGTAGGAGTCCCTACAGAAACTGTGTACGGATTGGCAGCGTCATTGCAGCATCCAGCGGCTATCGCCGAAATTTTTGCTCTTAAAGGCAGGCCTTCTAATAATCCACTTATCGTTCATTTGCATGCGATTGAAGATTTGGATTTTTACGTTAAGCAGATTCCAGACGGGATGAGAGAACTCGCTGCTGCATTTTGGCCTGGTCCATTAACATTTGTTCTTGATGTCGATGTCGATAAAGTTCCAGCAATTGCACGTGCAGATCTCCCTACGGCAGCTTTTCGCGTTCCTAGCCATCCCATAGCTCATGCATTATTAAAAAAGACAGGACCCCTTGTAATGCCATCGGCAAATCTATCGGGAAAGCCCTCTTCTACATCATCGAAGCATGTTGAAGACGACTTTGGAAGTGATTTTCCAGTCTTAGAGGGAGGGCAGTGCGATAAAGGGATGGAATCGACAATTCTTTTCTGGAAAGAGGATGAGTGGGTCATCATCCGACTGGGAGCTTTGTCTCCTGAAGCTTTTGAACCGATTCTTGGATATTGTCCTGTTGTTGTTGGGGTAAAACATGATAAAAAACCATTATGCCCAGGGCAGCTGTATCGACATTACTCTCCAGAGGCTAAATTGCACTTGGTGACGTCAATGCCGAAAGAGGCGGAAGTCGTCGTCGGTTTTGACGACCGTCACTATCCCTTTGCTAAGCAGGTCTTTTCTTTGGGTTTCTCTTCGGACTCAACGACAGCTGTTAAGTGTTTGTATGCGGTTCTGCGTCAGCTCGACGATGAAGGAGTAGCGGAAGCTTGGGTCGACGTCGATTTCCCTGCTGAGGGACTGTGGAAAACCCTAAGAGAAAGACTCCAAAGAAGTCAGTCATAAGGACTATAAGAGGCGATTGCAAAAATGGAAAGTAATTTTTTTAGATAACGATATTATACTACGCGAAGCGTTTGGAGTGCGAAAGCCCTCTTTCGCTTTTTCATTTAAGGTAAAGCGAAAGAGGGCTTTCGCACTCCAAACGCTTCGCGTAATAACGGGATTAGACTTAAAGGTCTTCAATCGCCTCTTAAGGTCTTTGGTGTCTTTGGCGTCATTTGTCCTTATTAGCATTACACGCCGTACTCACGGCTCTAATTTTTACAGCTCAATTGTAATTCTGAGTCTCATTCTTACATTTTCTCTGTAAAATTACAGAAAAAAATATCTATGCATCAGCAATTCCATTATTTTTTGAGTGACAAAAAATGGTTTTGCCTGACAGAATGAGGGAATGAGTGACAAAAAGTGATTTTGCCTGACAAAATGAGGGAATGAGTGACAAAACAACATGAATATGATGCTATATTAAAAGCAGTGGCTTCTTTTCCCAATGGGGCATCTGTCGAAGAGATTAGGACTGTGTTACAGTTGCCTTTAACTCGTATCCGCACGGTACAACGGCACCTTGCAATTTTGGTTAAAGAAGGTCATTTATTTGTTATTGGGGAATCGCGGGCACGACGCTATCAATTGTCTTCATTGGAAAATCATTCTGCAGTCATTGACGTAGAGCTTAGTGGAAAAGAAAGTGACTTTGGGATCCTATTATCTGCTATTGCAAGGGGGGTTGGAAAAGAGGTTTGTCGGCCTATCCACTTACGTTCCCCTGTAGGTTATAATCGCGAATTTCTTGATCAGTATCGTCCTAACGATACATACTACCTACCAGGGCATGTGCGGCAACACTTATTGGAGATAGGGGGAGCTCATGGAGATTTCCCTGCGGGTACTTATGCGAGAGAGATATTTAGTCGTTTGCTTATTGATTTGTCGTGGAATTCCAGTCGTCTTGAGGGGAATACTTATTCTTTACTTGAAACTGAGCGTTTACTTAAGTTAAGTGAGGCGGCTGAAGGTAAGGATTTAAAGGAAGCGCAGATGATCATCAATCATAAGGACGCGATTGAATTCCTTGTGGATTCAGTAGATGATATTGGAATTAACCGTCGTACGATTCTTAATTTGCATGCGATTCTTTCTCATGATTTACTCGGAAATCCGGAAGCATGTGGTCGGCTACGTTCCATTCCAGTGGGAATAGGAAAAAGTGTCTATCATCCACCAGTACTCCCTCAATCTATAGATGAGTGTTTTCAACAGATTATAGATACGGCAGGAAAAATTTGCGATCCATTCGAGCAGGCTTTTTTTTTTATGGTGCATTTACCTTATCTTCAGCCCTTTGAGGATGTGAATAAACGTGTTTCGCGTTTGGTTGCAAATATACCGTTAATTCTTCATAATCTATCTCCTTTATCATTTGTAGATGTGCCTACACGTGTATATGTTTGTGGGCTTATGGGAGTTTATGAGCTTAATCGTATTGAACTGCTTCGTGAGGTATTTGTGTGGGCATATGAACGCTCTTGTTTGCATTACTCGGCAAAGCGGAGTGAATTAGGTGAACCTGATCCTTTTCGCATGCGCTATCGAGATCTGATTAGAGAAACTGTGATCGCTATTGTAAAAAATCAGATGACTCGCAGGGCTGCTGTTGAATTTATTAAGAAATCAGCTGATGAGTCTGTTCTTTTTGATGCGCAAACACGATTTGTTGAGGTAGTCGAAAGAGAAATAATGGGGTTACACGAAGGTAATTTTGCTCGTTATCGACTTCGGTATTCAGAGTATTTAGCGTGGCGAAACAAATGGAAGTAATTTGAGGGGAAAATGATGATTACAATAGCGGATCTGCCGATTGGGCAGGACCTTGTACCAACGACACAATACGAATATGTGGCTTATTCCCGTTATTGGGAAGAACCGGTTACGGATAAAACGTCAAAACAAATAGCCGATGAAGAGGCGCTGAAACGCTATTTTGAATTGATTCCTAAAAGAGTCGGAGATCTAAATGACTATACGAAAGGGACTTATCAGATCGTCTATGATCCAGCGGAAATAGCCTCTTTACATCAAGAAGTTTTTGAGCGTCTATACAAAAAAGCAAAGGACCAAGGCATGTCCGACTCTAAGGCAAGTCAGTTGGCTGCAGATTTTAGTCGCCCTGGAATCGTTTGTGAAGATCACTTTTGGGTATGGGTGAGAGATCCGGTAATTTCTCCAACAGGCCACAAGCATACGTATAATCGCATGATATGGAAGTCTAGTTTGGATGGTACTGGAGGATTCTCTGCATATCCAGGAGGGGCGGCAGCACTTCCTATGATAGTAGATGGAAACGAAAAAAAATTTGCATTGATATTGACCTTCCGCCATGCAACGGGAGCTTGGGAGTTAGAAGTTCCTAGGGGGGGAAGAAATAGACCAGACGAATCACCTGAAGAAATAGCACGGAGAGAAATTCAAGAAGAAGCTGGTTTTGTTGTTAATAATATGGTGTATCTGGGAGGTATCGCTCCAGACTCTGGGTTAGTCTCTTCTGTTGTCCCTGTTTTTATTGGAGAAGTGATAGCGGAAAAGGAGACTTCATGCGAGGAGACAGAGGCAATCAAGGGGAGATATGTGTTTACCTTCAAGGAATTAGTCGAAGGGTTAAAGCGAGGGTCTGTGGAAATAAATATTGATGAAAAACCAACTCAAGTGTTTCTGCGCGATCCATTTTTAGCCTATGCCCTCTTGATGATTCAATCAGACTAAAGAGGAGACCGAAACACAAGATAATTACAAAGATCTAAAGAAAGGTAAAAAAATAACAGGATAGGCAGGATCGGCTGCGCCGGCAGGATGGGAGAGGCGTCAACAATTCCCGTTAAAAATAAAGCATAAAGGGATAATTTTGTGACCACGGTCTTCTCTTTGTGTCTTCGTGTTTTTGTTTTTGATTATTAACGCGAATTGTTGACGCTCCTTCTATCCTGCCGGCGTAGCCGATCCTGCCGATCCTGTTATATTTTTTTGTTGTTACCGGCTTCTCATTTGTCGACACACTTACCAGCTTCCTGGTTAGTCGTTATTTACAGAATTCGGAACTTTTCTAAAACCGAGACCGGTGACCACAGGAAGTTAGACGGGAATTTTAGGCTTGAGTAAAATAAAAACAAAGGTTATACCTATGACAAATAGAGGGTAGTATGACACACATTAAAATTACGAAAGGCTTAGATATTCCGATGAAGGGACGTCCAGCATCTTCTTTGGAAAATTCTACTCCAGTCCAATTAAAAACACCGTCCCAAATTGCTTTGAATCTAACTGCTTTTGAGGATATTAAATTTCGTTTACTTGTCAATGTGGGTGATTACGTCAAGATTGGACAGCCCCTCGCCGAAGACAAATCTACCGTTGGCCGTGTTTTTGTTTCTCCAGCATCGGGTGTCGTTAAAGAAGTGCGCCGCGGTTTAAAACGGGTGTTGAATTTTATCGTGATCGACGTGGCTGAAAGAGAAGAGACTGTCGAGTTTACCCCATTTAACTTACAAAATGCTTCCAGAGAATCAATTATCGAACGACTACTGGCAGGCGGCGTTTTTGCATCTATTCGCAGTCGTCCATTTAATCTTCTGGCCGATCCTTATAAGATCCCACGCAGTATTTTTGTTAAAGCTTTAGAGTCTGCTCCCTGCGTTCCTCCTGCAGAGATGCAGGTGGCGGGATTTGAAAAGGAATTTCAAGTTGGCTTAGAGGCACTATCTCGGTTGACGGAGGGGAAAGTCCATTTAGTCTATCGTCAAGGGACGCCATGCAAGGCTTTTACTGAAGCTCGTTCTGTTGAGAAACACACAGCAGAGGGGCCTCATCCTGTTGCAAATAGCTCTCTCCATATTCAACATATTGATCCTATTTACAGTGCAGAAGATATCGTCTGGACATTAACGGCTCTTGATGTTGTCTCTATTGGTTTCTTACTGCTTCGTGGGCATTATTTTACCGAAAGGGTGATTAGTATTGCTGGTCCTGGAGTCCTGCCTGACCGCATTGGTTATTTTAAAGGGCGTCAGGGGCATTCTGTTGAGGCTCTGATTGCAGGACGTGTTCCTCACGGTCTATTTCGCTTTGTCTCTGGTGATCCGCTCATGGGAAAAAAGGTTGAAGGGAACGACTTTTTAGGTCTATGTGACACGACTTTTTGTGTCATTCCCGAAAATGTAGAAAGGGCTTTCCTCCATTTCTTTGGATTGGGTTTGAATAAATACAGTTTTAGTCATGCCTATCTCTCTGGGCATCTCGACAATACAAAGCGGGAATATGATTTTACTACGAGTACGCATGGAGAGCATCGTGCTTTTATCGATAGCACTCTTTATGATAAGGTGATGCCGTTGCCTGTCCCTACGATGCTTTTGGTGAAGGCTATTATGGCAGAAGATTTCGAACTTGCCGAGACGCTCGGGCTGCTTCAAGTTGACGATGAAGACTTCGCTTTGCCTACTTTTGTCTGCCCATCTAAGATGGAGATGACAGAGATTGTGAAGACAGGCCTTCAGCAATACAGCAAGGAAGTTCTGGCCTAGCAGTGATAAATCCGAAAACAATCAAAATTTAACAGGATAGGCAGGATCGGCTTCGCCGGCAGGATAAAAATTGTACTATCCTGCCGCCGAAGGCGATCCTGCCTATCCTGTTATTTTTTTCTTGCTGCTTAGTCTTCCCACTCGATTTTGGCGGCGATCGGTTTGTGATCGCTGATATTTGTGTACATGCTATTCAATCCGACATTCAACACTGGAATATTGACGATTTTTAGAGGGATGGCGTCATTTTGTTTTATCGTTATCCAGTCGATCCGCGTGTTTAATATCTGATACGGGTTCGTGCATGTAGGATCCAGATAATGTTCACAATCGAGGTGATATTCCGATTCTTTGAGAATATCTAACCGCGGATGCAGTGAAGTGACATTTGAATCCATGCCGATAAGTATGAAATCGGCTTTGGTTTCATTCAATGCTTGGATGATAGCTTTGAGTTCCTCATCGCCCCTTGTTGAGTCATATTCTTCTGTTGTAGGGTCCAGTTGCCGTTCATAGGGATTGCAGCCTGTAAGATGCGCGGATGCGATGGCGACGGTTTTATGAGTTTCTTTATCGAAGAGTTGAATGGCAAAGGCTTTGTTGGTTATAGCGTCAATTGTGCTGACTAATTCAAACCGCTCTGTGTTCCATGCAATTCCATTTTTTGAATGGGCTGTTTCTGTAAAAAGAACTTCATACTTATCCGGAAACATTGAGGGGATGAGATAATCAGCTTCCTGAAGGCAAATAATGTCGTGTGTGAGGTCATATTGAAAAATTTCTTTTCCCATTATAGTGCGGGTATTTTCTAGTGTGTTTTCTTCATTTCCAGTGGTTTTTTTGATGTGATTGGCGATTCGCTCGTTTAGATTAGAGTCGCTAATGATGACGGGACGTACCTGATAGTTGGTAATGAGGGTGTCTGCCTTGTGATGCCAAAAAGTGTTTGGACTATTCATTTGATTTGGTGGGCTAATGAGCCGTTTAAATGCATGTTGATTTTTTGCCCACTCGTTTGCAGCCTGTTCCTGTTCTTCTGGGTCTTTACAGAATTTCATTTTAATGAGGATGGCTTGTACTTTTTCATTTAACGCCATGAGTTCTGGTTCTGCCTGATATCTTTCTTGCATTAATTGTTGCATAGTGACGGCGCGTAGATAGTCGTAATGATCAGAGAGTCCCCCGCAATTGTAGGAACCAACAGTGAATTCTCCGGCTGAAAGCGTAGAGAGAATTGTGTATGTTAATATAGTAATTATTCTTGAGTACTTCATTTTAAATCCTTATGTTTTTTTTATGCATTTTAATTAATCGTTGTTGTTTTTGTCAAATTATATTTGTTTTCTGATTTTTTTTATCTTTTTAATTTATTATTTGTGGTAGTTCTAGAGATGATTATTTGAAATTTTATGTTAAATGAAGTGTGTTTTTTATTTCATTTTTCATTTTTTTCTTTTCAATAATTCTTAAATTTGCTATGCTCACACTTTTAACAACCCTAAAAGGAGTTTTTATATGGATCTTAACAATAGTTTGATGAATGCGGCTTATAGAATGAGCCAGCCAGTAAATTCAGATGGAGAAACCCAAGGCCTTTTTAAAACAGAAATCGCCTCACGTGCAACTAACGTGCTCGCCGGTGTGGTTGGTGCGCCTACTGATGTTGTGACTAATTTGTTCATTAAGTTGCCTGTTCAAGCTGCAGTTTATTTTACTGTTAAGCCTGTAGTTTGTTTGGGTTCGTTGGTGTCAGATGCTCTTGGCGAATTCAACGAAAACCAGTTACCTACACTTTCAAGTATTATGGAGACTGTATTGGTCGTTCTTAAGTCTGTTATAAGTGCATTCTTTACATTGTCACTTGGTTTACTCACTCCAGAATACAATTTCAAATTCCTTGATTACATGGGTGTTGTTAATAATGACGCAGATAACGTACATGCTCCAGCTCCTTCTGTTCAACAGCAGACAGAAGCCCCTGTTGCAAGTACAAGAGAGGCTCCATCAAATCCTACAGCAGCTCCATCGACAACTCCTATTGTGACTGCACCAAGAGCTGCAACTACAGAGGATCCATCGACAACTACAGCAACTACAACAGCTCCATCGGTGGTTCCTGTTGTCGCTCCACCAGCTGTAGAAACTCCAATAGTTGTTGATGTTCCAGTAACAGCAACTCCAATAACACCTGTCGATGTTCCAGTAACGAGAACAACAACTACTACAGAAGCTCCATCGACGACTCCTGTTATCGCTCCACCAACTGGAGAGGTCCCATTGGTTGATGTTCCGGTGACAGCAACGACAAAAACATCGGTTACTTCTCCTGTGTCAGTGGCACAACCAGAAGAACCAGAAATAGAAGATGATGAACAACCAAAACAACCAAAACAACCGGTAAATCTATTGCCTCCTGTTTTCTCTAACGACGATGTTGACACTGCTGTTGCTACTACTTATGAAGAAGAAGTCGTTGCAAGAAATTACTGCTGCAATTTAGGGAAACGCACTCGAGAATTGAACTCTACCATCCTTGGTGGAATAGGCGCTGGTGCTTCTCACGTGGGGTCGGCGTTGAATCGGCTTCTTGAAGTCACTCGCGTGAAAGCTTGCTTGAATAGAACATTTGTCAATTCTTCGAAAGCAGAAAAAGCGTTGCTTGCTTTTGGAACTGGTGTTGGTGTTGGTGTTGCTGTTGGAGTGTACACGGGACATGTAGAAGCTGGTCTTGGATATGCGTCTAATGCTATAGGGGTTGTTGTTAATTCTGTTGCTCCTGAAGGATCTTGGTTAGCGGAAAATGTTGTTCCTGGCGCGACTACAGCTGTGAACTTCGTAAGTGGCTATGCAAATCCTGCGGCTGGTGCTGTGAAGGATTGGGCAATTGTACCTACAATTGATGCATTACGTGCTACACCAGGTGCTCTTTGGAATGGTGGTTATAGCGTTGTTTCAGCCATAGGATCTATGTTTATTTATCCGAAGACTGCACTCAAACACGCAATACATTCTGATACTAGCTTGCCAGATGCGATCTTTACTGGTCTTCGTGGTACCGTTGTTGCCGCTGCTGAGGCGACCTTCTTTGTAGCTGAGGGTGCTGCAATTTCCTCCTATGTGGCTGAAAAATGCAGAAATCAAGAGCCTGTTGAGGCTGCTTCGTATCAGGAGTTTGCTGAAGCCAAGTCTTAATTGAAAGACTAATCGTCTTCTTGCGATATATCCCTGTTTTTCCTCCGGAAAGACAGGGATATTTTTTTGGAAAGATAGTATTTGAAAAGGTAGATATGGTCCCTTTTAATCCGTTGATGAATTATGCGAATAATCTCTTAGATTCTCCAGATTTTTTTTCTAGGGAGATAGCCTCCAGGGCTCTTGTTCTTTCTGCTGGAGTTCCGTTGGAGATTTTTGTTCTTGTTGAAAATATTCTAAAGTTGCATATTGATCTCTTTTCTTTTGTGATGAAGCAGTCAATTACAATCATCAATTTACCTGGTTTTTCAAAAAGTTTACAACAATTTGGTGAAGGACTACCAGGATTACAAGAGGTAATTGCAACGGCATATAAAATTGTTGGTTATGTTTTTGGAATTTTATGTACCGCAGTACTCGGTCCAATATCACCAGGTGTTAATTTTTATTTTCATGTTGCTTCTGGGCTCGTTGAAGATGAGAAAAAAAATGCAGAAGCGAGACTTAGGGAAGAAGAAAGGATTAAATGGGAAAAAGAAAGCACCGAGATTCTTGAATCGGAAGTGGATAAACGTTTGAGACAAGCTTGTAGCGGCGATTTTAGCGATCTAAAGCCTGTTTTTGGGGAAGCCTCCGCATCAGAACAGCTTGACCGTTCCTTTCATGATTATCTTGGAATTTGTGGAGATGTAGATGAATATAGAGTTTCCAATTAGTCACGGAATCAGTCAAGATGCTGCGTCAATTCTTGAAGCGATTGATCGTCGTTCGCGGGAAATAAAAAAAATCTCCGATTCTTTAGGTATCATTTATCAAATTGGTGTGATGATATTAAATAAAGTTGCAGTTGTTTTGGGATTGGTTGCTGTAGCTGGATGTGCAGTTTCTATTGCGATGATTAATCTCATCCCTTTAAAAATCGCTGCTTTGAGTGCTGTGTTGGCCATCAGCTGTGCTGCACTGGGGGCGTTGATTCATCCTCACTCATCTGGAGAAAGCTTCATAAGAAATAATTGGCAGCTTCTTTGTCGAGCTCTCAGAGATGGAGATGGAGAAGGAATTATTAAAAGTTGCCAGGAGTTAGCAGAACAGAAAAATGTTCGTAAAAATAACTTTAACGATTGTTTGGGAAATTACGATTCACAAAAAGTGACAGTGTTTTTTTATAAAGCGATGTTGATTGGATATTTTCTATTAGCTGTTCAGGCGATTAATGACCAACGAGATGAGGATTCTTCTGCCAATGCAAAACAAGCCCTTCACTTCTTTGATTCAAGTGGATTTCCAGAGGAAGTCAAGAAATGTTTAAAGAATCTAGAAACAGCCCCTGAGGATATTCGCAACTTATTGAAATTATCTAATACAAAAAATAGACTCTACGCGCTTGATTTCTTGTCGACAGCAGTGTCTGCATGAGGAAAGTGTTTGTTTCCGTAGTACTTCATGCACATCGTCGAAAGAAAACTTAACGCCGCACCAATAAACATCACCCCAGTCGCATGTATTGAATACATGAGAGTGGTTCCTACGATAGGGAAGAAACATCCCCTTAATCCGACGGCTAGAATATTGACATTACTGTAGGCGGAGCTATCTTCGTTTTTAGCAAATATAGGACCAGATAAACTCCAGCTCATCTCGCTTCCTGCTTGCATAATCCCATAGAGCAAATAGCCGCTATATAGCCAAATCAGATCATATTGGGCTCCGATAAGACATAGAGGGAATAGAACAGCAAAAAAGGTCACAACACCGTTGAAGTCATAGATATTGAATTTTTGGATAAGCTTTGCCCAAGCAGGAGAAGTAATGGCAAAGCCAATCCCTTTAAAAAGGGTCAATGCGACTGCAAGTTCAGTGTAGGTGAGCTTGAGGTTATCCATAAAAAAGACTGGAAGAGCTGGTTGCATAATAATCAATCCCCCTCCTCCGAGCATAAAACCAAGTTGGTAGTGCCTGAAATTTGGGTATTTTGCGACGAGCTTAAAAGCACTTTTCCATGGGGTGACCAGCAAATTAATCAATGAAGTGCGCGGCGGGGGTGGGTGTGACTTTTGACTTGGAGGGTTGTCTAACTGAATTGGTATCTTCCATTTACAGAAGATAGCGGCTGTTGAAATGAGAGCCGCAACGACGAAGATCCAGCGCCATGCGTCTGCGTAGCTGTCCATAAGTCCACCGAGAGCGAAAGGGAGGGTGGCGGTGCCGAGATAACCGGCAGCGGATCCATAGGCAAAGGTGCGTTCCCGTGAGGCATTGGGGATATTGAGCTTTAGAATTTCCATCCAGGCAGGTTCTGATCCCCTTGAGAGCATCATGTAAAAACCGAAGGCAAAAATGAAAAACCATGGGTTATTGATGAATGGGAAAAAGAAAAAGGGAATGTGACCGAGAATCCTTCCCCAAACGATATTTGCAATGAGTCGATCTTTTCGCTTTTCGACTAGGGCTCCCCAGTAGAGAGCGATTAGCGAGACGGTGGGTTTTAGGATGATGATCGTAGTGATTTGAAGAGGGGTAGCATGTAAGTCTTTGTAAATAATATAGGGGAGCATGTTATAGATGGCCCAAAAGGGAGTATTAAGAACGCGCGTCCACATAAATGCTGAACGGGTTC
>JABDDS010000016.1:27143-33487 GCA_013287465.1 Chlamydiota bacterium | reverse complement strand
GGTCTTGTTAGGGATCTACATCTTTATATACCAAGAAGACAAATCAGTAAATTTGTTGCTCGATTGGTAGAAAAGGGGCTTGAAACAGAAAAACAAAAGTTGGCCAGAGAATTTCGAGAGGCAAGCCAAGATATTGAAAGAAATGCAGAAATTGAAATTTGGGATACTTTAGCTGGAGAGATCGATAGATAAGTCACGTTTGGGAAAGAAAATTGGAATATTAACCCTAAAAGAAATGCAAGAAATCGATGTGATTATAAAATTTGTTTTAGGTGTTCAATAGATTTCAGTTACGCAAGAGGTTCAATAAATGCAGCTAATACGTCGTCATTTTGTGACAATAGATTCGACTAATACGTGGGCAAAGCAAAATGTCCATTTATTGCCACGCGATTCGATGACGGTTGTGACTGCCGATGCTCAAACGGCAGGGCGCGGGACATTTAATCGGCAGTGGGTATCTCCCTATAAACAGAATATCTATGCCTCATTTTGTTTCTTTCTCGAAAAATTGCAGCCTGATATCGGCAATATTCCCCAGTTGTTAGCCCTTTCTATTGTAAGGGTTCTTAAAATCTTCCAAATTAATGCTCGTTTGAAATGGCCTAATGATGTGCTGGTCTCAGGGAAAAAAATCGCGGGCATCTTGACTGAAACAGTAGATTATAATGGTGAGGTTTGCGTTGTGGTCGGCGTGGGGCTAAATGTCAATATGCCTTTAGAAATATTGGGTCAAATTGGAAATCCCGCGACTTCCCTACTGGTTGAATCAGGAAAAGAGTACGATGTGGAGAGTGTGTTGAGTTTATTAGGGAAAGAGTTTGTTTCTGGATTGGATCTTTTTTTTGCGAATGGCTTCTCTCCATTTGTTCATGCATATCGAGAGCATTTTTTTGTCTCCCCAGCGCAAATGTTGCATTGTCGTGATGGTAAGATAAGGTGTGAGGGTTTTTTTGAAGGAATCGATGATAGAGGAGCACTAAGACTTCGTCTTGTCGATGGCACAATCAAAACGTTGGTAGCAGGTGAATTGAATGCATAAACTCTAAAATAGTCGTTGATTTTGTATTTTTGAATCGTTATGATCGACGTCGCAATTAAGCATAACAGGAGAGTAAAATGAGCGATATAGGTTTGTTGTTAAAACTTCCTTTAAATGATATGAGGGAAATGTTAGAGGATGTAAAAAGTGGGTTGAATGAAGTTCTCGCTTTGTCTTCTGAAGATGATGCGCCGGGGCCCGAAGAGCGTTCAATGTTAGAAATCATTTTAAAGACAATCGAAAGCGCAGAGACAGAATTAAAAGGCGTCAAAGATTTTCAAAATCTAAGCGTAGAAAAACAAGCGCGTGTCCTCGCTGATTTATCTCTAGTTGTTCAATTCATGAATCAGTCAGCAGGAGATGATTTTGATGACTTCGATGATGATGACTTTGATGATGATGACTTTGAAGAGGAAGAAGAAAAAGGGTGTGGAAAGGGTTGCGGCCACAATCACTAAAAAATGGGATCAAGAATACGCGTTCTTAGTGACCACACGATTAATAAAATCGCCGCCGGTGAGGTTATTGAAAACCCATCGTCGGTGATTAAGGAACTGGTCGAAAACTCTCTTGACGCCGGTGCTAGTGAGCTTTGCATCGAAATTAGAGGCGGAGGAAGAGAGCTAATTCGCGTGAGCGATGATGGCTGCGGCATGAATGAAGATGATGCTCTTCTGTGCCTTGAACGACACGCTACTTCTAAGATCAGTTCTGTAGAAGAAATTCAAGATATCGTCACCATGGGATTCCGCGGTGAAGCCATCCCCTCAATTGCATCAATCTCAAAATTTAATCTCACGACTAAACCTTCTCACTTAGCCTCCGATTCGACTTCTCTTGGAACTATGGTCATCGTCGACGGTGGGAGAATGGTTAGTTGTTCCCCTGTCGCTTGTGCGTCAGGGACATCTATTGAAGTAAAATCTCTGTTTTTTAATGTTCCCGTCAGAAAAAAATTCATGAAATCTCCTGCCATTGATGCAAACGAGATTTTAAAAGTCATTTCTATCATGTCTCTGGGGTATCCGGATGTGAAATTTCATCTCATCAGCGATGGAAAAACTGTTTTATCGACTCTTGCTGCCACTCAAAAGACTTTTTCTGAGCAGTTGCGTGGACGGGTGAACGATGTGATTGGAGAGGATTTTCTTCTCAACACAATACCTGTAGCTGTGGAAAAAAATGGAATTCGAATCGAAGGCATCGTGGGGGTGCCTAGCTATACCCGTCATAATAGATCGGGACAATATCTTTTTATCAACAGACGTGCAGTGACGTCTAACTTAGTTACTTATGCCGTTAAGGATGGGTATGGGACAGCTCTTGCGACTGGTCGTCATCCCGCCTTTATTCTTCATCTGACAATTCCTGGGGAAATGGTCGATGTCAATGTCCACCCACAGAAAAGGGAGGTGCGTTTGCGTCAGGAATCGATGATTCGCGATCTCATCGCCAAGGCTGTATCCTCCGGACTGCATACCGATTCGCCCCCTCTGCATCCTGCTGATTTTGTTGCTCCTTCGGAACGGCATGAACCTACTACGTTTAAGTTTACCTCCTCTCCCGATTGGGTGTTTAAACCTCGAGAGGAGCAAGCCCCCTATATCCCCGTGGCCCTTCCTTCTTTCCCCAACCCTCCTCCTTTAGTCAATTCTCAGCGCCCTGTAGAGTACACTCATGTGGTGATGGAGGACCTTGTTCCTCCTCCAAAAAAACAGGAGACTCCCCGTGTGTTAACGACGATTCCTCGCTACATTTTGCTCGATGGAGGACAGCCTCACCCTCTATTGTTCCCACAAGCTCCCATGCGTGAAGGGATGATTCTGATCGATCAGAGAGGCGCTCATATGCGCATTTTGTATGAGCGGCTCTTAAAGCAGGAAGTTTCTGTTAAGTTGCCCGTACAGGCCCTTTTGATTCCACATACCATAGAGGTTTCTGCATTTGAGGCTGATGTTTTACGCTCGGCTTTGCCCTCTTTGAATGTGATGGGAATTCATATTAAAGAATTTGGTCCTCGCAGTTTTGCGATTGATGCTATCCCTAAAATGTTTGGCAATAGCAATGTTGAGCTCTTGATTGCCGATATCATTCGCGATGTGCAGACAATGCATGCAGGAGAATTTGAGGAGAAATTATTTCAGCGTGAGCAGGCTAAACGGATGGCGGCAGCAGCCGGTAGAGCAGCTGTGAGTCATCATTCCCGACTCTCTCTCGAGGAGGCGCAATTCATTGTCGATCAGCTTGTGTTATGTGAAGAACCGCGACAATGCCCTGCTGGAAAAACAATTGTCATTCGCCTCTCAACCGAAGAGCTTGCTAAGCTATTTCAAAAGAGTTTATAGTATACTGATCTTTATCAGTATACGGATGCAATTAAAAGTGTAAGTTAATAAAATAGGTATAGACTAAGTTTCAACATTTTTCTGTTGCTACGCGAAGCGTTTGGAGTGCGAAAGTCCTCTTTCGCTTTGTTTAAGGTAAAGCGAAAGAGGGCTTTCGCACTCCAAACGCTTCGCGTAGCATTAAATGACATCTTAGAATTGATGAATGTTTAATTAAGGGGTTTATATGAACGACTATCAGGCGCGTCTTCAGCGTTTACAAATACTTTTAAGTCAGGTGCCTTGCGACGCATTCTTTGTCGAAGACGAAATTAATCTTTATTATCTCACGGGATTGCAACTTTCTGCCGGAAGGCTGCTTGTCCACACGCGCGGTGCTCACTTATTTGTCGATGGACGTTATACCGAAGTATGCATGAAAAAAAGCCCCTTCCCAGTGCGTCCTCTGGAAAATTTGAGTCTAAAGACTCTTTTGGAGTCCCCTGAATTTGATTTTATCCACATTCTTGGATTTGATAGCAATGGAACGACATTCAAAGGGTATCAGGAGTTTGTCAAAGCAACAGAAGAACTGCCTCCCTCACGTCTGAAGCTCATTCCAGTCGATTCATTGGTGAAAAAGCAACGTGCCATCAAAGATCCCCAAGAGATTCAACTCCTTCGCGAAGCTGCCGATCTGGGATCTGAAGGATTCGATTTCGTGTGTCAGATTCTCAAAGAGGGGATCTCCGAAGAACAGGTGGCAACTGAGCTTGACATTTTTTGGAAGCGACGAGGAGCGAAAAAAGTCGGCTTCGATCCAATCATCGCCTTTGGGACTAATAGTTCAATGCCCCATCATCGGTCGGGACCATCGACGTTGCAACGTGGGGACGTCGTCTTGATTGATATTGGGGTGAATTACCGTCATTATCATTCCGATATGACACGCATGGCTTTTTTTGGACTCCCCGATCCTCGTTTGCAGGAGGTCCATTCGATTGTCGCAGAGGCGCAGCAGCTTGCTCTCAATCTATGTGCCCCTGGGGTGACGATTGGGACTATTGACCGCGCCGCGCGTGATTTTATCGCAGCTAAGGGGTTTGGTGCCCATTTTAATCATGGCTTGGGACACGGCGTCGGGCTGGAAATTCACGAGTTACCTGTGATTAAAAGCACTCCCCCTTTCTATGGCATCGTTTTGGAGGCAGGGATGGTCATTACCATCGAGCCGGGAATTTATTTGAGTGGCATCGGAGGTATCCGCATCGAAGATACGATTGTAATCACCGATTCTGGCTATGAAAATTTGACGAAACGGAGCGTGGCGCCCGTGATGCGTTAATGAAAATCGTTAATGAAATTTTGTTTGAATTATAAACATTGAGTGTAATATAATTACTTTGTTTGATTTCCATGTAATTGTTATATATAATCGAATGTATAAAATAAAAAGGAGAATAAAATGCTAGTTAGCTCAGTTAGCTCAGGAATAGCGGCCGCTGCTGCTCTAAACGTTAGTGATCCTATCGAAGTTCAAGAAACTCTAGGGCTTTTAAAACAAGTGTGCGAGGAAATTACGTCCGAATTGAACAAACGTCCTATCGATACAGAACAAGTGATCCTTTATGAAAATTCTGAGGTATTGAGTAACTTAAAACAGAAGTTCATTCAATATCGAAAGGATGTTAGTCGTTACATGGATACTCTTGGAGATCTGCAGCTCGAGGGAGGACATCTTGCAGATATGGTACCTCATGAAGGTCAGTTATATTCGGAAATTAAGGCAGTAAGACAAGATATTTATCAATTGAAGTTTCAATGTTGTGGTCGACTCAATGGTTATGAGGGTATTTTAAATGGAATAAAAGGCATCGAAAACACACCTTCTTTATTGGGACAGGTTGTTTTATTAGAGACTGTTCCTGAGGCAGAATATTCTGATTCTGATAATGATATCTACGATAATGGTCCTGCACCAACAGTTTCTTCGACCGTTCGTAAAATAAGATGCGTTGCTGGTGTAAAAAAATTTGTGGTTAATGATATTCAAAAACAGATAGAATGCTTTGAGAAAATCTTAACTCAGATTGGTGAGCAATATCTTACGCATCCGAATCCTGAAAAACTTAGAAAATTAATAAACCAGTGTAGTTTTGATCGTTTGGAGTTGGTTGACCTGGAAGTAAAAATTTCATCTTATTCTAATCAAATCTATAAGGATTCAGAAACTCTTCGGCGCGTATTAACGAGTATTCGACTTCTTAAATCAGGGATATCGGTAGAAAACAATTTATACTCGCGAATTGACAAAATGGAGCGCTTTATTCGCATGCTATTAGATAAAAAATATGAAGAGCAGACCCTGCTTTACCATGACGCTATACAAGAAATAGTACAAAGAATAAATCAAATAGGACAAGAAATGGAACATCCTTCGGGTGTACATCGATCAATAGCTCCTTCGGCAGCGCCTGCTGCTTCTAAAGTAGAATCTAACGATGATGATGACATCTATGATCATGCTCCTATATCAAAAGCTCCTTCGGCAGCGCCTGCTGCTTCTAAAGTAGAATCTAACGATGATGATGACATCTATGATCATGCTCCTATATCAAAAGCTCCTTCGGCAGCGCCTGCTGCTTCTAAAGTAGAATCTAACGATGATGATGACATCTATGATCATGCTCCTATATCAAAAGCTCCTTCGGCAGCGCCTGCTGCTTCTAAAGTAGAATCTAACGATGATGATATTTATGACTGGTGAGTTTTTTGGCTGTCGGCTTTAAGAGGTTTTTGTAGCTGCCTTAATTTATGTGCTACTGGCGTGATAGTTGGACCCATTCGCGCCGCGCGTGATTTTATTACAGCTGAGGGGGACGGTGTCCATTCTAATCTCTCCAGTGTTTAGGCTATGAATGCGGCATTTGAACTTGGCCTTTTACCACGAAGTGGTTAAATATAGCTAGCCAGGGGTC
>JABDDS010000016.1:0-27043 GCA_013287465.1 Chlamydiota bacterium | reverse complement strand
TGTCCATTCTAATCTCTCCAGTGTTTAGGCTATGAATGCGGCATTTGAACTTGGCCTTTTACCACGAAGTGGTTAAATATAGCTAGCCAGGGGTCGCTACCACGAAGTGGTTGCTACCCCTGGACGTGTAGAATAAAAATGTACCCCGAAGGGGTACTATAAACACATTATTGTAGTACCCCTTCGGGGTACATTTAATTGTTGTGTTTTCCTGGGGTAGCAACCACTTTGTGGTAGCGACCCCAGGCTGAAGGCCTGGGTTATACCACCTGAATAGTTATATATCGTACTTAATTGAATGTAATAAATAAAAAGGAGAATAAAATGCAAGTTAACTCAGTTAGCCAGGAAACGGCGGCTTCTGCCGCTTTAAACGTTGGCGTTGCTGACCCTATCCTTAAAGTTCGAGCGTCCATAACGTCTTTACAAGACGTATGTATGACATTTGATCAGAGATTAAACGAACGCTCTATGGATCAGGATATTATATATAAGCTGTGTAGGCTTGGGGAATGGGCTCTTCTGAAATCGCATGTCAATCAATATGACAAAGATGTGTTCGAATATCAAAAGACTCTTGAAGACCTTAGGCGACAAGAGATTAGAGGACAACTTCCAAGGATGATACTTTCTGGAGACCCGTTAAACTCGGAGATTCAGGCAGTCGAAAAAGTTATTGATCAACTGCTTTATAAATGTATAAGTCGCCGTATGGACTATTTGAATATTTTAAGTAGAATAGAAATATTCGAAAGTCTACCTGATTTAGTAGAAGGATTTAGGGATTCTCCTCCTCTTTCTAACAATACACTTGTATCTGAAATAGCTGCGATTGTAAACGTTATCGGAGCTAATTCTATCGTTGAAGCTAAAACAGCTGTAAAGTCCTTAAAAGACATGTGTGTGAGGATTTCTCAAGAATTAGAAGAATGTTTTGGGAAATTAGAAAAACCATTGCGAGAGTATACGCCTGATCAGCGGAATTGTTTGGGGATTCTGAAGCTAAAACAAGATGAAAAGGTTTTAAACTGTTTAAGTGCTCTTAGAAAACTTTCCCAAATAGGGGTTGAAAATCTTAAAAAAATTATATCTCCAGAATACCAGTTAAACTCGGAGATTCATATAGTAGAAGGGGCTATCGATTGTTTGGTGGTAGATTGTCACGATAAATGTGGGGGTTATCTTGGTGTTTTATCCGAGATACGGCGCTTGAGACAATTACCTACTTTATCGGGGAGGGAGGTTACGTTGTCTCCGGCTGTTCCTACAGCGACACCTGCAGTTTCTCAAACAGACGATGATGATATTTATGACTGGTGAGTTTTTTGGCTGTCGGCTTTAAGAGGTTTTTGTAGCTGCTTTAATTTATGTGCTACTGGCGTGACAGTTGGACCCATTCGCGCCGCGCGTGATTTTATTACAGCTAAGAGGGGATGATGTCCATTCTAATCTCTCCAGTGTTTAGGCTATGAATGCGGCATTTGAACTTGGCCTTTTACCACGAAGTGGTTAAATATAGCTAGCCAGGGGTCGCTACCACGAAGTGGTTGCTACCCCTGGACATGTAGAATAAAAATGTACCCCGAAGGGGTACTATAAACACATTATTGTAGTACCCCTTCGGGGTACATTTAATTGTTGTGTTTTCCTGGGGTAACAATCACTTTGTGGTAGCGACCCCAGGCTAACTTTATTTAACCACTTCGTGGTACTAAATTTGAGGTAACTATTCAGATGGTATAACCCAGGCCTTCAGCCTGGATGGGTTCATGGCATTACCTAGGGCGGTGCCCTAGGCTTTTATAAACCAGGCCTTTGGCCTGAGGACTATCCTTCAGGGCAACGCCCTGTAATATAAAAGCCTAGGGCACCGCCATAGGTAATGCCACGAGCCCATCCAGGCTGAAGGCCTGGGTTATACCACCTGAATAGTTATATATCGTACTTAATTGAATGTATAAAACAAGAAGGAGAATAAAATGCAAGTTAACCCAGGAATCGTAGCTGCTGCCACTGTGAATAGTGGTCAGGATGAACTCGTCTTAATGATAGAAATTTATAAAGAAGAAATAAAATCTTGTGAAAGCGACTGTGCCTGTATTGAAGCTAGTTTAGCCTGCAATTTTCCGATGTTACAACAACCATTGAATGACTGTACCTCAGATGAATTGCGCTTTATTAAAGAGAAAATTTCTGCACGTAACGAACTTATGAGCAAATATGTAAATCGCCTTGGTGAACTGTCCCTTAGTTTGTCCCAAAAGATTAGAGATTCCCAAGGGCTCCTAGATTTCAATCACCCGTTATACTTAAAGATGAAGCAAAAGAAGGAAGCTGTTCTTGAATTGAAAAGTCAATGTGAAAGGCAGGAGTTGGGTGATGCATCTATTTTAATACAAATAACAGAGATCGAGCAAAGACCTCCTCTAACAGGGAGAGTTAGTGTAGGTGATCCGGCTGTAGTACGTGACCTCACTAAAGCTATAGAAAATGCAGAAGAGAAGATCGAATTCGATATTCGTCCTAGATTAGACACACTTTCTCCTTGGATGCAAACTGTGTGGACAAAAAAAATGCAGGCCGTAGATCAAGATCCTAATCGAGAGAAGTTAAGTGCTGAAGTTGTTGAAAAGCAACAGGAGATTTCAACGTTTATAAAAGATCTTGAAACGCTGGCTGCAAGTCTTGAAAAGATAAAAATTCCTCATGGGCATGATGCACTGAATACAAGGCTTCTGACTGCACAACAGACCATTGAGATTTTCAAAGACCGTTTTGAAATTCTGTCCCGTAGTTGTGAGAAAATTTTAAATATGATTAAAAAACAACCAGTAGAAGGTTGTGTATTACCAAAACATAGTGCTTCTGCATTAATAGATTCTCCGGCTGTTTCTGCAAGTAATGACGACCTGGATCCCGAATTGGTCCATATTTTTAATGATGATCCTGCAAGTATTGATTCCGACCCTGATATCTCGGGTTTTTACGATTTGGATCCTGCACCACCAGCTCCTCCGGTTGGTTCTACAGTAAAACCTGCTGCCCCCGTAAATGCTGACGATCTGAATCTTGATGATTTTTATGATCCATGAGCCCAATGTGCTCTGTAGGCCCCCTTTGGGCTTTATTACTGACGTGTGTGGGGTTATACCATATGTGATACTTGCGAGTTGTGTGTTTTTTTTGGGCATGATTCAAATGAAGGTTACATTTTTCCTCTACCCCCTCTGTGTTCTCTGTCCCTGTGTTTCAAAAGATAGAAACACAGAGAACACAGAGGGGGGGGGGGAAAGGAAATTGTTACCCATTTTGGATTGTTTTTGAACCATGCCGTTTTTTGAGCTCATCGCGCAAATGAGTACTTAACAAGAAACAGTTTTGTGACCACCATCCTCTTTGTATCTTTGTGCCTTCGTGTCTTTGTGTTTAATTCTTAACCTGTTGTTAGCATAAATTGCCGTGGGAAATTATAAAAATTAAACACAAAGACACGAAGACACAAAGAGAAGACGGTAGCAATAGAACTATCTCTTATGAAGTACTCATTTGCGTGATGAACCGTTTTTTGCTGTTATAGCTCACAAAGGAAGCCAGTGGGTAATCAATTCGGGTGAAGTTGTCAGTGGTGATCCATTGTTGTTTTTTATATTTTTCCAGCCTGAAGTCGTGAAATCGGCAAATCCTTCTCTATTGAGATCTTTAAAAAAAATGCGGTAGCTCATCCCAATCTCGGGAGAATAGAGTAGAGGGATCCATTTTTTATGATCGCTTCGAAGCCAGTTACACTCTTTGCACATATTTATTTTAAATTAGTTTCATATAGACTGGATTATACCGAAATCTAACCAGAAATGTTAATGGTTTTTTTATGTATCCACTCGTTTCCGAAAAATTAGTATAAAATATTTTACTATAATAAAAAAACAGCAATTAGGAGTGGGAATGAAGCAGAGGAAGAATGTTCAATTTTAAATAAATTCTTCTCGCTAAATTAGGCCGTTTTTAAGCAATTTTAAGTGAGTTTTTATTAAATTAGGACCAGAAAAATCAAATATAAATAAATTTATTTAAATTTAATTAGAAAGAGCAACCTTAAATGATGTACAATAAGGTTAGAGCCAGAAAGTACACATAAAAGGTTGCTATGAACGCTAACTCCGTAAAACCTAATTATACCACAAACAATCAAAATTATGTCGAACATCCTGTTCGATTATTAAAATTTATCTTAAGAAAATTGAAGGTTAAGGACTTATTCAAAAAGTGTGTGCGAGACCCGCGAACACGAGTAGACCATTATAAACTCGATTCGTTGTTAATGTTTGATCTCTGTTCTTTTCTTTTTAGATCTCCTTCAAAAAACAAATTTCACCTAAATCTAAAACGTCCCTCTGCTAGCAAATCAGTCGCTAAATTCACCGAAATGGAAAGTAATCGGAGTCCTTGTCCTCGCTCAATTGATGATATTTTCTTGGAATTGAACGCCGATGATTTTTCAAACATATTACCGGAAATCTTTCGTAAATTATGTCGTCAGAAAATTTTTCAGCTTCATCCGGAACTTGTGCCTAATAGAGAATTCACCATCGCCATTGATGCTCAAGCTACGCATACATATCATGAAAAGAGCCAGCACCCGTGTCAGTTATGTCCTTATTGCTTGAAGAGGACGCGAGGCGATAAAATATGGTACATTCATTATGATCTTGTTGCTTCTTTTGTTGCTCCTAATGGACTACAAATTCCTCTTTTATTTTACAGGATTAGAGCGCGCCCAGAGTGGGGGCAATTGGGTAACAACAAATGGAAACAAGAATGTGAGAGAACTGCCTTTCCTATATTACTAAGAAAACTTCGTCATCACTTTCCTCGTTTGAATATATGTGTTCTCCTTGACGCCCTATATGCGACTAATTCTGTTTTCTCCTTACTCAAAGAACTGAAGATGGGATACTCAATCGTTCGAAAAGTTAAAATGATAAAGACTGTTGGAGAAGATTGTGAAGGATTAAAATCACTGACACCCCCTCTTCAAATCAATAAAGAAAACAAGCGGTTTAATGTTCAGCAAACAATCTATTTTTTCAATGACGTAGCCTATCGACAGCATAAATTAAGTATCATTCAGTTGAATGAACATGCGGAGAAAAAACCATCAAAGCGCTTTGCTAAAATTTTTGTTAAAGATACCCATTGGGAATGGATTGTTAGTCAAACATTGGATAAAGGGAATGTTCCTGCAATCAGCACTCAATCGAGGCTTCGTTGGAATGAAGAGGATTTGTTTAATAGTTTACAATGCCGAGGTTTTGCAATTCGTCATGATTTTAGTAGAGCACCCACTTCTCAATTGATATGGTCATATCTTGCTCTTATTGCCTATGCCATTAGTTCTATCTTAATTCATTCATCCCTAGGTAAATTAATTTTATCTAAAGGATATACTATATGTTTTCTTATGGAACAAATGCTAAATGACCTTATTTACTTGCCCGACGTTTTCGTCTGCGGAGAACTGATCCAATTGCGTTTTGGCAAAGACCCTCCTACCTAAAACATCGATTGTTTCTCATTTTTTTTGAAAAATTTAAATTTACTTCCACCCCGTTTTTGTTTAGATTTTTCTGTTTCTCCATTGAAAATATCCTTAAAAAATCCCAATATTTTTCTTCAAATTAGGAGTGACGCTTTAATTTTTAACAAATAGCGCCCGCAAGGGGCGCTATTTGTTAAAAATTAAAGCGCCACTCCTAATTGCTGATAAAAAAACAATGTATAATAATTTATATGATTTGTTTAATTTATAAGAAGGAGAGTAAGAATGCAAGTTAATGCACAAATGACGGTTTCAAACGTTGGAAGAATTGATTTAACTCTTGATTCTCAAACAATTATAAATTCTTTAAACACAAAATGTAGAGTGGCTGCGCACGAATTAGAAAAATGTTTTATAGATATAGATTCATTGAAAAGGTCTCGAGACATTAAAGAATTAGGCGATTTGAAAATAAAGGTTGTTAAGTATCGAAAGGACGTTGAGAACTATTTAGACGATCTTACGGATATGTCCGAAAGAGTGATTAAACATCTGAAAACGGTAGTGTCTATTAAAGACGATTTGAACTCGAGCGTCGGTGGACTAAATATGGTTATTTATGATTTGATGAGAACATGTGATAGTCGACTCAAAAGTTATAAGGATATCATGGTTGGTATAGAGAATATTGAGAATCCATCTTCTTTAAAAGAGAATTCATCAGATTTTCCTAAGCCAAAGCCAGTTGCTGCACCGGTACCGTGTTCCGAAGATAATATCTTCGATTTTTAAACCTTAAACTCAACAACGGGAATCATTAGACTACGTTTCAATATTTTTCTATTGCCACGCGAAGCGTTTGGAGTGCGAAAGTCCTCTTTCGCTTTGTCTTAAATAACAAAGCGAAAGAGGACTTTCGCACTCCAAACGCTTCGCGTAGCATTAAGGCAGGGGTTCTCTAGGGTACATCTTTGGATCACGTTAGTATTTATCAACCCTCACTTTTAATCCCCCCCCCGCATTGCTGTTTATTAATAATTAATGGTTGTAAATATTTAATCGATAGAATATGATGGGGGATGAATAAAAAGAGAATAGAATGATCAAAAATTGGATAAATTGGATTAACTGCACCCTTGCGGCCGCTGTGACCTTCTTTCTGTTGGCTGCTGCGGTATTTATAGCGATGCGTCCGGTCGATTTTCCCGAGTATGATGTTGTCGCAAGAAAAACGGCTCTGCCTAAAAACACGTTTGCCCGCACCCCTGAGCAATATCTATCGATTTCTGGTCCTGCCTTAAATTTGAATTTTTCTCCCCTATGCATGGACATCCCCGATCTCCGACGCCATCTTGTCTATTATGGTAAAAATGGACGGCCAGATGCAGAGACAGACAATCCAATTATGCATTTTGCTTTTAATGGCAATAAAATCCCATTTTCAGTTTCTCCTGGAAATCGCTTGTATATCGCTTGTGATAAAACCCAGACGCCTCCTCAGTTTGTATTTTCTCCAGATAACAAGGAGACATCCCTATGGATTCAAGCGACTGTAGATGGCAACCAAGCGCTGATCACAGCGGAAATGAAAATAGAGATTGAAGAAGAGGGAGAGTTCATTTCTTCAGCGGAATTTCCTCTTCCAGAAAAGGAATTTGTTCGATTTGGCGGCGGTGTTTGGGAGTTGGGAACTTATCGCGTTGATGGAACTTTATTAGCGAGACAAAAAGCCCGCTGGCATGGTTTGGATCGATTTTTGGAGAAGCATGGTGGAGAAGAGTTTCAAGATGTCATAAACAAACACCGCGTTGATTTTGGAGCAGATGAGGAGGCTTATTCCGTCTACCTATCGGCAGGGTCTTACTTGATTTGGAAAGATAATCGCTGGCAAAATGTAAAACCTGATGAGATTTCCCTTGACTATCCAATTCTATCTGTAAAGAAAATTGATGACAGAATCATGAATCTAGAGTTGTGGGATGTCGATGGGAAGGGAAAAATGGCTCTCAATCTCATCAGAGCTAATGAGGCATGGACTCCAAAGAAAATAGAGGAAGATTTTAAATTCATTGGTGCTCGGACAAAATCTCAGTTGATTTTTGAAATCCAAGATGAACGGATATTGCTCCGTCCTAGTGACTGGTTGGTTTTGACGGAAGATGGCTGGAAAAAGCTTGAAACTCCCGATGAAATCGATCAATATGTAGAGCGTAAGTTGGTTGGTCCTATGTTTGTTTTTGATCAAATTGAACGTAAAGACGATCGTCAAGTGGTTTCTGGGACATTGTTCAATGCTGCACGTACCGAGGCTGTTGCCATGGAACTTCCTTTACAGCAGGGTGTGACGGCGATAGCTAAAAAGCAGCTTAATGAAAAGAAACAAAAAGAAAGGAACCCTCATCCAACGCAGGTGGTAAAACAGAAAATACCTGTACCGAAACACACTTAAATGAGAGCGCCCAACTGTGGTCACTTTAATCCTTTTCCTATCCTTACTCCTTTCTCAGGTTAACGCTCAGACTATTTCAGAAAAGAAAGCCGGAATGTTGAATCAGCATCAAGAAATGAGCCTTGAAATGCAAGGTACTCTCCTTGAGATCAATAGAGATATCAAAAATGCTCAGGATGAGCTCCATAGACTCTATGGAGAAGTTCATGAAAATTTTATCGAAAACGCCCCTCAAGATAAATACAAATTCCTCCTTGCTGATATCAATGATGTGCGTCATCATCTGATCGAATTGGAAAATCATTGGCGCAATGTGGCGATTCAGGGGGGAAGGCAGGATTCTTATGCGTTATGGCAGCAGCCAGACACAACGATCGGTCAGCTCGTCATGGACTACGGTGCTGAAGGATACGTTTATTTAATTCCTCCTGAAATTGACGATCTCAGATTGAGTGTGAATTCTAGCTTGCCAATTCCACGTGCCTCCTGGGAGGAAATGCTCGAGCTTATTCTAGTCCAAAATGGTGTGGGTTATGTGCAGCTCAACCCATTTCTTAGGCAGCTTTTCTTTTTAAAAGACAACAAATCTTCTCTAAGGCTTATTACAGGCGATAGACACGATCTAGATCTTTTTGAGCCCGACGCTAGAATTTGTTTTATGCTCACTCCTGAGCCCGCTGAGGTGAGACGTACGTGGATGTTTCTGGAAAAATTTGTCAATTTCAACACCACTTCGTTGCAGATGGTGGGACGTAATGTCCTTATCGTTGGCCAGGTGTCCGATATCCACGATTTACTAAAACTTTACGATTTCGTTGCTGCCAACAAGGGCGATAAAGAATATAAGATTTTTCCTGTTCGTCGGATCGATGTCGAGGAGATGGCTCATATTCTCGGTGCTATATTCGATCATGGATCGGGCGGCGATGAGGTCTATAAGCTTCCTTCGAATTCTGGGATGGCTATACGTGAAGAAGAGACCGCTCAGGGAGTACGTCGCTATCAAGCTCCTCCTCAGGAAAAATACGATCACTCTGATTCGAATGGGTTAAAGGTGATTCCGTTAAAAAGTTTGACCAAGGCTTTGTTTCTTGTCGGTACTAAAGACGAAATCAGAAAGGCAGAACAAATTATTCAACAGGTAGAGAATCAAGTTGGAGAGGCGAGAGAAAAACTGATTTATTGGTACACGACAAAACATTCCGACCCAGAAGAATTGGCAGAAATATTGCAGAAAGTCTATTTACTGATGAGTCAAACGGACAATCTGATGCGCGAAGGAACAGATGAAGAGGGCTTTCCTGTTGAGATGGCCCCGTTGCCGACTTCCGAGTCAATTGCGCAAAATATTATCGATAAAGAGCGCGCTTTGCTTCCTTCTGAACTCTATCAGACGAGCTACTACCAACAGGGCAATTATGTTGTCAATCCAGCACCTGTAGAGCCACGTAAAACAGCACCTAGACCGGTGAACAAAAATCGGGATAATTTCATCGTCGATCAAAAAACCGGTGCCATTGCAATGGTTGTCGAGGCTGATTTGCTGCCAAAAATTAAAGATCTCATCAAAAAACTCGACGTCGCTAAACGAATGGTCCAGATCGAAGTGTTGCTATTTGAACGTCGTGTTAGCAAGCAGAATAATTTTGGGCTTAACTTGTTGAAGATTGGGGACTGCGCAAGCCAGATGACGGCTAGTTGCATCAGCTGGAACCATATGGCGACGGGCATTCTGGACTTTATGCTTTCGCGTGAAAAAACATGTTCCCTCCCTGCTTACGATGTGGCTTATCGCTTTCTAATGACTCAAGATGACATTCAAATCAACGCTAGCCCTTCTGTTGTCGCTATCAACCAAACGCCAGCGACAATTGCCATCGTCGAAGAAATTTCTATCGATACAGGTATCTACAACGTTGAAACCGCTAAGGGAGTGACCCTTGAAAAAGCATTCACACGCGCCCAGTATGGAATCACTCTCGATATGACGCCAACGATCCATATCACCGAAGAAGAGAATAAAGATAACGATGAACCTAATTACATTACTTTGGCGACAGATGTGACTTTTGATACGATCCAGGGAGGGATTAATCCGGAACGTCCCGATGTTACCCGTCGTCATATCACTAATGAAGTGCGCGTCCCCGATGGTCAAACGATTATTCTCGGAGGACTCCGCCGTAAAGTTATCGATGATTTTAAGGAGTCAATCCCCTTCTTTGGAGAGCTTCCTGCTTTAGGAAAATTCTTTAGCCAGCAGGAAAATCAAGAGGGTGAGATAGAGATGTTTATTTTCCTTACACCGACGATTATTTCTGATCCACTGGATGATTTCGAGAGGATTAAATGCGAAGAGATGAAACGTCGTCCAGGCGATATCCCCGAATTCCTCTGTAGCCTTCAAACAGCTCGAGAGATGGAAAAAAATCGCCTGCTAGCCAACTCGATGGAAATACTTCTTGGAATGGAACCAGACCGTTGTTACAGCCCTGGTTATTGGAGACCTTCCACTTGTGGAGCTAATTTGGAGGCACAGTGTTGTGCTCAATATTTGCCGATAAGTGGTGAATATGATGGGCGATAGTAGCTTTGATAGCAACCGGGATATCAGCGATGAACTCACTCGTCAAGGGATGCTGGGTGGCGATGATATCAACCTCTCGCTCGCAAAGCAATTCGGAATCGAGGTCTACGATGACCTATCTTCCTTCAAAATTTCTAAAGAACGTCTTAAGCAAATCCCTTACGGGTTTGCAAAAAAATATGTCCTATTTCCTGTCAAAGAGGAGATGGGTGTCATCACCGTTGCGATTTCAGATCCTCTAGATATTCAGCCTCTAGAGGAATTGCGCCTCATGCTCGATAGTACGATCGTCGCTGTCTATAGCCCTAAAGAGACGATCCTTGCAGCTCTCAATGATCTTTATAATCGGGAACATGGTGCAGCGTCGGAATTGATAGCTCATTTGGATCGCAATGAGGATGGGAAAGGGGATGGAGAAGTCGAAATTTACGATCTGCTCGACGATACAGCTCAACAGGCTCCGATCATCAAATTGCTCAATCTGATTTTAACGGAAGCGATTCAACAAGGGGCTTCCGATATCCATTTTGAGCCCTTTGAAGAAAGACTGCGCGTCCGTTATCGCATTGACGGCGTATTGCAAAATCGCCATTCCCCTGCCCAGGAATTTCAAGGGCAACTGATCACACGTATTAAAGTGATGGCAAAATTGGATATCGCGGAGCACCGCTTGCCTCAGGATGGACGTATTAAGTTGAAGATGGGACGAAGAGAAATCGATTTCCGCGTCAGCACAGTGCCTGTTTCTGGAGGCGAGAGGATCGTTTTGCGTATTTTGGATAAAAGTAACGTCATCCTTGGTCTCGATAAAATAGGGATGCTCCCTAGCGTCTTTGAGGGATTTAAAAACCTCATCGCAATGCCAGAAGGGATTATCCTTGTGACAGGACCTACGGGAAGTGGAAAAACGACGACTTTATACAGCGCGATCTGCGAGATGTATAACGATGAAATTAATATCATGACAATTGAGGATCCTGTCGAATATAATCTCAGCGGGATTGCTCAGATAGGGGTTCAGCCTAAAATTAATTTAACGTTTGCAGCTGGTCTCAGGCATATTTTGCGTCAAGATCCCGATATCATTATGCTGGGGGAAATTCGCGACAGTGAAACGGCTGAAATTGCGATCCAGGCTTCATTGACTGGTCACCTGGTGTTAAGTACTTTGCACACCAACGACGCTCCTTCTGCGATCACTCGACTTGTCGATATGGGTGTGGAGCCATATCTCCTCTCCTCTAGCGTCGTAGGCGTTTTGGCGCAACGTTTGCTCCGACGTATCTGCCCCGAATGCAAAAAAGCGTATTCCCCTTCCGATCGGGAACTTCAAAATTTAGGACTCGACCGCTCCAAATTAATTGATGGAGTCGTCTTCCGCGGAGAAGGATGTCAAGCATGCTTCGGAACTGGTTATAAAGGACGTCATGGGATCTACGAATTAATGGTCGTCAACCATGAGATTAAAAAACAGATCGTGAAAAGTCCAGACTCAATCGAATTGCGTCGCATTGCCCTGAAAACGGGAATGATCAGTCTTCTTTCTCATGGAGGCGATCTCGTGTGCAAAGGAATCACCACAGTGGCTGAAGTATTGCGCGTTTCGCGTGCAGCGGAGGAGTGATGTCTTATGTCGGCATTTAACTATGAGGCTCTCGACGCCAGTGGAAAGAGGAAGAAAGGACTCATTGAAGCTCAAGATGAAAGGGAAGCTAAGGAGAAATTGCGCGAAATAGGGCTGATGGTCATCAGTGTTTCCCAGAAGTCGCGTATCGCCTCTAAACAGAATCTCAAAGGGGAAAAACTCATGGCATTTACCATGCAGCTATCGCAGTTGGTGAGTGCTGGCGTCCCTTTATATGAAAGCTTGAATGCCATTGAGATGCAATGTCGCCATGAACCCTACCACCGAATCATTCTTGGATTGTGTGAGAAAATCAAAGGAGGGATCTCCCTATCACAAGCGATGGCAAGCTATCCCGAAAGCTTTAATAAGCTTTATTGCTCCATGATTACCGCTGGGGAGGCTGTTGGAGGCGTTCATATCGTCTTAGAAAAACTGTCGCTATTGCTTTCGCGCCAGATGAAGCTCAAAGGGGAAATCACGACAGCGATGGTCTATCCGATGATCTTAGCGAGTTTTTCTTTTTTGATTATTATCATGCTTTTGGGTTTTGTCGTTCCCTCCATCGAAGGGATTTTTTCCGAGAGGAAGCTCAATGGCTTTACTCAGTTTGTCCTCAATGTCAGCCACTTCTTCCGCGACTACTGGTGGCTTTATATTCCCGTCACCATTGCCTCCGTTGCCTTGCTTGTGTATAAGTTGCGCAGACCTGAGGGAAGAGTGTGGATGGAGGGCTTTTCGTTGAAGGTGCCATTGATTCGTACTTTAGTCGTTCAGACTGCTGTCGCGCGTTTTTGTCGCACCATGGGCACCTTACAGCAGGGAGGGTTGCCATTGATTGATTCGTTGCGTATCTCTCGGGAGGTGATGCGCAATAGCGTGATGGAGGAAGAGGTTAAAAAAGCGGAAGAGAATATCATTGAAGGAAGTTCTCTAGGTGTTGAATTGCAACGAGCTCCCCATTTTCCCTCCATGGTGGCACAGATGCTCATTGTTGGTGAGGAGTCGGGAGGAAGTATTGCGATGCTCAATCGTATTGCCGACATGTATGAATCTGACGTAGAGAAAACATTAAATCGGGTGATGGCATTGGCACAACCATTGATTTTAATTGTGATGGGGACGATTATAGGGGGAGTGATGTTGGCGATCTTATTGCCGTTAACAGATGTGAGTTCTTTAGCACTTTAAATAGAGGTTTTTATGCATTGTAAGAATGTAAAACGTCGTTTTGTGACGTTGATTGAAATGATGATTGTTATGTTCCTTATCGCCTTAATCACAGGAGTCGTTGCGTATAATTACCGTGGCAGCCTCGATGAAGGTAAAGCATTTAAAACGAGCACTGCGATTACTAAGCTCGAGACGATCCTCAATTTGGCGGTGGCAAAGAACCCCGAAATTCGGGAAGGAATCACTAGTAGTTGGAAGGAAATCATCAAAGCTTCCCCTCTCGTTCAAGATCCCAACTCCCTTATTAAAGATGGATGGGGAGAGGACTATCAGGTAGAAGTTAATCAGGAAACGGGAGCTGTAGAAGTCTCTTCGGCTAAATATACCGAATATAAGCATAGTCATCTCACTCTGTTTAATAAATGATGCTTCTTCGATCACGTCGTTATGTCACGTTATTTGAGATCTTAATAGTAATGACAATCATTGCGTTAATCTCAGGTATCGTGGCGGTGAGTCTCGATAAAGCTGTTGTCGATCAACGTTTTCGAAATGAAATGAGCATGATCGTCGACGATTTGCGGCTGGCCCAGGATCTAATGATGATTTTAGGTGCTGACGTCAGGGTAAAATTCACCGAAAATAAAGGGAACAAAGGAATCAAATATCAGTTTGAAACAGAAACAAAGATCAACAGCTCCTTACAAAACCTCGTTTTAAATAAACCGAGAGAACTGAAAACAATTCGAGGGGTCTTCTTTGAAGATGAAATCGAAAACGAAAATATAGAAGGGGCGATTACGCTGCGATTCTTTTCTCGTGGGGCTGTGATGAGCCGTGGACCAATGCGATTTTCATTATCTGGCTCTCAAACTCCACAAGAAGGGATATTAGAGAGTTTTGTCTATCTCCCTGGTTACCCCGCGCTGATATCCTCGACCGATAATTTTAATGTGGAAAAGTCCGATTTCCAGGCCGAAGAGGCAGAAAAATTCAATCAGCTGGTTTCACACAGCACCTTTGGAATGTTACCGGAAAAAATTAGAAATCCCCCTGTCGTCAACGTCCCTGCAGACCAGCCTGCTACAGATCAACCAGATCCAGATAAACCTCAAAAGCCGACAAAACCGACAGAAGAAGCGCAAGATACCAAACCGAAAAAAAATCCTCAGCCTAAAAAAGGAAAAACAATCCAAGAGGATGGTTTATAAAATGCATGAGGACGTTATGCATGAACACGAGTGCGGATACGAGGAGTTTATGCATGAACACGGAAACGCAAAGACGCAAAGACGCAAAGGCGCAAAGGAAAGAAAGTTCTTTCGTTCGGAAGGAAAATTTTTCTCTTTGTTCCTTTGCGTCTTTGTGTCTTTGCGCCTTTGCGTTTCCGTGTTCATGCACAGAATCTACGTATCCGCTCCTGTGCGTTTGAGGGAGAAAAGGCCAATCGTCCTGCTCGAAGTGCTGATCGCATTCGCCCTGGTTGTCTTATGTGCTCTCCCTTTGATTTATCCCCATATGGCAATCTTTAAAGCAGAGAAAAAATTCATCGATACGATCGAGCTCGACCACGTGGTGAATCTGCTTTATGCCAATCGTTTAGAAAAGCTTTACCTGCGCGAAATCCCATGGGCCGATATCGATGGAGGAAAAGAGTTAACAATCGACTCTCAAATGATCCAAGAGAGTGGTTGGAAACGGGAATTGCCTTTTAATGGCCACTACAAATTTCTAAGGAAGGCTTATAAACCTCATAAAGCACCTGAAGAGGCTGTCTACTTATTTAAGTTGATCTTCGCTTTTACTTCTAAAGATAAAGATAGCCGTCCTTTTGCCTATGAATATGAAATCGTGATAGAACGGCAGCCAACATGAGACAGATTCGGTATAAATATGTGACCTTGCTAGAGCTGCTGATCGCGATGGCTTTGACTTCTTTAGTATTGATGGCTTTGACATTTTTCTATCAGCAAGTGACTATTATTGGCAGTGAGGCTGATAAGGTACGGAGTGAAGGTTTTTACATTCGCTATGTTGAAAATAGATTGATGGAAGTGATTCCTAAGATAATAGCTAAAAATGATAAGAGTGGTGATTTTTTATTTTTTTCCTTCGAAAATGATGGCTTAGGCCTGCCGGGGAGCCAAGGGCTGGTCTTCACATTTGATAATGGCATTTGTTTTGATCGATTATTTTCTAATCATGTGATTGGACGTCTTCTGGTTGATCCCAAGGGCGATCTATTGCTTTTTTACTGGCCTATGCCTAAACGATTGAAAGACAAAAATGATATACCAGTAAAAAAAGAAGTTCTTCTAACGGGTGTGGAGTCGTTGGCATTTGAATTTTTTGTTGCTCCTCTAAAACCCAAGGAGACGATTAAAGAGGATTTAGTGCCAGGAGCATGGCATCGGCGACTATGGCAGCAGGAATCTGGATTACTTCCTGTAATGGTAAAAATGATGATCACCCTCTCTAAAACTCCTGAAAGGCAAATATTTGTGTTCCCTTTGACGAAGAATAACAACCATATTATTTATGAATAGAAGTTTTTAAATGAATGTATTAATTTTTGTGATGACGATGTTGATGTTGCTTGCGATGCTGACGTATGGACGATTGGCAACATACTCCTCTTCCCAGGTTTCACAGCTGATTTTTGAGAAATATATGGAACAGGATGAGCGTGCCTATATAAATACCGCAGCAGAGGTCCTTTATTCCAATATTCATAAATCGACTAAAGAAGGAGAAAAACAACCGCCTAAGGTAGCAGCGACTTCACTGATTAATGTGGGGGCTCTGTTTGGTTCTTCGGTTGCTCCTGAGGTTGTTAAACGACGAGAACAATCCAAAATTATGCTTAAGGCATTGATGAGGGTTTTGTATGCCGATGCTCCCTTTTTTAAAGACATTTCTGAAAAACGCCCAACCTTTTTAGATGACCTCATTAGTTCTTTGATTGATGTGTCAAATAGTTTACCCAAAGAGGAAAAATGGAAGAAAGTGACCGACCTTGCAGGTATTAGCCTGCCAGATAAAGAATTGGATCAAGCGTTATATTTGATGTTAAAAGGAGCTGCATATGAAGATGTGTTGCCCCCGGCCAATGCCAATACAGAAACGGAAGTCGATGAAGAGATCCCTCCTCTACCCCAAGAGGATTTTCATTCTAAGAAAGGGCATTTCTCTTTGCTTGATTTTATCACTTTTTCGCCACATTATAAAATACGTCTCTATCTTGCCCCCAAAGAGATTTTGGAAGTTGTTTTTCCCGATAAAAGAACTGTTGCTGATCTCATTCAGGAGAGGGAGCATCTGTATAAGCAGGCAATGAATGGATTTGACACTAAAGAGCTCTCTAAGATATTTGAAAGTCATTTTGACTCGAGACGTGGCCGTGACATCGAGAGAGAGAGCCTTGATTATAATGTCTCCAAAACCAGACCTCCAAAAATAACGAAACAGGATTAGGAAGTAATATGATCAAGCTCTTGTTTTCTTTTTTCTGTTTATTCTCGTGTCCATGTTTTTCTCATGTAATTACTATTGCTACAATGACAAAAAGCGATCATCCTTATTTAGTTGAATGGATAGAATATCACAAATTGATCGGTGTCGATCATTTTTTTATTTATGACAATAATGAAGGAGACGAGACTAGGCTGATATTGGAGCCATATATAGAAAATGGTTCCGTAGAATATGTGAAATGGCCAAATTTATGGCCAGACATTGAAATAGTATGGGGAGCCCAACCATTTGCATTTCAAGATGCTCTGGATAGATTTAAAAACAGTACCCAATGGTTTGCATTTCTTGATACGGATGAATTTATCGTCCCTATGCGAAATACAAATTTAAGAGAAACTTTAAATGAGTACTTCTGTGATAAACCACTAGTTTTTTTGAATTGGAGACTATTTGGAACTTCTTCAAAAACAATTTTTCCTCCTGGACCTATACTTAAACAATTAACACAATGTTCAAAGCGTGATTATATTGGAAATAGATGGGGGAAAAGTATTGTGCAGCCTGCTTATTTGGATAAAGTTACCCAGACTCATATTAACCCTGGCAAATGTCAGTATACTGATGGATCGGGCGAACCGTTTCCATATTCAACATGGGATGAGTTATTCTATACTATTTTTTCAGTTAATGATGATTTGTTAAGGATTAATCATTATACATTTAGGGATGAGTGGTTTTTACATCATGTTAAATTAAACTGGTTATCAAGCGGTCATGGTCACATCCCTGCTTTTCAAGCATTAGAAAAAAACCAAGAATATTGTACAGAGACGTGCACGAGGATTTTAGAGGTAATAGACTCAGAAAAACGCAAGAATCCTGATTTGTTTTAACCTTTGAACCATGCCAGTTCTTCCTTAATTAACGCGAGTTTTGGATAAGCAGCAGCATTGGGGTCAGGCTTGGTATTCTGGTATTTTGGTGTCCATCGTTATAGACTAGGCAACGAACACCAAAATATCAGAATATCAAGCCTGACCCCATGCTTCCCCCAGAATACCAAGCCTGACCTCAGTGCTGGTTATCCAAAACTCGCGTTAATTATATTTCGAGTTTCACTTTTTTCAGGGCTTTATGAATCATTTCTGCCCGCTTATGAGCGAGTTCGACGTTGTCGATTTTTTCTTCGTTGCAGAGGCAAAGCAAATGTGCTCTGCGGCAATTGAAGAAAAGTTCATTGATTTGCCTGTTGTCAATTTGTGTGATCCAATTCATTTCTACGCCCAGTTTAATTAGACTTAATGCGTTAAGAGCTTCTATTGCCTCAATCTGATAAGAGTGGATCAAAATTCCGTAAGCACGACTAATTTTGTCTTTAAAGTCGATATTCCCCTCTTTTTTAATTTTATTCCGCATGCTGTGCTCTTCGACGATGAGCTTGGTGGTGACAGCTCGCAAAGAAGAAATAATGCTTTCTTCTGTGACTCCAAAGGTGTAGTTATTGCGAATCATTAGGATATCCCCAATGATTTCTGTCGGACTTCCCTGGAGACCTGATACATGGAGTGATTCATCGAGATACTTGTCTAAAATCTCTTCAATTTTCCCGGTGTGAATCAGTGTAGACAGTTGAAGATACACTGTTGCTAATAACCCGGTCCCGCATTCTGTGGGATCAGCTGTGAGGAAACCAAACTTTGGTAAAAAAGCGTAATTCAAGCTTTTTCCAAGGGTAGTCTCGATCTTTACTAACCGACTCCACGTATTTTCCAATTCACCGGTACAATCGATTAACTGCATGTGAATATGATCACGCACATTTAATATGGCTAAAAACTCTCCAGAATCGTCGAAAATAAATCCTTCTCCTTTAAATGCTTCTTTGTAACCGTGTGTGGATAAAAAATGCTCGACGATGAATTCCTTCTCAATGAGGCCGATATCTTCCGCCTTGATGAAAGTGGGGTTCGTCAAGCCTTCTATTGACAACATCTTTTGACAGATTAACCCTACGATTTGTTGCTTGCGATCGGTGCTCAATTTACCTGGAAAATTGAATTTTTCAACATTGCGCTGCAAGCTGATTGTCGAAGCTAACCAGATCGGATTAGGATCTTCATTCCATGGTTTTTTCTGCTTAAGGAATTGAAAATCGTGTTTACCTTTTGTCGTCATCGTTGTTCTCCGGATTTTCAGTCAATGCCTTGATTTGATCCCTCAGCCAAGCTGCTTGTTCATAATCTTCACTTTTAATGGTTTCGCTAAGAGCTTCATTAAGAGCTAATAGACGCAATGTAGGATTCATGGTCATACTTTCCCCTGGGGCTCTTCCTATGTGAATAGGTAACGATTTTTTTGCTTTACCAGCGCGAGGAGCTATTTTTTTGGATGCTAACATCTCACTGACTAATATATCGTTAAATAGTTCATAACAACCGCTACACCCGACTGGACCACCTACGCGTAAGGATTCTAATGTCGTTCCACAGTTTCCGCATGCTAATGCTGCGTTTTCCTCTTGAGAAGAACCAGGGTGGTGGATGGGAACTCCACATAGTCGGCGTTGCAACTCAGGGCAATCGGCACACATGCTTGTGTAGGTGACTGCATCTCCTATCATTTCTGTGTAGCAGACGGCTATGTTTTTTTTGCATTCACTGCACTCCAATGGGCGATCCGGGATCCCCTCTTCGATGGTGTCATCGTTATTTTCACTCTTGTCATTCATTTGGTGTTACCCCTTCCCCGGGTTGGACTTTTCTAATGCCGATCAATATTTCCTCACTATAAAAGAATTTCGAATAAAGGCAAAAGCCAATTTTTAAATCATGTTCAGTAGCTGTTCCGTATCTATAAATAGGGTTGAAAAATAAAATATTTGTTATTTATTTGTTGTTGTAATTAATAATAATGTTATAATGAGTAATGTAGGTTGATTAATAAGCTTTTTATTATATGAGGTTTTGTATGAATATTCAAAATAATCCAGTTCCAGAAAATTTATGGTTTCGTACAGATGAGGGAATTGATATTTTAGTTAAGGGAGATCGACGGGAATTGACGAAAGAAACGTATAAAGCCTTCGTAAAAGAAGCGTTGGAAATTGTACAGCAATTTATTACAGAACCGAATAAAACATTGAGCGAAGATGAAAAGCTTGCGAATAGGTATAGCAAGAATCCGACAGTTCCTTCTTTACGGGGTAAGTTTGTTGTATTTAATTTTGATGCGAGCGGGGCTCTTGAGTCTATAAGAATTCGTCCTCTGGATCTCGCAGATGAACGGGAAAAGGGACTGAAAGAAAAGATTGAGGCTAAAGAACGACTAATAGCAATGAAAGAGAACATGCTGAGGATGTAAGTCAATCAGTTTTATGCCGATAAAGACAAAATAAATCGATGTGAAAACCTAGAAAAACGCGAGTTTTGGATAAGCAACAGCATTGGGGTCTGGCTTGGTATTCTGATATTCTGGGGGGCATAGGGGTCAGGCTTGGTATTCTGGTATTTTGGTGTCCATCGTTATAGACTAGGCAACGAACACCAAAATATCAGAATACCAAGCCTGACCCCATGCTTCTCCCAGAATACCAAGCCTGACCTCAGTGATCTCACTGTCTCAGTGGTGAATAGTTACTTTAGAGTTATCGTTTAATGATGATGCATAAGCTGCTGTGGAAATGTATCGATTCGATGTGCTTTTGATATTTGGTCATTCTTGATAATAAAGAGGCGTTCGCTTTGTCAAAATCGGCACACTCGGTTGATGCTCCAACAAAATTTACCGAATCAACTAATTCTTGTAAAAAACCTACCGTTGTTCCCTTTCCTCCAATTGGATTTTCAAAGGAACCTATACCCCCATACTGATTCCAATAAGAAGTATGAAGGTCTTCAATCACATACATGCCTCCTGGCTTCACAAAGGGAAATAATGCCTTAAAGCTGGTTATTTGTTGTGTCATTGTGTGTCCTCCATCATCAATGATGATGTCAAATGGTCCGACATCCTTTCCTAGGGCCTCTAAAGCTAAGACATTTTTTTGGTTAAGAAAATGGTAATGAGAACGAGTAGAATTGTACTGAATATACTCAGAGGTAATATCGATAAAATGCAGGTCTGCATTTGGAAAATAATTTTCCCATAATTTGACTGAATCGCCTTTGTAAATACCGATTTCAAGAAATACTAAACGGTCATTTTTGATTTTATCGAAGTATTTCGAATAGACGGATGTGTAGTTGTGAAATGCAGAGCTCTTATCGGTTCCTGCATTTAAGGCTAACGTATCCATAATTTGATAATTGTGATGTTTTTCGTTTTCATAAGCTTCTCTAGAAAAAATAGCTTGGTTGATCCCGATAAAAACAATAGCGGCATAAAAAAATAACCGCATATTTATTCCTCCTGTTTTGTGAAGTTTAGAACCTATCACTTTACTGAATATGAATGCAATGGGTGTTTTTTATTTTAAATAAACAGGTGCCATGCTATTTTTCAAGGTACTATGACAAATAACCTTGCAACCCTTACAGCTGCTGTTAAAGCCAGTAATGCTAAATTCATTGCTGCCAGAGAGGAAATTGGCAAAGTCATCGTCGGACAAAGCGATATGATCGACCGACTTCTAATTGCCTTGCTAGCGGATGGTCACATCTTGTTGGAGGGCCTTCCTGGACTTGCTAAAACGCTTGCTGTCACGACGTTAGCCCGAGTGGTCGATTGTGATTTTAAACGCATTCAATTCACTCCTGATCTGCTTCCTGCAGATCTTATTGGAACTTCAGTTTTTAATCCGAGAGAAAATACTTTTAGCATCAATAAAGGTCCTATTTTCACACAGATTCTCCTTGCTGATGAAATCAATCGAGCTCCAGCTAAAGTGCAGTCGGCATTGTTGGAAGTAATGCAAGAAAAACAGATTACGATTAGTGGTCAAACATTTGCTGTTGAAGCTCCGTATATGGTCCTTGCGACGCAGAACCCGATTGAACACGAAGGAACTTACCCTCTTCCTGAGGCTCAGACAGATCGTTTTATGATGAAAGTCAAAATCGATTATCCGACACAAAACGAAGAAAAAGAGGTGTTACGCCGGATGGGCACATTGGCAAAACGTCCAGAAATAACGCCTCAGCTCACACCTCAAGACATTTTATCGGCACGTCAAGTTGTCAATTCGATTTATGTCGATGATAAGATCATCGATTATATTTTAAACCTCATCTTTGCCACACGATATCCAGAACAGTTTAATATCGATATTAAGGGATTGTTGATGTATGGGGCATCACCGCGAGCAAGCATTGCGTTAAAACTTGCAGCTAAGGCCCATGCTTTCCTTAACGGAAGGACATTTGTGACTCCCAACGACATTAAAAAAATTGGACATGATGTCTTACGTCATCGTCTGAGACGTACTTATGAGGCTGAAGCCGAAGAAATCTCTGCCGATAACATCATTGATACCCTGTTTAATGCGTTGCCGGTACCATGAACACTGTCGCCTTGCTAAAGAAAATTCGCCGTATCCAATTACAAGCGACGCATCAAGTCAACGACCTATTATCAGGGGCCTACCGCTCGGCTTTTAAGGGTAAGGGAATGGAGTTTGAAGATGTGCGCGAATATCAGCCAGGAGATGAGATACGGACCATTGATTGGAATGTCACAGCTCGGATGAATCGCCCTTACGTCAAAAATTTTCGCGAAGAGAGAGAACTTACCGTCACATTAGTCGTCGATATCTCAGCCTCAACACGTTTTGGCAGTGGTCATCAACTTAAAAGTGAGCTCATTGCAGAAATCTCTGCTCTCCTTGCTTTTTCTGCGATTAAGAACCACGATAAAGTCGCTCTGATTTTATTCTCGGATAAAATTGAAAAGTATTTGCCTCCAAAGAATGGAGTGCGGCATGTTCTGAGGGTGATTAGGGAGTTACTTACTTATGCCCCGGAGCACAAGAAAACCGACACGGCAGCAGCTCTTGCTTTTTTAGGTAAGGTGCAACGTCATTCGAGCATTTGTTTTCTTATTTCTGATGGGATCACACCCGATTATTCCCATGAGGCCGCGATTATTGCTCGTCAGCATGATCTGATTTCACTCACTGTCGTCGATCCCTATGAAAATAAAATTCCAACCAACCATTCTTTAACCTTATTCAAGGACCTGGAAACTGATGCCGAACGACTTGTCGAAACCCCTTCCATAAATCTTAATAGAGAGCTGCACGAAAATGTTCAGCAGCGATTGCGGAAGCATAAAGCATTGATGAATCGATTGGGAGGATCTTTTTTAACAATTGAAACAGATAAACCCTATCTTTTAAAATTGCACCATTTTTTTCTTTCGAGACAAAAGAGGCGTCGATGATGTTATTATTAGTCATTTCTGCTCAGCCCTTAATGCCTTTATCCCAGGATTTATTTGTCACCATAAACAAAGAGAATAAAGATCAGTTCATTGAAAACACGGAACTTAATGAACAGATGGCAGAAAAAAACTTCGAGGCATTTCAACAGAGATCTATTCCATGGACATCGTTTTTTTCTGCGTTGGCTCTCGTCGCCGCTTGGATCGTGATTGCAAGCAATCCTGAAAGAAAATTAATCCCAGAGACGCCGGAAAAATCGGAAGAAGAATTGCTTAAAGAGGCTTCAGAACGACTCAAGCAAATTGTAGATAATGCTCCAACGGATCCAGAAAAATACAGCACCTATCTTTTGCAGCTCGATGCTGCCACTCGCATGTATTTGAGAAGAAAACACCATCTCGATGCCTCTATCCTCACAACAGAAGAATTCATCATAGAAATGGGTAAGAAGGGGGAAAATCTAGATTCTTCTACCCTTCATTTATTTAACTTAACCGATCAAATCAAGTACGCGGATCAGCCGCCGATTATCGAGATGGAGACATGCGATTACCTATGGAATTATAAATAGCGCATTCATTTGGACTTTACCAAATGAGGTTTGTGGATCGTTAGCGTAATTGTTAGGCAGATGGAAGATCCAAGCACATGAGGGAATTAGACCTGTTTGTATTGAGACCGGGACAACATAGCGTGATTGAAAAGATGGGGGAATATGTTCGAAGCATAACCCCATTGCAGCCCTTTCTCTAATGGTTTACAATTAGTTTATAATGAAGCTATCGATCATGATTTTTGGAACGGAAAGCCTGTTGCACCTTATTTTTATCAGGTTTGGGCTAAATAAAACTAGAATTTACCTCAACTTTATGAGAAGTTACGGAAAAATGAAGCTGTTACTTCCTTATTTTCATTATATATATCGTTTTATATACTGGTATTTCACCGAATTTAGAAAAATAGATTGGATATGAATAAAGAAGCGACTCCTTACCTCGTTATCGAGCCGAAAGCGACAAGAAAAAACTACATCAGGGACCTGTTTAGACACAGAGATGTGTTTTTATTTCTCGCCTGGCGTGATATCACCGTTCGTTATAAACAGACATTTTTTGGTGCCGCATGGGCGCTATTTCGTCCGATCATGAGCATGATTGTTTTTGTGGCCGTATTCGGAAGGGTTGCCAACCTCTCTTCCATGGGGGTCGATTACTCTCTTTTCGTTCTTGCAGCGCTTCTTCCGTGGATTTTTTTGTCTAACACGATCCTAGAGACGGCATTATGTCTGATTAACAATTATAACTTGATTACGAAAATTTATTTTCCTCGTATGCTGATTCCGACGGCGCAGATAGTCATTAACTTGTTGGATTTTTCGATTGCTACCTGCTTGCTGTTCATTCTAGGAGGCGTTACCGGAAGCATCAACTGGTTCACGGTGTTGACGTTGCCTATTTGGATCATGTTAATGCTCTTTTTAGGTTGGGGAATCGCTTTGTGGATGTCAGCCATTACAATAAAATATCGGGATATGCGCATTTTAGTCCCTTTTTTAGTCCAGTTTGGAATGTTTGCTTCCCCTGTAGGATATGGTTCATTCATTATCCCAGAAAATTGGCAGTGGTTTTATAGCCTCAATCCACTCGTCGGAGTCATTGCTGGGTTTCGTTGGGCTTTTTTTAATATTTCTTATCCTCATATGATTGCCGAAATGATCACTTCAGCTGTAGTTACAGTCATTTTAGTTGTTTCTGGCTTTTGTTATTTTCAAAAGTCAGAGGCTGAATTCGCCGATATTATTTAACACGACACTCTTATGATCAAAGTTGAAAATCTATCTAAAAAGTACCGCATCTACCACGAAGCGCAGAATCAATATGGAACATTAGTTGAGACGCTTTCCAATAAGGTTAAATCCTTTTTTTTCAAAAAAACTTCGTTCTCGGACTCTTATGAAGAGGTTTTTGCTTTGAAAAATCTCGATTTTACCATCGATGAAGGAGATAAAGTCGGCATTGTTGGAAAAAACGGAGCAGGAAAATCGAGTTTGCTGAAGATACTCTCCCGTGTAATCACCCCTACAACAGGAAAGGTGACCATCCAGAAACGCATTTCAAGTCTATTGGAAATTGGCACGGGGTTTCATCAGGAATTGACAGGAAGAGAAAATATTTATCTCAACGGAGTGATTTTGGGGATGAGTCGAAAGGAAATTAAAAAACATTTCGACAATATCGTTGCATTTGCTGATGTGGAAAAATACTTAGATACCCCTGTTAAGCGGTTTTCAAGTGGGATGCATGCTCGCTTGGGCTTCGCTATTGCTGCTCATCTCGACCCTGAAATTCTCATCGTCGACGAAGTCTTGTCCGTTGGCGACGCTGAATTTCAAAAAAAATGCCTCCGAAAGCTTGGGGATATTGGCAGTGAGGGACGCACGATCATCTTTGTAAGCCATGATATCGGATCGGTGCTTACGCTATGCAATAAGGGAATTTATCTAAAAAAAGGACTCCTAGAAGGATTTGGACCTATTGAAGAGTGTGCTAATGCCTATATGCGCGATTGTCGAGCCCATGATTTTTGTTGGGAGGGCTCTTTTGGTGATGAGCACATCAAATTTGAAAAAGCAGCACTCTATTTTGGTTCAGAGGAAAGGCAATTTATTTATAGAGGAGAAAATGTACGCCTTGAAATCGATTATGAAGTTCTAAAACCCACCCCGAATATGGTATTAGGGATCGGTGTATGGAATCAATGTAATCAGCTGCTAGCACGTTCACATACCATTGATGATGTCAATCTGAAAGATCCTTTTATGCAAGTCGGTAAACAGAGAGCTGTTTTCGAGATTAAGTCTGAACAATTTCATGAGGGAAGTTATTTACTTAAACTCGATTGTTTTATTTACAATAAAAAGCGGATTTTGAATGATGAGGTTATGTTAAAGTTTCCTATTTTTGTTCAGGAAAAAAACACACACATTAAACATGTCCACAATGAAGGAATTTCTTTAGGAACTCGTTGGTTTATTAAATAAGGATAGTAATTATGAAAGAAATTATTGAACAAGTTAAAGCAAAAATGGCAGCCGCGATTGAGCATTTAAAGGAAGAGCTCAAAAACATTCGCACGAGCCGTGCAAACCCGGGGATGTTGGATAGCGTGTCTGTCGATATAGCAGGCACTCAGATGCGGATTAAAAGTCTAGCTTCGATCACGACACCAGAGCCTCGTTTGCTTCTCATCACTCCATTTGACAGATCGACCACGTCGACGATTGGTAAAGCCATTGAACGGGCAAACATTGGATTAACTCCAATTGTCGATGGCAACGTCATTCGTATAAAAATCGCTCAGATGGATGACAGCATGCGGAAAGAAATGGTGAAGTTATGTCACAAACGGACAGAAGAAACTAAAGTGACAATTCGCAATGTTCGACGTGATGGAAATGAGCTAGGACGTAAGAAGAAAAGCAGTGGGGAGATGGCTGAGGACGTCCTTAAAAAGCTTGAGAAGAATATCCAAGAGATGACCGATAAGTCATGTAAAGAAGCCGATGATCTCTGCGAAAAAAAAGAAAAAGAGATTTCGACTATTTAGTCGTTGCACAAAATTCAGCAGATTATGTAAGATTAGGTCTCTCAAAAAGAGAAAGCCTGTAAAAAGGCCCCATCGTCTAGCCCGGCCTAGGACACCGGATTTTCATTCCGTGAACAGGGGTTCGAATCCCCTTGGGGTCAATTCATATGAGTCGTGGCTCAAAGTATGTGTTTGGTATGTTCCAAGTGCAAATTTTGGGCCACATTCGGTATATGAGC
>JABDDS010000015.1 GCA_013287465.1 Chlamydiota bacterium | reverse complement strand
TGGAGCAAGTATACAAAAGGGGACGGATACTTTGATTTCTGCTTGGGCAGCACATCCCGAATTTCCTTCTTTGCAACTGGTCCGTCATAGAGGTAAGAAAAACATTTCACTCCAAGCAAATATCAATCTGATTTATGAGTATCTTCCCAAAGAAGAACTCATTGCGCTTCAGAATAGATGCGGATTGCATATTTGTCCCAGTATGACAGAAGGATTTGGGTATTATATCTTTGAGGGACTGAGTACAGAAGCTGTCGTCGTCGCTACCAATGCCCCTCCCATGAACGAATTCGTATTGGATGAACGGTGTTTAGTCAAATATGGTAAAGCGGCATTGTGGGAAAAAAAACACTACTACACCTATGCAACAGCATATTATGTGGATAAAAAATCCCTTGAGCAACCTCATCTGGAGAAAGAGTTAACCATTCGGCATTGGGAAGGAGGTAATTTTTTTCTGCAAAAGGGAAAAACTCCTTGTTGACACGCTCGATAAATATGTTCACATCAGCTTGTCGGCAAGAGACATTTTTTTGTCTTTTTTCTCCTCGTTTAACAAACGCAACATCATGCCCAAGACCCGTTAAGGCACTCATCAGGACATCTACATCTTGATCCCAACCCACACCATTTTTATTTGCAATGATATTGATCGAAAGAGGAAGCCTGTTTACATCGGTTTGAAGATCCTTATTTTCTATCTCAACCGATTGAATTTCGGCATGATGAATTAAAAAATCAGCCGACGCAAATAAACAAAGGATAAGAAACAAATATTTTTTCATAATAGAAACTACTGTTGTAACAGTATCTCGATCATAATGTTACACCAGCTACAGGGAGGTATTATAAAGCTTACAACAGTATATACATCATTATCTTTGAGCAATTTGTTAATAGTATTTGGATAAGAATCATAATCGTCTACTATAAAAAACACATGCTCGCTTGAACATTTTGTAAGACACTGCAAAAATTCAGCATTTAAATAATAAGAAGTGTGATGACCATCAATATGAAACATATCAAACTTTTTGTCTATTAAAGGGAGCTCTACAATGCTGTCACCTTTTATAAAATCAATTTTTTTGTTGAATTTTTGACTAAGAACCTCCAGAGCAGGTCCAGAATAATGGTCATCAATGTCTATACATGTAATTTCAAGATCGGGATTTGCCAAAAGGGCTATAAAAATCGAATGGCCCATATAAACCCCCACTTCAAGCAGGTTATTACATTTTTTTGCTGTCTCATAAAAAAGTTTTTGTTTCTCATACATTTTTTCACAATATGCATAGCTGACGCCGTCAAACAAATATGAACCACACCCACTCCAAAATTGATAATTACAGCTTTTATAAACATCCAAAAAAACATCATAATTTTCACTTAATTTATTTAACAACTCACAGTCAGGGTGCTGAGCTTTTAGTTGGATTAAATTCGCAGGCAGGTTACTCTCAACAGGCACCATAGCCTGTATATAAGTACTAATAAACAGAAAGCCTGTGAGAAACATTGTCGTGATGTTTTTTTTCATTAAATGTAATCCTTGTTAAGTGTTGCGAACATTTGTCACTATTTTTTGTTTACAGTGCCAGGACAAAACGAAAAATTATTTTTGAATGATCAGTAATGTATTGTCGGCGCGAACCTTGAAGCTTTCGTTATCTGTAGGCAATTTAAGAATTACAACAAACCTAAATTGATTTTTTAACTCGTCGAGTATTTGTTGAAATTTGAGTACATCAGTTGGCAGTAAATCTTCAATGATATAAATTCCACCTTGTTTCAGGTGCTCAATAGAATTAACAAGGAAAGTTAAATTAGCTTTGAATTCGTGCAGTCCATCATCGATAATAATATCAAATAAAACCGAATTTAAAGCATCGTTTGAAAACATGTTCTTAATCGATTTTTCATCACGCTGATCGCAGTAAAATGTGGAGATATTATTACCTTGAAACAAAATGGATTCATCGATATCAGCGCCATAAATTTGTGAATTTGAAAAATAGTCAGCCCAGCCGCGAAGTGAAGCGCCAGGAATTCCAAAAATCCCCATATTTGAAGGAACATCAATATTATTCGTACCCAACCCTAATTCAAAAATATTTAATGAATCTTCCCTAAATTCACCAAAAAGCTCTGAATATAAAGTTGTATAATTATGGTCATTGCCTTTATCACTGCCATAAAAACTCATAATCAGACAAAGATTGGTTGGTTGCCTAAACATTTCATTTGCCATATATTGATCCACAATCTTAGATACTGAAATTTCATTATATGGACTTACCTCATCAACAGCTAGAAGAGGCCTTGCTTGAATCAATGCAAGAACAATAACGAAAATTCTTATTGCAACAAACATTTCTCTTTCCTTTGTGTTTTAGCGTTTTATGGACGTATGCTGCAGAATAATAACTCAATATACATGCGATGACACACGACAGTAAACGGCCATCGTAATAAATTTAATTTTTGTTGGCAATGAAATTTGTAGTCCATAACAAAATAGGGTGTAATTAAAAGCGTAACTTGATAAAATGCGCAATTGTGATGCTATACATAAGAAGGTTTTTTAACGCCAAGACGCAAAGATAGGGAAGAGGGACGCTGTCCTCAAGGATAAGCGAGAACAGAGGGACGCTGTCCTCAAGGATAAGCGAGAACAGGATATGTAGGATCAGGGAGGATATGTAGGATCGTTATTGCTAGATTCAATCATAAGTAGATTAAGATAAAGAAGTGATTACTTCGCAAGCTCAGTAATCAATTTATTCTTCTCAATGAGGCCTCATTGAGAATGTTTTTTTTAAGATCCGAGCTTGCGAGGAACTTAAAAATTCCACTTTTCAGTTCCACATATGACTGAGTCTAGCGTCAACTATCCTTCATATCCTCCCTGATCCTACATATCCTGTTTTCGCTTATCCCTGAGGACAGCGTCCCTCTCTTCTCGCTTATCCCTGAGGACAGCGTCCCTCTCTTCTCGCTTATCCCTGAGGACAGCATCCCTCCTCCTTATCTTTGTTCCTTTGCGTTTAAAATTTTATGCATATCATTACAATTGCATATTTTGTCAAGTTACACTTTTAATTGGACTCAACAAAATATGCCGAAAAAATGATTAAAGAGAGAATGATCTTACCCGCTTTTCCCTTAATAGCTTCATTCAGAGGGCGAATGTCAAAAATAGAAGTTAGAAAACAAATAAAACATTTAACACTCTACAAATTTTTATTATCGCTTATACATATTATCTACGGGTTTTTACCGTGCTCTGGATATGCTGACCACAAACCGAAAACCTCCAACAATAGTCCCATTTATATTGTCTATCACGTTGGAATTCTAAATAATTGGCAGGAAATTATGGAAGAGCAACTAGAAGCGCTAACCTCTTCAGGATTGTTAGAAGCGAGTGCTCAACTTATTGTCTGTTTTGTCGGAGATGATACGCCTATCATCTACAGTCTATTAGAAAACACTCCATATACCAATAAAATACAAATTGTGCACGCATCTGAAGATCTTTCAGTCTGTGAATTTCCAAGCATTGCATTGGTAAAAGAAATCGCAGAACATCATGGAGATGCAAAAATCCTCTATTTTCACTCTAAAGGGGTTATGCATTTCAACAAACCAACTGAAGGTCCTATAAGGGATTGGAGGCTATACATGGAATATTTCCTTATTCACCATTGGAAAACATGTATAGAGACACTCAACAATTATGACATCTGCGGAGTCAACTGGGGGAGGGGGCATCCTTGGCTTCGTCGAGGCTTCCCTCATTTTTCAGGAAATTTTTGGTGGGCGTGCGCAGACTATATTAAAACGCTCCCTGAACTACCAAAACCCTACCTATTTGAAAATCGTTTAGATTGTGAATGGTTTATCGGAAAAAACTCTTCACAAAACAGGGTAAAAACATTTCATCAATCCCGTGAGAATCACCATATTAATCTTTATCCAAGAGACAAATATGCGTACGATTAAATTTTTATTGTTTTTTTTATCTATTGTTTACGGATTATTTCCAACTTTTGGATATGGGACACCGAGACACATTCAAAAATCAACTTTTTTATCCGAGCCCCCCATCCGAGATTCAATCGATAAAAAAACGCCCAACACTATCGTTAGAAGACATTTAACCGTTTTTCCTCCAGAGTATAATCCATTCCAAATTTCGGATTTAAAATCGAGTTCCATATACATTGTCTATCATGTTGGCATTCTAAATAACTGGCAAGAGGTCATGGAAGAACAGCTCAAGGCCCTAACTTCTTCTGGACTATTAGAAGCATGCACTGAATTTGTCGTCTGTTTTGTCGGTGATGATACCCCAATCATCTACAACCTGTTAGAAAATATTCCATATACAGAAAAGACAAAAATTATACATGGGTCTGAAGACCTTTTAGTCTGTGAATTCCCAAGCATTGCATTAACCAAAGAAGTTGCGAGAAACCATCGAGATGCAAAAATTTTATACTTGCATAATAAAGGTGTAACTCATTTCAACACACCCAAAGAGTCATTTATCAGGGATTGGAGACTGCACATAGAATATTTTCTCATCCACCATTGGCAAACATGCATAGACGCGCTTGACGCCTATGATATTTGTGGAGTCAATTGGTTCCCCACAGTCCCTAATTATCCTCAACACTTCTCAGGTAATTTTTGGTGGGCACGAGCAGACTATGTTCAAACAATCCCTGAACTACCCAAACCCTACTTATTTAAAAATCGTTGCGATTGCGAATGGTTTATTGGTACTGGTCATTTGGATTTAAACAAAGTAAAGTCATTTCATCAATCAGGTTGCGGTGGCTTTCATTACTTCAACCCATACCCAAGAGAAAAATATGCATATGATTAAAAATAAGGAGCTCTTATGTTTTTAAAATGCTTTAAAACTCCCGGACTAGCAGTCCATTCTTATTTAATTTATGATGAAAAATCACACCGTGGAGCCGTCATAGACCCAACAAGAGAAATTGAAACTTACCTTAACTACGCTAAAGAACAACATATCATGATTACCGATATTCTTGAAACGCACGTCCATGCCGATTTTATTTCAGGAGCACCTGAGCTCAAAAAAGCCTTAAACGAAAAACCAACCATCCATTGTTCAGGTATGGGGGGCAAAGAATGGATCCCTGTCTACGCAGACCATATCGTAAAAGAACGCGACAGCGTACAACTCGGCACCATCCGTTTAGAGGCATTACATACACCAGGACACACCCCAGAACACATTGTTTGGGTCGTCTTTGATGAAGAAAGAAGCCGCACAATCCCTGCTCTCATTTTTACCGGCGACCTTCTTTTTGTCGGCAGTGTAGGACGTCCTGATCTCCTTGGCAATGAGTTGGAGGAATCTCTATTTAAACAACTTTATCATAGTCTTTTTGTCGTTATCCAAGCCCTTCCCGAATTCACAGAAATTTATCCAGCTCACGGAGCTGGGTCTTTATGTGGCAAGGCAATCGGCACTCGCGATTCATCTACACTGGGCTACGAAAAAAGGTGTAACCAATGGATGATCCCTCAAGAATTCAAAAAATGGAAAGAACTGCTTCAAAACATCTCAGCACCTCCTCCTTACTTTTTGAGGATGAAAAAACTAAATGTCACCGGACTCAAAAAAAGTGAAGCATCAGAGCCCCTTGTCATCGATATACGCAATGCTGAGGCCTTTGCTAAATCACATCTTAAAGGTTCTATCAACGTACCCTTTGGTCCTACATTTGTTAACTGGGCAGGGATTGCTATTCCAGAAAATCAAAGCTTAATATTAGTTGCTAACAACTCCAAAGAGGCCGAACAAGCCACTCAGGCATTGCGGCTAATCGGTCTTGACTCGGTTCAGAAAATTATCAATGGTAATGAATGGCTGTCGCAACAAAAAGAAGAAGATTTAGTTCCCTTACCTATAATTACAGCCAAGGAGCTCTTAGATACTCATGGAAAATATACAATTATCGATGTACGGACTCCAAGTGAATGGAATTCAGGGCATCTTGAAGGCGCACATCTTATTGAGCTAACAAGAGCATATGACATTGTGCAATCATTCGCCAAGACAGAGCCGCTTGCAATTGTCTGTCGAAGCGGCTCCCGTTCGTCGATCGTCACTTCCATCCTAGCCCGAGCCGGCTTCGAAAATGCTGTTTCAGTACGTGGAGGGATGCAAGCGATACTCAACGAGAAGGGATAGGATGGTTGTAATTGTCAATTGATTTAGACGGTCCATAAAGCATTAAATCTTCTGGATAGGGAGCTGTGATGTCATTTTCTACTATTTGCCACCCAGGAAGATATAAATCATTAAATAGAGCGTGATCAGGTATACAATCGGGGTAATCAGCTCGCATCCAATGCCGTGGAGCCACTACAATTTTATTTGGATTCTCATTAATATAGGCAGCCCACCAAGAGAGCGTGGAGTTGGCGATAACTTGATGCTTCATTAAAGACATCAAAAAAAGATCTTGTATGTGATCGTTCCCATCAATAAAAATAAAGTTTTTTTCCCATTCAGAAAAATGAATTTGACACCATTCTGTCCGATCCGAAAAAATAACAAATAAAGTCTCCTTAGGAAACAATTCAAAGGCTCTACGATAATACTCAAACCCCATAAAAGGATGGACCCCTTTTTGATGAACTAAAAAACTCTGTGTTCTTACATGCACAGCAACAGTATTTTCGTTAGCAATGAGATCTCCATATTTATTTTGTAAATAGACTCGATCTGATTCCAATGGAGCAAATACCTGAAGTAATCGATCTCGATAATGATCAAAATACTTCCATGACTGCAAATACCCTTTTAACAACAGATCCCTTTTAAAAGGAATTCTGTCTGCACTATACCACTTTGATTCAGTATACGTATTTTGAATTAACCTTGGGGGCTGTTCAGTATTCAATCGAAAAAAAAGATGTTCCTTATTATAAGGTTTTGTATATCGAGGCTCATTAAGGCTAGAGAAATAAGGTTCTACATCATAGTCCCACGCATACGCTAAAGTTGTCGCAATCTCAAATAACTGATTACCTAGTTGTCCTTCTAGTTGACACGTCACAAAAGACCTGTCACTATCATTAACTTGCGCAGCATCGACAAATGGGCATTGAAAAATCGTAAAAAAGAATACAAAAAACAAACAAATATTATGTTTTAGATCAAATATATGCGAATTTTTCTGTCGCCGCATTCGCGGCTCACGTATTAATTTTATCTTTTCCATGGGCTCACGCCCATGGCTACATGCTGTTGCCGCTTCGCGGCTAATCATAAACCTAAATATTTGTAACGAGCCGCGAAGCGGCAACAGCATGTAGCCATGGGCGTGAGCCCATGGAGAAATCAGACCGATATAAGAGCCGTGAATACGGCGACAGAAAAATTTACTCAATTTATTTCTATGATTTACGGAATTCGCTATGGTTTTTATCTAAAGCTAAAATCTTTCTTCCCGGCATATCCCAAGTTTCAGGACACCAATATAGTGGAGATAGCAGCACCGTCAGTGGGTTATCAATAAAATAGCGATTTAAATGACTTTCATCGTGCCACAATGCAATAATGCCTTGACTGAGGTCTTCGTTAATATTATGCGAACATGTGGTCGCTATTTTCAAAAACTCTTCCTTAGTCCCTCCGTAAAGGGCCCCAGAAATATAATATCTACCTTCATTGGGTTTTACATATGCTTTGGAATTGGGATTTCTATCAAATGTCCCTTTTCCATTATACTGTCCTGAAGCATTAACAAAGCCTGAGTGTTGCACAGCAACTCTCTGTCCCAAAAATTCATCTCCAACATCTCCAACAAAAAGGGTGTCTGCATCGCAAGAAAAGATATAATCCTGAGTTGAAAGCAAAGATTCATTTGCGAGATATATTTGGAAACGCATCATCGTGTCATAAGGCCATCCAAGACGATCTTGGTAAATAGTAACAATATCGTCAGCAGGTTCCAATTGTCCATTGGTAAAAACAAAATACGTCACTTGATGGTTCTTACAAAAATGCTTTCTAGAAGACTCAATTAACGGCTTAATAAATTCAATATACTTTCCTGTTGCCATTATACAGACACCAATATTCGCTGCAGAGACACTCGCGCAACAGCAAAACGAACACAGTAAAAAGCACAAAACAAACCTGTTAATCACTTTACCCTGAAAATTTAACATCTCGATCCTTCCCTGTAACATACCAAAACGAGAACACATTTGAGCATTTTACAAATTACGTGTCAACATGTATTTTCCAAACTCAATGAGAAAGGATCAGAAGGGGCAAATACTAGAAGTAATTGGTCTCGGTAATGATAAAAATGTTTCCACGACTGAAAATAGACCACGTTACAACATTTTTCTGTTACTACGCGAAGCGTTTGGAGTGCGAAAGTCCTCTTTCGCTTTACCTTAAATAACAAAGCGAAAGAGGACTTTCGCACTCCAAACGCTTCGCGTAGCGTAAGATATATCGTAGGCTCATTCTATAATCCAGCTTCCTACCCAATAATGAATTGCAGCGGATTCTGGAAAAACAATGATTTCTTTTGATGAGTGTTTACAATGGTAAGAAGATGGAAAAAAATAAGTGGCGGGAAAAAAAACAATCTTCTCACTCATATTAGAAGGAAGATACTGCATCACGCACTTCGATAAATAAGCAGGGCCTGTCGATAGGATAGGACAAAGACCAGAAGTCTGTTGCACATTTTGCTCTAGCCCTTCGACAAGCTTTTTAAAGAGAGGGTGTCCAGGTTTCGCTGCAAGCAACGCGTTGCCTATGATTGGACTCTTTGCGTTTGGTTGACTACCATAGATATGAAGAAGGGGTTCAATCCCTCCATAACAATCAAGAGTCCTATGAAGATATTCAAAATATTCAGGTTGTAAACATTCAAAATCGACATCGACGTATAAGCCTCCTTCTTGAAAAAGGATTTCATAACGTAGGATATCTGCTTTTTCTCCATAATTTTGCGATTGGTCGTAGAGTTTTCTATTATAGAGAGGAAACGTTTCAATGTCTTTATCGGTCCACAATTTATATTCCCATCCATTCCACGCTGCCCATGACTGCATCCATTGATGAAACCGCTCTGGAACGGACGATCCAAGCCAAATTTGATGAATGATCTGAGGGATACGAAATTCCTCTGTTTCTTCTACGGCCTTCAGGGGTACTTTACAACCAATAAAATTGTTTTCATATAGTTTTTGGAAAATGACAAACGATTCGCGAGCTGAGCGTTGCTTAACCCTTTTCTGATAAAAAGAATCATCCATCCCGTCGCGAGTCAAGGATGTGATGAAGTCTTTCTTAATCACTTCTGCATGAAGAAAAGACAATAAAAGACAAAATAAAAACATCGAAAAACGAACGGATCTTTCTTTTTTCATTTTATCCTTTGTCCTATCTTCTCTGTGTTCTCTGTGCCTCTGTGTTTCAAAAGATAGAAACACAGAGAACACAGAGAAATGAATGGCCATCTCTTGTTATTTCCAGATAGAGATACCAAAAGAACTATCTCGCTCTGTATCTCATTTTAAAACAAAGAAGGCACAACGGGAATGCCCCTACAAGATAAGTCAAGGGCACCAGCTGTCATCGACCTCATAATTTAAGCGAATCAGGAGGTCATTATAACGATCTCTAAAGAGTCTTTTCTGCTCAAGGGTAAACTCTGTTTTCCACACGCCCACAAGCCCTTTACGAAATGTCGTTGTTCCACCAAAAATATTGCTTGCAATGTTTTTAGCCTCACTATCAGTCAAAGACTTATCAATAAAATTGGCTAAGTTGTAGACCTCTTGAAGCTGAACCTCATCAGAACCATTTCCTTTCGATCCTACAAGATGTTCAAAATGTGTGACATAAAGACTTTGAGGAGGGAGGTCTTTGATGTTCCATTCATAAGCTAAGAATCCCAATTCCACGTAGGGAAATCTCTTAATTTTTCCAGTAATCAAATCAGTTAACTGATCAACAGGATCTTCAATTTGATTGACAGGAATATACTCCCACTCCCCTTCATGAAGCCAATTTAATACTGAAATTAAATGGTCCCTAGGATCGCGAACAACAAAGATCACCTTATAACCAAGCCCAATGAGAAGGTTGAATATTCCAGGGGTAAACTGATGAGAAACAACAAATCTGCCGTTTTTGGTTTCTTCCCTTACGATCAATGCCGATTCGACATCTGTCTTTCCAATTCCAAACGTGTAGTAAGCGGGATTTTTTCCCGTAATTAAAGACATCGTCTTTCCACAAAGACGCGTCCCTGTTTTAGGTGGTGTGAACACGACAAACGGGGCTACATTCGCATTTGGGTCTTCGCCAAAAACAAACGTCTGAACACAGATGACAATAAAAACAATCGACTGAAATAGTTTGCTCATTTTACTCCGTTATTTAAAAAAATTAAAGAGACGACCTAAATCCTGATAGGTTAGAAAAATAAAAAAGCCTATAAGGAGAATAGCAAAAGGGAATATAAGCCTTTCAAGGATTTTAGGGGGGATTTTCTTGCCCGTTACCAATTCTACAAGGGATAGAAGGATCGTCCCTCCATCCAACACAGGGATAGGAAGAAGATTCAACATTCCAAGATTTAAGCTAATAGCCCCAAGCCAAAAGAGGGCCTCTTTCATTCCGATCATCCAATTATCATGAACCACCTGCACAATGCCGATGGGACCACTAATCCATTTAGGATTGAGTGAACCGGATACCAAAGCGACGAGCGTATCGAAAATTTCAGAGAACATATCTGTAAACTGCGTAAATGGAGAAGGATTATAATTCACTCGTCGGTCTTGGACTGGAAGGCCAAGGACAAGCTGATTTTCTTGATTTTTCAACAAAGCAAGCGAATGGGCCCGCTTCTCTGAGTCTTCGATAGTTTCAATTTCTTTTTTTTGTTCTAACAGTTCAGCAGCGAGTAGGGCCCGTTTTTCTGAAGAAACTTCAAAGTCTAGACGGCTTTTTGGAATCACCTGATCGAGAAGAACATATTTTCCCTCTTTCTTCAGGATATTTCCGGTGCCAATCGTTCGGGCAATCGCATTAATCTCTCCCAGATTCGTATTCAAATTATAATCAGCATCGATATCGCGCCATGAGATTGGCTGGGCCAACTCCTTACTTCTCTCCACGATGATATTAAGACGGCGTTCTTGGATCAATTTAAAAAGGGCTGATGAGGTACTCACAGGGCTGCCATCAACGGCTATAATCCTGTCCTTTGGCAACAAAGGCATCTCATTTAAGGCGTATAAATGATCCGGAAAAACCTGCTGTTCATGATCTTTATCGATAAGTTTTAGTCTTCCCTCGACGACACCATCATTCGTCAAACTATAAGGGATCATGTAGAGCTTTTGGAATTTCACCCCATTTAAACCCACGGCATACTGCCAATCGCTGACCTCTTCCTTCATCTCTGGATCTAATTTAAATTCTTGCATCGGCACTCTAGGAACTCGAAATTGACGCACTTCCCCATCGCGAATCACTGTTAGAAGCGCTCGCTGATCATTGATGAGATAGCTCATCTGCTGGACAGAAAATATCAAGTTGCCATCAACCCATACAACGCGATCCCCATATTGAATTCCACTCCCCTGCATCGGAGACCCCTCGGGAAGTGGGTTCTCCTGTCCCGTCGGAAAAGCATCATAAAGAATATAACTAGCCGGACTCATCACCCCAGTCGTCAATCTATCTTTATCCAAGGATAAAGGGTGGGGATAAGCTTGAATTTTAACATCAAAAGACTCGTTATGCCCTTTAGCATAATCGATCTTCAATCCAACCATATCGATCTCCCCAGAGGCGGTCATTGGGACATAAACGTGATCCTTTAATCCTTTATAGGGAACATGATTGTAAGAGACGATCTCATCACCAGGACGCACCCCATCGACATAAAGGGCAGATTGAGGATCAATCCACCCGAGCTTATGAGTGAACTCAGAGAAATTTTTCTCCCTACCACCGAATGCCCAGATCAAAAGAAATATGACAAATGCAAGGACAAGATTAACAAGTGGACCAGCAATCGCCACCTTGATACGGTCGATTGGCCCCTTGCCAAAAAAACCATCGGGGATCGTGTAAGGATCTCGCTTATCATCCTGATCTTGCCCTGCAATTTTGACAAAACCACCAAAAAGCAGCCAGCCGATCTGCCATTTCACCCCATCTCTTTCCCATGAGTAGATCGGCCTGCCAAAGCCAATGGAAAATATCTCTACGCGCATTCCAACGCGACGCGCCATCAAGTAATGACCAAGCTCATGAAAGAAGATCAAGACGCTCAGTCCTAAAACCGCAGGAAGTACATAGAGTAAACTAACTAACATATCGGGCTACCTTTCGCTTAAATAGTGAAAATGAATATTAGCAGAAGGGATGTAAAAAACCCTAGAATTTTCGTAACTAATGATATAAAAAACTATACTGCTAAGCATAAGCACAGAAACGCAAAGACGCAAAGACCCAAAAGCGCAAAGCCTTCGGCTCCCTCAGAACAAAGAGGCATTATTTCAGATTAAACCTTTTAAGTTTCTCGCAAGCTCGGATCTTAAAAAGAAATCATTCTAAATGGGGCTCCAGCAGCCCCATTTAGAAGGTAAGTTGATCGCTGAGCTTGTGAAGCAATCACTTAACAACTCCATTTACTCTTCTCCTTTGTTCTGAGGGAGCCGAAGGCTTTGCGCCTTTGGGTCTTTGCGTTTCTGTGCTTATGCATAGCAGCATGGTTTTTTACACTTATGCACAGCAGCAAAATAGTTATACGTCCAAATCTAAAGACTTATGAGTAATAGGAAGGGGGGGGGGGCACGAATACAGGCAGAAGTTCTGGCTTGCGGTTTCGAATAGTTACAAATTAAATTGACTTTAATTATAAAAATATTATATAATGTATTTTTATTAAAATAATATCTTTTAAAAAAGAGGATTTCATGGCAGCATCAATTTTTTCGGGATTACGAACAACCTTAAATTATGCAATAACTCCCATCACAACATACGCGCCCGCAGTTTTAACTTATGCAACGGGGGCTGCATGCGGATTTAACACCTTAAAAAGCCTTGGTTCCTGCGCAAGTCAGCTATATGGCCTCAGAGAACTTAACGCCCATTCTATCCAACCCTACGTGACCGCTAAACAAGTAGCTGAAAATTCTCGCGAAGATCTTAGAACGAAATCAGCTGATCTCCAGGCTATTATCGGAGATACCACAAGCCTCGCAGAAAGGCAAGCTACTGCTCATGAAGCACTTAATGGACTAAGTCCAAATATAGGGCCCACACAGCTGAGACTACCAGAGGCTCGCAAAGAACTCTGGTCGCTCCAAGGAAAAATCATCGACTCTAATACTCAAAAAGTGTCCCTCCAGTTGGCCATACCAAAGATTGAAGAAGAACTTAATGCTTTCATTTTCTCAACAGACGCAAAAATATCTCAGCTTACACAAGAATGCGAATCCCTTAATAACAACCAAAATCCATCTGAAGCTCAAGCTGCTAGGAAAGAAGAGATCGAACGTGAAATATGTCAGATTTTTACCAAAAAAAATTTAAAAATAGCTTCAACAACTCAAAAAATCAAGAAACTCAAAATTGAACTAGCAGAATACCCAACCGAGGAAGGACCAGATCTCCTCTCGAAAAAACGTGACGAACTTCAGAACGAAATACGGCATCTAGAGGGCATGGTAGATCAATTCAATGAGCTCAATCAAGACATCGCTCAAATGCAAGTTAATGCAACAGCACTTCAGGCTAGATTTGTAACGCAAAAAGCAGCAGTTACTGCTGCCAAAACAAAAGAGCAGGAAGATAGAGGGGGTGATAATGGTGTCAGGGGAATACTAGGACGTTTTACCACAACAGAAAACGCAATGAAAGCACGGTATCCTTGTGCCACACGAGAGGTTGAGACTAGTCTTCAAGCGTTGTACGGTGGGTATGACGACGCAACCACGCAAGAAGAGAGAGACCTATTAACTCAAAACGCGTCTAATGCTCTGGCAGGAAGAAAGAGCCTTGCTAAAAGAGCAATCGTCAAAGAAATGGGGATAAATATTTTAAAAAATGGATTGATTTTCGCAGCGGCGTCTAATTTCGTTCAGTCAGAGTATCTTTTCGGAGCAGCAGCCCTTATTTGCGGATATAACGCAGCGATGACTTTTAAAGGTAAAAGCATAAGATCAATTCAAGCTGTTTTTTGGGGTATTAACGGCTGCGTAGAATTAGCAAAAACATCAGTTATTCCTACACTAGTTCCAGAAATACCACCATCTTTTGTAGCTAGCGCTGCAAGTATCGTTGCTTTACCTCTTCTTTCATGTGCGAATGTCTATTGCGCTTTTCGAGCAATGAAAAGCCTCAATATGGCCCGCTTAAATCGTGCTTATGCGAACGATAATAAATCAAAAGTTTACGAACCAACAACACTAGGACCTGCACTGCAAAGGATAATAGAAAAAAGCATTCCTTTTAATTCGAAAAAATACTATAGAATTGCTCGCAAGGAAGCATGCACGGCCCTTGCTTGGGGAACCGCTGCCGTAGCGACAATTTTTGCTTCAGGTGCTCTCTTAATAAATGCCCCTGAATCATTTATTCCAAACGCTGTTTTACCTATTTTGACGTCACCCTACGTAAGTTTAGCTACTGCCGCTACATTTTTTTTCGCTAGCAGATTAAGAGCTGACACCTTTGCGCCAACAATAGCTGAATCTTTTTCACCAACAGTTTAAAATTAAAGGAAAAATGTTATGAATATTGCATCCTTTTCAAAGTATGTAGGTCTAAACTCTTCTTATACAAATACAACAACGATCGATTTTTGTCCTACAAACGCTACAGCGGTTTCTGATACATACAACATCGTTTCAAATATATATAACACAGCTTTAAATATATACAACACAGCTTCAAAAGAATTAGTGACAACTTTACTGTCTTACACTTATCGAGAGCCATTGGGCACTTACAGAGTGACATGGGATTCAAACGGTGAAGGAAAACTTAGCAAAGCCTATCAAGCACAAGACTCTATCAATTACTTCACATCTAGTCGGTTTTTAATCCCTGTTTTCGGATTATTAATGGCAAGTTCTCTTACAGCCTATGGGGCATGTAAATTTGGAGTCAAGACAGCGCAAGGAATCGGTGGCTGTTTTGTCAATGCAGGCAAATGGATAACTGGCACAAAACATATGACCATCAGACTCCGTCCTGGAGATCTAAGCGAAGCGCCGACCACTCCATGTAAGGAGTTTAGAAAGTCGTTCTGTACAACAATCACAAATGCTTTACTTACAACAACATGTGCAGCAATCACTATATTTATCACCGGAAGTTTCCAAGACCACTTTACTCAATTAAGTAGCTACAAATCAGGGACTTCCTGTCATTATTATGCATACTATCCAAAAACATTTGGCGTATTTGGCCTGGACCCTAACAATAATAATAGCGACTGCACAATGGAGTTTTTTGTCAATAACCCATTATTAGTCGTTGGTCTTGCCACAACAATATTCACGGTAATCTGTATATCTATAGAGCGAGGCTTATACAGCCTATGCAGTTCAGAACAAGAAGCGGCGCGCCCACCCTATAAAGACAACACAAGATTCAATTATGATCATGATAACGGTATCTGGAATACAACTGGTTAACATTAATTACTTCCATACGAATTTCCTTGATTTTGCAGGTCATTTACGGCACTCTTGTGTAAAAGTTATAGACCTAAAAGGGAAATCTATTATGAAAAAATTTATATCTACGCTCTTCGCATTTCATGTTCTCTCCTCTTCACTATTTGCTGCTAGTGAAGGAGATGCCATGCCCTCTAACGAACAGGGGTTAATGCAAACTGTCATCATGATCGGCATCGCGCTTCTATTTTTTTACTTTATCCTATGGCGCCCAGAGCAAAAACGACGCAAAGAGGCTGAAGCACAACGTAATTCGTTGAAAAAAGGAGATCGCGTTACTGCGATGGGAATCATCGGTACTGTCCTGCGTGTCCAGGAACAAACAGTCATCCTCAAAATGTACGATGGAAGCAAAATAGAAATGCTAAAGCTTGCTATCAGCGATGTCTCTCCAGGAACAGAAGAGGATCGCAAAAAAGCAGAGAAAGAAGATCCTGAAAAATCATAACTAACTCGTTATGCAGGGGATAGCACAGCAACTATTTATCAAAAAATACCGTACGTCCCCTTGGAAAAGATTCTCTTTTCAAGGGCCTTCATCTCCTGCTTGGCCTCTACTAGAAGAAATGGTTTCTGTAGGGGCTATCGGTTACGTCGATCTTGCGTTGGCACAACGGATCTTAAAACAGCTTTTCCCTGTCTCTCATCCCGATGAGAACGCATTTGCTGCACTCCTGTGCCTTCTCTCTACAGCCGCTAGACAAGGCAATTTATGCGTTAAAATCAATCGGGAATCAATCATTCCACCACTTCAAGAGGTGTGGCAGTATAACAGCGACGAAAAGGATTTTTCTGCCCATCTAGAAGAACTTCAAAGACTCATTTGTTCCGTCCATCACCACTCCTCAGTTCCAGGTCTGATTGCTGACGTCTCTGAGACGTTTAATTCCATCCCCATAACACCCATTTATCGAAATGGAGAGCACTACTACTTCCAACGCAATTGGCTAACTGAAACATTTTTCATCTCTCATTTGAGACCCCTTTTAGAGCGACAAAAACTCTCTCTTAGCGTCGATATGAATCAGATAAAAACAACTGTCGATCATCTCATACGAGACAAGATCCTTCTTCCGGAACAGGGACTAGCTGTAATCGAAGGGTGTCAATCTCCATTCACCATTATTACCGGAGGGCCAGGCACGGGAAAGACACACACCGCCGGTATTTTTCTACGCACCTTTTTAGAAGGATTATCTGACGAGGCTCGCGCCTCATGTCGCATTGTGCTTGCAGCCCCCACGGGCAAGGCAGCGACAAACTTAGAACAAAGCATTAGGCGAGCCATCAGTGAAGAAGTTAACCTCACGGCACAGACGCTTCATAGACTACTTAAAACACATAAAAAAGAGATATGGCAACAAGAAATGCCCCCTCTTCTTGATGCTGACATCGTTATCGTTGACGAAAGTTCTATGATTGATGTCCGGTTGATGGGGCTTCTCGTCGCCTCAATAAAACCTGGAGCCCGGCTGATCCTTTTAGGGGATAGCCATCAACTTCCCCCTGTTGAGATGGGGTCATTATTTTCAGATCTTGTCGATTGTCTTCGGGATAAGGGACATCTCATCGAATTAAAAAAGTGCTTGAGAGCTGAAATGCAGAGCATCCTCGATATTGCAGAAGCAATTAAACAAGGCGATGCCACGTCTGTCACCGCTCTTTTAAACACCCAAATAAAATATAAACCTCTCGATGGGACACTACCAATAAAAGAGATGCAACGAGAACTTGTTCTCCGCAGTCAATCCCATTTTCCTCATGTTGATAGCATCCCCGAAAACCCATCAAAAATCTTAGAAGCTTTTAAAGAGTTTCGCATTCTTAGTCCACTGAAGCAAGGTCCATTGGGAACTGATCAACTCAACGATCTTTTTCTTGCCGCTGCGGCGCTGAAAGGACATCATGCACCTTGCTATGCAGTGCCCATCATGATCACGCGCAACCACCATCAGCTCGAACTCTTTAATGGAGAGATGGGACTACTCATCAAATTCAATGCAAACTCTCGATCCAACTTTGCCATTTTTTCCGGAACAGAAAACGCAAAGACGAGGAAAATACCGATTTCAATGCTACCAGAATTTGAATATGCCTATTGCATCTCGGTTCACAAAAGCCAAGGGAGTGAATTTAATCACGTGCTAATGCTGCTTCCCGAAGGGGCAGAAGCGTTTGGGCGGGAAGCGCTCTACACTGGAGTGACACGTGCAAAACGTTCATTGGAAATATGGAGCGCACCAGCAATCCTAAATCACATGATAAACAAAAAATCCTCAAGAATTTCTGGTATTAAGGAGCGACTAAAAAAATGAAGACAAAAACAGGTGTCCTTCTCATCAACCTAGGAACTCCTGATTCCCCTACGCCAAAAGATGTGTATCGGTATCTCATCGATTTTCTTACCGATGGAAGGGTGATCGATTTCCCTTGGCTTCAGCGTCAATTATTGGTCAGAGGTGTGATCATCCCTAGGCGCTACAAGGAGTCTGCAAAAGCCTATAAAACGATTTGGATAGAAAAAGGATCTCCATTAAAAATCTATGGGGAAGAAGTAGCGGTGGCACTTCAGCAGGCACTCGGAGATGATTTTAAGGTCGTTTTAGCAATGCGTTATCGCTCACCTTCCATTGCAGATGGACTCCAGCGTCTCATGAATTTCAATGTGGATCGCCTGATTATTTTCCCTCTTTTCCCCCAATACGCCTCATCGACAACGGGATCTGTGCACCAAAAAGTGATGGAAGTCATTGCACAATGGGAGGTGATCCCTGAGATTTTATTTATCAACAACTATGCAGCTGCACCTAGTCTAATCGACGCTTTCTGTGCAACGGCTTCTAATTACTCTATGGATAACTACGATCATATTCTCTTTAGCTTTCATGGATTGCCTCAAAGGCATTTAAAGAAAGCCGATCGCTCAGGTAAATGCTGCTTAAAAACAAAAGATTGCTGCGAAAAACTTACAGAAACCAACAAAAATTGTTACTCAGCACAATGCCACGCCACGGCTCACGCCATCGCCAAAAAACTCAATATTGCCCCTTTAAAGTATTCCATTTCGTTTCAATCGCGCCTCGGAAAAGATCCTTGGATAGAGCCCTACACAGTCGATACGATCAATCAGTTAGCTACTGATGGTACCAAGCGACTTCTTGTGTTTTGCCCTTCTTTCGTGTGCGACTGCCTCGAAACTATCTACGAAATCGGAATCGAATACACAGAGAACTTCAAACATCATGGAGGAGAAACTCTTGACTTAGTCCCTGGGTTAAATAGTCACCCAGCCTGGATCAAAGCCCTAAAAGAGATGATCATACAGAAAATCTAATGCAACTTTTTTCCATTTGGGACTTTTGGATTAACTGTAACGAGGCAGATTGCGCCATTATCATCTGAGAATCCCACCAATAAAAATTGGGAGAGAAATCCTGCAATATTCTTTTCACCTAAGTTAACACAGCCAACAATCGACAAACCGACCAATGATTCGGGAGTATAATGCACTGTCACTTGTGCAGAGGTCTGTAAAACACCTATTTCACTACCAAAGTCAGCCCATATCTTAAAAGCTGGCTTTCTGGCCTTTGGAAACAGCTCTGCCTTTACAATCGTTCCAGAACGCAAATCGACGCGCTCAAAATCCTCATATGATATGATCGTCATTTGTACCTCTTAAATTCTATCCCTTAAAAGCCGTTGCTGGACTCTATTGTTATTAATTGTCTACTGGGATATTCTACTGCCAAGTCTCTTTCTTTGCAATAAGAGCTATGCTGGAGCCATTCCCGCTGTGCCTTTAACCAATAAATGAATAGGAGTAAAAAATGATGAAATTATATCTCATCATCCTCTCGTGTGCATCCATGTGCTTCAGCACTTGCGGATTTACAGACATCGTGTACACGAATACTGCGTCGACATTATCTAACGACCCTAAAGAGCTCTACATTGATCTAATAAAGAAAACTGTAGCAAATACAATTTACGAAGACGCAGCTATAGACAGCCGTATAGGTGTTCAAGGTTCTTATAGTGCAACTTTACGCGAGGGTGGTTTAGATTGGCCTAACATTGCTCATACAATGATTGGAGTAAAAAGATTAAATAACGTTCATGCTTGTTTAAAGGATATCCTTGAAAATAATATTCCTGGAGATCTTATTGAAACAGGAGTTTGGAGAGGGGGGACTACAATCCTTATGAGGGCTATTCTAAAAGCATATAATGATGAAACGCGGCATGTGTGGGTGGCTGATTCTTTTGCTGGACTCCCTCCTCCCAATAGAAGAAAATACCCAAAAGATATAGACCTATCTTCATTTTCGATACTCGCAGTCCCTTTGGAACAAGTACAAGCCAACTTTCAAAAATATGGTCTTTTGGACAATCAAGTCATTTTTCTCAGAGGTCTTTTTAAGGATACCCTGCCATCAGCCCCCATTCAACAGCTTGCTCTACTTAGACTTGACGGAGATATGTATGAATCGACGATGGATGCACTTGTCAATCTATATCCTAAATTATCTGTTGGTGGTTATATTATCATAGATGATTACTGGTGTATCGAGGCTTGTGCTCGAGCGGTTCACGATTATAGAGCTTTACATAACATTAGCGAACCAATTCTTGATATTGATGGAATGGGCTCTTATTGGCAAAAAATGAATGATATTTAATTGACGCGATGTGTAAGTGTTTCTATCGCCGCGAATACGGTGATAGAATCACTTGCACATCGCATAAAGAAAGGTCATCATGACATTAGCACCGAATACTTCCTATGAAGATGAAACTTTTAAATCGCTTAACGCCAAAGAGATAAACCTAAAGAAAAGCATTTTCAATCATGTTGTATTTGAACAGTGCAATTTTACCGAAAGCGATTGGCAAGGCGCTGAGTTGTGTGATTGTCAGTTCAAAAATTGCAATCTTAGTCTTATCAATCTAACAGGATCTAAACTGCAGGATACCACTTTTGAAGAATGCAAAATCGTCGGTGTTGATTTTTATAAATGTGAAAAATTCATTCACATTAAATTCATTAAAAGCATTCTGCAAACCTGTAATTTTACCGATTTAAAACTAAAAAAAATCTCCTTTAAAGGCTCCAGGATCAAGGAAGTTTACTTTGCAAATACAGAACTCGTTGAGACTGATTTCACGGACACCGATTTAGCTGGAACCATCTTCCATCGATGTGATTTAACAAAATCTGATTTTAGAAATGCAAAAAATTACATCATCGATCTTCAAGCAAACAATCTCAAAAAAGCAAAATTTTCATTTCCCGAGGCAATCAATCTCTTAAAATGCCTTGATATAGAGATATCGTAACCATGCCCGCCCCTAATCCATTTCGTGCCCGTCCCCATGTGCGCATCCTATTACCCATAAATCCATTTTTCCTGTTTTAGCATAAATTAAAAGTAAGTGGCTACTATGTAACTATGCACTTAATTTAAAGACTTATGGGTAATAGGATGCGTGTGCGTGCCCGCGCCCGAACCTCTGTAATTTCTAAGAAATTTCTTTTAAAAAATTCACATTATGTTGAAAATGAAGTAATCGGGCATGGGCACAGGCACGAATCGGATTAGGAACCGGCACGCACACGCATCCTATTACCCATAAGTTTTTAAATTAGGCGTACAGCTATTTTACAGCTGTGCATAAGTATAAAAAAACCATACTGCTATGCATAGGTAAGATTTTAACGCAAAGGCGCAAAGACACAAAGCCTTCGGTTCCTTTAGAGTAAGAGGGAATTATTTGATGTTACACTTTTTAAGTTCCTCGCAAGCTCGGATCTTAAAAAGAAACCATTCTAAATGGGGCCCCAGGGGCCCCATTTAGAAGAATAAATTGATTGCTGAGCTTGCGAAGCAATCATTTAACAATTTCACTAACTGTTCAGAGCCGAAGGCTTTGCGCCTTTGCGTTAAAACCTTACTCATGCATAGGTACATAGTTGTTATTTGCTTTTGGTATATGCTAAAACAGAAAAATGGACTTATGGGTAATAGGATGCGCACACAGGCACGGGCACAAAAAGGAAAATATGTCACCTATCCCTACCACTCTACCTAAATTTTTATGGTACTTCGCTAAAAGATATCCCCTCTACTGCTTGGGCTTCATCTTTGTTGCTATCGCTTGGGCTACGAATACTTCTCTTGTGCCTTATGCAATGAAACTCGTCATTGACCGGGTTTCAAGCTGGGACAATACAGGATCGTTATTTTCTCTAGTGATCTTTCCTGCCGTCTTGTATGTGAGCTTAGGATGTATTATAGGAACTGTTTTTCGTTTTTATGATTGGCTCTATCTTAAAGCTTTCCCTAAAATGAAAATAGAAATCATTGAAGAGATGTTTTCTTATGTAGAAAAACACTCCTACAGTTATTTTCAACACAATTTTGCCGGTAGTCTCGGCAACAAAATCAACGACATGGCAAAAGGTGCCATCAGCGTTATTAGCCATTTATTTGATTATTTTCTTTCACGCCTCCTCGCGCTTGTTATCGGCAGCATCACCATGTTCCTGGTGCATCCTTATTTTGCCTTGGTGTTAGTCAGTTGGAGTACAATTTTCTTGTTAGCCTGCACCATCACATTTAAAAAAGCCCAAAAATACTCTGAAGCCTATTCAGAATCTCGTAGTACCGTTGTTGGGAAAGTAGTCGATAGCATTGGAAATATCTTAAATGTCAAATTATTCGCTCGAGAGGGATACGAAAGCAGATATCTACGCAGATATTTAGAGGTGGCAGCTTCAAAAGACCGAGACCAACTATGGTACCTTCTTAAAGTTAAGTGCTTTTATGAAGCTTCAATTATTTCCCTAGATATCATCATGATGTCGCTTCTGATCTATCAGCGTTCAGAAAACAATATCACCGTGGGTGATTTTGCCTTAATCCTCACCTTGACAATGTTCCTGATCGAAGGATTCTATTCTCTCGCCCTCCAGCTTGTTCCATTTTCCGATGAAGTCGGAACCTGCAAACAGGCCCTTTCCATCGTATCGCCCAAACATGAAATCGTAGATAGCCCTGATGCTAAGCCTCTGCAGGTTTCTGCAGGAAAAATCGTCTTTGATAAAGTGAATTTTCAATACAAAAAAGGACAAAAGGTATTCACGAATAAATCGATCACCATTAACCCTGGCGAAAAGGTGGGGTTAGTCGGTTTTTCAGGCAGCGGTAAAAGCACTTTTGTCAACCTCATCCTCCGTTTTTTTGATGTCAATTCAGGCCAAATATTAATCGATGATCAAGATATCAAAACGGTCACACAAGAATCTCTCAGAAACCAAATTGCGATGATTCCACAGGACCCTGTTCTTTTTCACCGTTCGCTTGCTGAAAATATTGGATATGGACGCCTCAATGCAAGTGAGGAAGAGATTATTGCATGCTCTAAAAAAGCCCATTGCCACGAATTCGTCGAAAAATTGCAAGAAGGGTATCAATCTCTCGTCGGCGAACGAGGGGTCAAATTGTCGGGCGGACAGCGGCAGCGGATTGCAATTGCAAGGGCGATTCTAAAAAATGCCCCTATTTTAATCCTAGATGAAGCAACCTCTTCCCTCGATTCCGTAACAGAGAACTACATTCAAGAAAGCCTAACACTTTTGATGGAGGGCAGGACGACACTCGTGATTGCTCACCGCCTCTCCACGCTCTTTCACATGGACCGCATCCTTGTCTTCAGCGAAGGAAAAGTCATTGAAGATGGGACGCATGCACAGCTATTAGATTTAAACGGCCACTACGCCAAGCTCTGGGAAATGCAAGCAGGTGGCTTCCTTAACGACCCAACCGACGAAGATGAAGAACAGGAAGGAGAAGAAGACTAAGGCCTAACTCCCCCTGAATAGGTTTAAACGCAAAGACGCAAAGGCGCAAAGATAGGAAAAAGGGATTGCTGTCCATAGAAAAAAACGAGAACAGGATATAAATGATCCTGTTCTCGTTTTTTTCTATGGACAGCGATCAAAAGTAGCCGAAGGTTGCCCCTCTTTGCGCCTTTGCGTCTTTGCGTTTAAATCTATATTGCGTTTTCTAAGCCAATTGCCGTTCACTTTGATAATAGGCGATGGTCCATCCACAACCATACCCAACCAAAGATAACAAAATACTTGCGATCTCTTTCGGAAATTCAATGGCCACCATCCTAAATAAACAAAACCCTATTGCTCCAAAGACAATAGACAGTAATGCTCCAAAGAAATTCCCTTCCTTTTTAAATAAAGCAATGACCACCGGGACAAAAAGGCAACTTACCGAAAGTTCATAACTTTGAATCAATAAGTCGACGATATTATCAAAATAGAATGCAAAAAATATGGCTCCAATTGAAATGATGCAAGTTATCCCTCGAACGACACTCATCGCACTGACTTGCTTTAAAAAAGATAGCTGAAAATCATTAGAGATATTCGAGCTAATCGCATTGATGAGCGACGTAGCAGTAGAAATAATTGCAGCTAAAACTGCACATCCCACTAGAGCACTCATCCATGGGCTTGTCGTTTTTGCAATTATAGCCATCAGGACGCTTCCTCCTGCGGGAACTTCTAGTCCTGTAGCACTGGCCAAAGAACCAAAAAAGACTGGAACAATGCAAATGATCATCGTACCAATGCCAGCCAACAGGGCTGCTTGTGACACGATGCGTGGAGAGGCCCCTGCAAAGCAGCGTTGCCCCATGTCCTGTTCAATCACCATAAATAACAAGGGCATTAAAAGCCACCCAGATAACTTTGAGGAGACATTCGTGAAATCTTCTAATCGAGGTATTTCAATTAATGCAATTGATGGATCCGAATAAAGGACACAACCAAAGCATACAAGAAACACAATAGAAAAAAATCCGGCTTGTACCATATCTGTAGAGATCACAGCCTTTAATCCTCCCTGTGCCGTATAGATGATGACAATAGCCCAGAAAGCAATGAATAGAGGGGTATTGCTCAATCCCAAACTAATCAAAAACTTATTTGAGGCAATAATCTGCGCTACAAGAATCATAAATAATGAAATAATCGACAAGGTAGACGCTATTTTCTTCAGCATCGTCGATTGGTAGACAACTTCAAAAATTTGAGCTACAGTAGAGACTTGAAATTGAGCCAATCGACGTCCAACACCGGCTCCGAGAAGAATCAATCCTAAAGCAGCTCCAAGAGGATAAAGAAGAACAGGCCATCCAAATAGATAAGCTTCATCTGCAGCTCCAAGAATGATCCCACCCCCAACCTGAGTAGCAAGAAAGGTCATCATTAAAGGGAAAAGCCGAACGCCTTTCCCCGCCAAGAAGTAATCTTCTTTTGTATTTAAGTTTTTCGATGCATAGCGTCCAACAACCCAATAAAAGATCTGAAGAACAAATAACAATGCAATAAATATTGAAATATTCATTTTAGTACCATCCGTTTAAGTTGTGAATAATGTCTCTGGGAATAAAAGGCTCCCGAGAAACCTTTGAGGGCTGTTGTATTTGTAGACACTGTTGTAATCGTGGAGGTGGTTTTTTTGATAAATAATCAAAATAAGAGACAATTTCCCTTGCTTCTACTTTTGGAGCACCTTTTTTTTTATCGATATAAGGTCTTGCTTTTGTATTAGGTTTTTCATATTCAAAGAATCGAAAGGTGATATTTATTTTCACTTCCGATAATGCCTCTCCAAAATCGCATTGAAGCATTTTTTCAATATCCTTAATATAAGACATTACAATCTCCTATTGAAAAAACTTTTTTCCACTATTTTATTAGCAGCTATTTCTAATGGATCGACGATCAATTTGTTACATGGCGCTAGATACCTTGTAAAAAGCGATAGTTCGGTACACCCTAAAACCACCGTAGTGTTTGTTTGGACGCTAATAATTTTTAGCAATGCATCGATGATAATCTGTTGATCAGTTCCTTTTAGAATCTGTCCAATAATTTTATCGATCTGCATTTGCGTATCAGGGTCAGGATAGACACAGGGAAAAAATTGCTTGTGCAATCCAAACTGCATTGATGTTGTCGTACACAGAACTAATGGGACTTCGGCCTCTGGTATTTCCATGGCAACTGTTTTTGGAAGGTGGACTAAATCGATCTCATCTTCTTCTAAAAATGCGTGTAACGTGTTGCAAGCAATTGCTAATACGGCAGCACCATTTTTGCGCAATTGATTTAGACAACCCTTCAATTCCGTTCGCAACTGCGTTGCATTCGTCTCGGGAGATAACATTTCCGAAAACGGAAAGCTCAGCAGCAATACTTTGGGAAAATCGGCATCTTTGCAGCAGCCATAGGTGCTTCCAGAAATAGAGAGCACCCGTTCGAGAAGTGAAGCACCCGCTAAAGGACCAGCTCCACCCACAATTCCTATAGGTTTTGGTTTCATAGAAAATCCTTATTTTTCGTTTAAATCAAATAAATTATTTCAATACAAATCACTGATTATGAATTAGATAGAATTAGACAAAAGACACAAAATGCCTAACGATTAAAACTAATTCAAAAAATCAAAATGATAAAAATTCAAAAGGGAACAATTACTGAGCTGGATGCTCGTGATGATGGGAAGAATGATGGATAGAAGAAACAAAAAGAGACAAAAGATTAGAACGACAATTGGACGGCGCTAGGCAAGACTGCGCTTCATAATCAAGCTGTTTAGTCTTCATGTGATTACTCCGGTTTTACTTGGACAAAAATTAGCCAAGATAACCCCATTGTATATAAATTATATTTTTTTAGCAAGAATAAAATTGTTGCGTTTCAACATATTTTCATTGCTACGCGAAGCGTTTGGAGTGCGAAAGCCCTCTTTCGCTTTACCTTAAATAACAAAGCGAAAGAGGACTTTCGCACTCCAAACGCTTCGCGTAGCAATGAAAATATGTTGAAACTTTCGTATAAATTGGAGGTTGAACAAATCCTTAATTTCCTTTTGCCTCCCTGCGTCTCCCCGCCTCTTGCGCCTCTGCGTTGATATTAAAAGGTAGTAGAATCCAATAAAATTGGGGATATATACCGAAACACATTCAAAAGTTGGCATTTATTCATGCATAGTGCTGCGTTGAAGCTAAAGACTGAGTTCAGAAGCGAGTATTTTTATCAAAGCTTTGTCTCTTCGTTGTTTTTCCTTATTGACCGTTGCTTTGGTATTTTGATTGAATTGTATCCCATTCTCACAGGCCCATGAAATCTGATTCAGAAGCGCATACATTTTGACTAATTCTCTCTGTTCTTGATTAAGCCCAAGTCCATCCATAATTGCTGTCGAATAAACATCTCCATGATGTGTGCCATACCAGGATAAATAGATTCTTCCAATAGCTTCTAGGGGGTCTCCTTGAGTTAAACCATCGAGATCAACCAAACCATTGAATATTCCATGATAAATCATCACATTTTTAGAACAAATATCTCCATAATACATCGTCGGTTTGATAGAAGAAAAATACGCTTGATATTGTTTATATAAATTTTCTGCTATACCGACAACTTCATCGTCTATAACACTAGTTGATAATCCCCTTTGTACTGACTCCTCAATCCAAATTTGCATTCTTTCTGTCCAGGTATCACTAACTTCATCATCCCCACCACCCCAAATAACTCCAAATTTTTCCGAAGAAGGAATTGCTTTTACTTTATTGAAGATATTTGCAATCTCCTTGGCTAGATCCTTTAATTGACTATCAGAGAGAGTTTCAATCACTTGTCCTAAATCTTCCCCTTCGATTTTGCTTAGGATCTGATAAGAGAGCGGTATCAGACTTTTACTATAATCTTCAACCAAAATATCCGGCACTAAAATCCCCAATGCTTTGAACTGCGGAATATGGTCATGAGATCCCATTAAAAAGCGATTCTCTGAACTAAGCCGTGCAATCACCTCTTCATTTTCTAAGATGATTCGATATACCTCGTTAGAAATGCCTATAGTAATGCGATGAATTGACTTTGGTACTTGTCCAAGCCTAGACGCTATAACTAGCTGAATCATCTCTTCATGAGATTGGTGATGGACATACATGAGTTAAAATCCAATTATTTTTTTTACTTCGCTTGAGTCTTCCTAAAACGAAGAAATAGAACCAAAGAAAGAATAGCAAGAATGATGATAAACACTCCATATGGCATCGAGGAGTCGACGGGAAACAGCATCAAAAGAGAGCCTACAATCGCTGCAACGCCAAATTCAACGGCTCCAAGCGCCGCTGCTGCCGTCCCCGCAATCAAAGGAAATGGCTCCAACGCAATCGAAGTACATCCTCCAATGATAAACATCGCCCCCGAACAAGCAATGATCATGGGAATAATAAAACCGGAGAGACTCAAGCAATTAATGCAATGCCAGGAGATCATGCTCAATCCCCCAATAAACATAAACGTAATCCCAGTAACAATCGTACGGTAGATCCCTATTTTTTGAACCAATTTGGCGCTAGCAAAACCTCCCAAACTAATCACGAGACCGAAAAAGGCAAAATAATACCCAAATTCATGAGTGGGAGTACCATGAAGATCTATAATAATGAAAGGGGATATCGAGAAAAAACAGAAAAAAACGGCTTCTCCAAAGCCTCCTATCAAGGCAAAAGAGATAAACTGTTTATTGGTGAAAATATCCCAATAACGCCTAAATATTTCTTGGTTCATTTTCACGCGCAGCTCTTTAGGATGGGTTTCTTCAATCCACCGACCGGTAATGAAAAAAGCTAACATACCAATACCCGTCAAAAAAACAAATATACTCTGCCAACCAAAATACAGAGCTAAGTAACCACCAATAATCGGGGCAAATGTAGGAGAGATTCCAGTAGCACCACCAAGAAAGCTATACATCCTCGCGCTGGTCTCTCCCGAATAAAGATCGCGAACCAAAGCATAAGAAGTGACTAGTAAACCGCAAGCACCGAGAGAACTGACAACGCGGGAAACAATTAACCAAACAATATCCTCTGAAAATACACACCCCAAAGAACCAAGTCCATAAAGAACAGAGGCAACATAAAGAATAACTTTCCTCCCATATTGATCAGAAAGAGGACCAAGGATCAACTGTCCAATGCCTGTAATAAATAGAAACAGGCTCAATGTCAGCTGGATCATAGCCGGAGTCGTACCAAAAATTTTGGCCATTTGCGGCACAATTGGAATGTAAATATCCAATCCCAAAGCAAAACTAAAGACGAAAGGGGTAAGGAGTAAAATAAATTGAAATGTTTTGTAATTTTTCATGGTCTTCACATCGCCTTTTCTTTGGACACTTCATTCAGATCGTAACACAGGGAATCTTTATTTCAAAAGAACAAAGGACGTTTATTTTAGCCTGTTAAACGTCATTAAAAAACCGTAAATAAATGGTTGTAATAATTAAATAAAAAGTGTATAATGGCTCTATGATAAATATCAATACCATTTAGTTGTATATAAAATTTAATTTTTTTTACATTAAACTCAATATAAAAACGCAGGAGCTCTACATGATCAAAATGTTAACTAGTTGGTTGCCTAGTTTTTCCTCACATGAAAAGCCTTCTCCTCCCCCAAAACAACAATCAGGAGACTTGCTAAGAGGAAGAGAAATAACACCTTTAGATAATGAAAAAGATGAAACTAATCCTTCGCTAGTCGCACAAGTCGTTAATCCATTTGAAAGTATTAAATCGGCGCCTCCGATAACATCTAAAGAAGTGAAGGGACCTGGATTCCCATTAGTTTCAGATCAAGTGAGGGATCGGGCGCGTGCAGCGACCGTGAACGCAATGAAAGCACATCTAAAAAACGGGTGCATAAAAGAAGGCGATGAGTTTTTCCCTTTATTACAACATGTTAAATTTTATCGTGGACCTGCGTATTCTCCACCAATACCACAAGAGGCTGCGGCCGCAGCAGCCCACGAACAGGATGAATCAGAGGAGGAGCAAGACCTCATTCCACAAGGAATGACAATTCAAACACCTATTAGAATGGATTACGATGAAAAATTCGAAGAAAAAAAAGGTCGCAATGCCTTTCTGATGCATAGCACTCCAGCTCCAGATCCAAGGTGGATAGATATATCTAAAGAGAAGAATAAAAGCACATATCTCCATACAATGGAAAAAATTGCATATGGCGCCTTCCAAGCTCAAATAGCTTCTGGAGCAAAAAAAATCATTTGGAACTATTTCGGAATGGGGGCTTTCCTCAGAAATATGGAAGGAGACTACATTTTACCTGAAAAAAAGATGGGTAAATTGCGCAATGAAATCGCAGAACGATTGGTCAATGCCTTTACCCGTGTGATGAGAGAAGCTGTGGATAATCAAGGGATTGAACTCTTCTTAGCGGGTCCCACTGGTGAGTCTTTTGAAGAGCACCTAAAGCAAGAACCAGGAGATAACTACGCTGCCTTTGTTAAAGCATTCGAACATTGCCCATTTGCATCTCATGTCACCTTGTGTCCAGAAACCGATGCATTTATCAAAGGGCAAGAGCTCGCTGATGGTTATGAAATCCTTTCTCCAGGTAAAGTTGCCCCTGTCAGCGTCATCAATGCTGCCGACCCCGCACTCCTCGGCAACCATTGGTTCGAAGGTTTTAAAAGTAAAGGCAGGTATAATGCCCGATTTGCCATCGATGAAAACGGACATCGTCGAAGCGAATTAATGGCTGCGATGTCCTCTCACGTCAACACAAAACTCTCAAAAGGACTTCCTATTACTAATCCTTGAGTGTTTTCCATGACCATGGTATACTGCGAGTTTCATAACACAACGCGAGTTTTGGATAAGCAACAGCATTAGGGTCTGGCTTGGTATTCTGGGGGCATAGGGGTCAGGCTTGGTATTCTGGTATTTTGGTGTCCATCGTTATAGACTAGGCAACGAACGCCAAAATATCAGAATATCAAGCCAGACCCCATGCTTCCCCCAGAATACCAGAATACCAAGCCTGACCTCAGTGCTGGTTATCCAAAACTCGCGTTAACACAGGGTTTCCATGAGCAGCCAATTGATCCTTATGCGCCATGCGCAATCGAGATGGAATAAAGAGAACCTATTCACGGGATGGGTCGATATTCCCTTGTCAAAAGAAGGGGTCGAAGAGGCTTTAAAAGCTGGCCTGTTAATCCGCGAGATGCCCATCGACATCATCATGACCTCAACGTTAATACGGGCACAAATGACTGCAATGCTAGCAATGAACGATCACTCTTCGGGTAAGACGCCTGTTATCCTACACACAGGAGAAAAGCAACAAGAGACACAAGGAAAAATCTTCGATCTCAAAACAAAAGAAAACACAATACCCGTGATCGAAGCTCAGGAATTAAATGAACGAATGTATGGAGAGCTCCAGGGGCTCAATAAAGCTGAAACAATCAAAAAATTCGGTGCAGATCAAGTTCAACTGTGGAGAAGAAGCTACAATATTGCCCCTCCTGGTGGAGAAAGCCTAGAGATGACAGCTCAACGCTCGATTCCTTACTTTACTGATACGATCATCCCAATGCTCGACAAAGGGCTCAACGTCTTTGTGTGCGCGCATGGCAACTCTCTTCGTTCTATCATGATGTTCCTGGATGGTCTCTCCAAAGATGAAGTCCTCCACCTTGAAATTCCCACTGCCGTCCCCATCACCTACACCTACACAGACGGCACCTTTTCAAAAAATAAAAATTAATACACCATTTATGCCAAAACCGATCTACCTAGATAATAACACCACCACATGTCCCTCCCCACAGGCTGTAGCAAAAATGGTTCCTTTCCTCACCGAGCGTTGGGGTTCTCCCGCAGCACCCCACCAAATGGGGCAAAGTTTATTCCCTGCGATTGAAGATTCCTTGAGAGGTCTTTATGCTCTCGTTGGAGCAAAAGAACACGATACGATCCTCTTTACCTCATCAGCAGCAGAAGGAGTGAACCACGCCATCCTTTCCACCTACTTCGATGTGACGATCCCGACGGGAAAAAACCAGTTTATCACCTCATCGATCGATGAAGCCCCAGCCATGATGGCAATCAATCGCTTGGAAAAGCTCAGTTGCCTTGGCAAAATGGTCCCAGCTGACCACGAAGGCAAGATCACGCCTCAAGCGATTGCCGACGCCCTCAATCCAAGAACAGCCCTGATTTCTCTCAGCTGGGCCAATGCCCTCACAGGCGTCATCAATCCCATCCAGGCAATTGCAGCTCTTTGCCAAGAACGAGGAGTACGCCTCCACCTCGAAGCTTCCCACGCCATCGGTAAGCTCCACACAGACTGGGATGATGTGCCTGCCCATTTCCTTACTTTCAACGGAGATAGTTTTCATGCCCCCTCAGGAACAGGAGCGCTTTACATACGCGGGGATGTTAGATGTTCCCCTTTTATTTTAGGAGGAAGCGACCAAGGAGGACTGCGAGCTGGAAGCTATAGCATTGCAGGATTAGTAGCCCTTGGACAAGCCGCAAGAGAAGCTCTCGATGCACGCGACCTCATGTGCACTGAAATTGCACGTCTGAGAAGCAAACTAGAGAATACCCTCACAGCCTCCATTCCCGGGTCGAGAGCATTTTTTCAAGATCAAGAACGACTTCCTCATACAACAGCGATCGCTTTTCCTGGAATCCTTAATGAAGCCCTTCTCTATCTTCTCAACCGCAAAGGAGTCTATGCAAGCATTGGAGGAGGCACCCACCAGCAGATCGGACTCATTCTAATGGGATCGGGAATCGATGAATTGACAGCTAGAAGCGCCATCAGCTTTAGCTTATCGAGAGAAACCACTGAAGATGAAGTGGATCGCGCCGCTGAAATCATCATCGATGCCGTCAAAAAACTACGCCACGTCTCTAACCAGTGGATTGTTGCAAAGGAGTCACAATGAACGGACTAGCAGCGCTCACGACCCCATTTCCATGGACGCGTTACAGTAAAAAACTCGCTTCAAAAATTGAAAATCCCCGCTCGGTAGGTTGGTTTTCCGCCGCCGAGGCAGAAGCCCGCGACGTCCGTCTCGTTGCAGGAGAATATGGAAATGTCGCCGATGGAAACGCCATCCGTTTTTACTGGCTTGTAGATAAGGACGATGGAATCATCATCGACGTCAAATTCCAAGTTTTTGGTCAATCGGCCCTCATCGGAGCTGCCGAGGCCGCATGTGAAATCATGGTGGGGAAAAACTATGATCAGGCTAAACGGATTAGCACCACGCTGATTGATAAGCAAGTGAGGGACCGTCCCGATGAAGCAGCCTTTCCCAAAGAAAGCAATCCTCTCCTCAATCTGATTTTGGAGGCTATCGACAATGCCGCAGAAAAATGCACAGATATCCCCTTCGCTGACACCTATGTCACTCCAGCACCCAAAGAGGTCGGAGAAGTCATTCCTGGGGGCTATCCCGGGTGGATGGATTTGCCAATTAAAAAGAAAATCGCCGTCGTCGAAGAGGTCCTGGATCAAGATGTGCGCCCTTATATTGCTCTTGATGCAGGTGGAGTCTCTGTGATTAACTTGCTCAACGATAAAGAACTTATCATTGCCTACCAAGGGTCTTGCACGTCGTGTTATTCGTCGATCGGCACAACCCTCTCATACATACAACAGACGCTTCGGGCGAAAGTACACCCAGAATTGATCGTCATTCCCGATTTACAAATGAATACGACACACTAAAAAGGAGAAAATTATGAGTTTTAATGTATCTCTTAAACCTAACAGACAGCAGATGCAGGAACAACAACCGCAAAAACCGGCAACTGCGAGTAAAGATAACAACGGAGTAGTTGGAGCTGCACGCGGATATAAAACTGCTCCACAAAACCAAAAGTTTTTTGCCAATGCGGTATGGGCCAAAGTTTCAGGTGATTTTGAAGATGGTATGCAAGCAAAACAAATTTTGGCAAGCGCTAGGCAAGCACTCGAACTTATTAACGTACCATCTAAAGTCTTTTGTGAACAGCGTCAACAATTTGTCGTTGATAGTCTCCAACATAATGTAAAGCAACGGGAGAACGATCGCAGATTTTGTGAAATCGGCACGATAGTCCCTTGCGAACTACCAGGTTTAACAGACCCGATAGAGTCAACTCAAAGCGTCTTTGATGCTATTTGTAAAAAGGACGAAAGACCTTAAGGACAAAGGACAAACGACGCCAAGGACACCAAGGACCTTAAGGACGCCAAGGACAAGAAGGGCTATATCATGCTCTAAAGGGGATTCCAGAAAGCCCTTTTCGTCCATAAGTCCTTGGTGTCTTTAAGGTCCTTGGCGTCGTTTGTCCTTTAAAATACAATCTGCTCATTGTGTTTTAACGCGGATTGCATGCCTTAGGCAGTTTAATAAAGAAATTAAAATTCTTCCCGATCTTTAATACACGCATTCAGGGCCCCGCAGAGCGTGTGCACGAGTTTCTTAAAATTCTACAGCAAGAGGCTTCATTAGTATAAGCCTGCGAAATAACTTTAAGAGCCATCTGAGATGAATCTTAATGTGATAAACTAAACTAACGAATCTCACAGATTTTTCTGTCGCCGCATTCGCGGCTCATGGGTTCTTTTTAACCTCTCCATGGGCTTACGCCCATGGCTATATGCTGCTATCGCTGTTTGCGGTACTTAAGTGCAGCTTTAGATTTTGCTCTTTTTGCTACTGAAGGCTTAGAATAGAAACGGTGAGCCTTAACAGATTTCATCACCCCTTCTTTATCGAGACGTTTTTTTAATGCACGCAAGACTTTGTCGAGAGAATCTCCGACACGAACTTTTACAATTGTCATCTATTTATGATCCTATTTTGGGTTTGACACGTCTATATACGACTCCCTATGAGAGAGTCATTGGAATGTAGACAATTATACCAAGCAACGAAATTATAAATCAACAACTATTAGAACAACTATTAGACCAATGGGTGTGATTAGAAATTGTCATCGCATTTTTCCTGCGCCCGCTTCCGGGGCGCATTTATTTTCACCATGTTTTCCCCGCTTTCCGCTCGCTGCACTCGCTTCAAACGGGGCTAA
>JABDDS010000014.1 GCA_013287465.1 Chlamydiota bacterium | reverse complement strand
CTAAACTACTCAAAAAAATGCCGTCTTTTAAAAAAGAAATACTTCTATAATTTCGTCCCTCCGAAAGGTACATGTTCACGAGGTCTATTCATTATAACTCAGGCCTTCAGCCTGAAATACATATGTTTATCACCTAGGGCATTGCCCTAGGCTTCTATAATCTAGGCCTTCAGCCTAAGCACTGGTCTCAGGGCAACGCCCTGATTTATAAAAGCCTAGGACAACGCCCTAGGGAACACACGTAAATAATTCAGGCTGAAGGCCTGAGTTATAGTGAATGGACCTCGTGAACATGTACTTTGCGATGACTATTAATTTTTCAATCTCTATTTTTAACACAATCTCTATTTTGAATTGAATTTTAAATTTAATTAGTTTATAATTCGTCGAAAAACTAAATTAACTTAAATGAATTCATTCAAATGACGATTTATAATCATACAAATCATTTTACCCCACTACCCCAACTCAACCTAGGTAATACTTTTCTACCATCACTCAGTAACCAAAATCTATTTCCTGGAAATCTGGAATCGATGGATGAAATTGAGACAGATATTCCCCTTATCTTAGATCCAGAAATTCAAGAATGTCAAGAGGCCTTTGATCGACTAGAAAAATGCGAATGGGAAGTTACAGATTGGTGCAAAGGTCAAAGAGAGAATCATTCCTTAGGTGGAGCCATAGCTTTAAAAGAGATGTTAGTCCAGATGAGCGAGGTCAACGACCTTGTTGAGGATTTACCTAAAAACGTCTCTTTTCCCCCGGTGCTAAACCGAAGTAGCGAAGAGTGTGCTACAGTCGCCTCTATAGTTGAGATGTGGAGCGAAGATGTCTCCGAAGAGATCGATACCCACTTACGTCACATAAATAGACTCAAGTCCTATCCTCCCCTTGCCGCACATGCAATGCCCCTTTGTTTGGCATTAAAAAAACAACTAGAGCAAGTCATCCTCACGTGTAAGCAATCGAAAGCCATACTGCTTAGAGAAAGCAAACAAGCCTCAAAACAAAAAGACAAGAATAGTTATCTTGCGGCTGCCTGTGAATTAAAAGAAGTGATCAAAAAAGCAAAGCATGCTCTTACAAAATGCACTGAAGAACTTAAAGGTAAAGATCTCTCCACAATCGCCAACGTGACATATGGAGATGAAGAGTGGGAACATCTTTCTTCTATAGAACCACCAGAAAGTCTTAAAAGAAAATTTTGGAATAAAACGACCTCTTTTCTCAACCCATTAGGATACATCCCTGAGAAATGGCGTCCGTCGACGCAACAAATCAAAGGGGCATTTTTAATTGCTCTTGTTGGAGGAGAGCATGCAATCAATCGAGTAGAAAAATTTTACGCTTCTCCTTACTTAAGCACTTCCTCTGCTTCTAGTACGAATGACGGAATTATCCCCGCTTTCTTCAAATACATCAGTAGCTTCTGGAAAGTTGCCAACAATGACCCTAAAACGATCATCGAAGAGGCTCATGAGGAATTAAAACAAGCGACAAAAGAAACCACAATTAACAAATTTAAAGAGGAGGTCGCATTCTTACGTCGTCAAGTCCTATTGGCTGTTGCAGACACTCCTAATGAAGACTGTCCTGTATTTGAACTTTTCTCATGGAAACAACATGTCGATGAACTCTGCTACGATCTAAAAGTCTTAGAAAGCCGAGTCGCTGATGTAGCCCCAGCAGCAAGTGCTCTGATGAGTCAGGAAATCGAAGAGGTGCGTGCTTTGTTTGGGAACAAACACACCAACTTGTTAAAACTCTCGACTCTTTTTACGACATTAGAGACTCCAGGAGTGGTAGTCCCTCTTCCTCAAGGTATCTCTAGCGATCAGGTTCATGGATTTTTAGTGAAAAGATCCCCACAAATATTCGAAGATTGGAGTCAGCTCGGAAGGCTTTATGCTAATTACCAAGGAAGAGAGGCATTTTTACAAACGGAAGAGGCTTTAACACTACTCACCTCAATGAATGCAACGATAGTCAAAGCATTTGAAGCAAGCGAAGAGGACTCACGAGAACTTTTCACAGAAGAATTCATGCTTTGGATCGAAGGTATCGCAGCCCGTGGAGAATATCTCATGGTACGCAGCACTGGAGCTGAAGACTCTGCGATCACGAATGCAGGAAAACATGTCAGCAAGGCCTATGTTAACCCCAACTTTAAAGATACCATTAAAGCCACTGGAGAGGTAATTCGTTCCTACCTTTCCCCTGATTCGCTACAAAATCGCATCAATTTCAATGAAAATCCATTCGCGGAAAAATTACAATTTTCCGTCACTGCGCAAGAACTAATTGGAGAGCCTGTAGGAGGAGCGCCGCTGTCAACAGATATTCCTGTCAGTATGGTTATTTTTAGTAATGAACCTCTCTTTGTTGCGGCAGAGGAATTTCGGTTGATGAGGATCACAGCCGCTCCAGGGCATGGGGAAGCTGTCGTCAACAACCTCGGCATTGCAACCGATAGCATTTTAGTTATTCAATCAGTAGCACATCCCGACAAACTTTACATTCTGTACGACAACCAGCTCAAACCACTGCGAATGGCTCCTGTTGCTGTCAATGAGACGGTCATTCTAGAAAAATTTCCTAACGCTCCTGAAACGGCAGCAACGCCAGCTCTGTCTTATGAAATGATTGCGCGGTTATACCACGTTGGACTCACCGTTGAAAAGTATTTTGGACATAGAGCAAGCGACTTAGAAATCGTCGTCAAAAAAGGAAAGATTCATATTGTCCAAGCCCGTCCTGTCAACCGCCCTTCCCTTCTCCCCACCTATCTCGACATAAAAAAAACCGAAAGCCTACCACAATCTCCAGTAATAAAGAAAATACAAGGAGAGATCATTGTCCCTGGGAAGACCTCTACGATCACAATTACAGACAAAAGCCAAATGATCGTCGCCAATACCCTCGAAGAGGCAGAACACCTCTATCTAGCGAGTCCGCCGGGAAGTGTGAAACTCGTCGTCGTCGGAACCGAAGAACCAGCCAACTCCCACCCTGTTGTCAACTTTAGCAGCCAAGGAATTCCATGTCTCCTCATGAAAAACCATCAAGAGGCCAAAAGCTTTGCAGACCAAATTTCCGCGACTCATCAGGTGGTCGCGTGTGTGCAGACCGCTACCCTTAACTTATGGAACCTAGAAGTCGCTGAACCGCAAAATTACCTCTCAGAAGGATTTGCAGTCCACCCAGCAAAAATCGCTCTTTCACTCCCTGTTGCAGCTGCAGTTTTATATCCCTCAATCATCGAAGAAGAAGCCCCAGCGGAGATCAAAGACCTTCTCATTCAAGTGCGCTCTCAGGATAAAAAAGAAGCAATTCAAGCTCTCAATACTCTTGAAAAACACCCTTGGGTGACGCAATTAGGACCACGCATCGCGAGCCTTACAGATCAGCTTGCAGCAACCCATGTTGAGGGAGGACTTCCTCTTTTAGCCGTTTTAGAATCGATTGAAAGACAGCGCGTACAAGCCTTCGAAGAGGCCCGTCTAACCCTAAATTCTGACAAGCGTCTCCATCCTCTCTTTTGGCAAAAGACCCTAGAAGCAGCTCTCATTGGAAATCAAAGATCCTTAGGGCTTGGACAACAGGGATTGGTCCATGCTAAGTCATTAGCTAACTCCCTTCAAATACTCATCGATTATCAAAAGCAACTCAACCATCCTGCCCACCTCATTTCAATCTTATTAGATGGAATGCAGCAAGCCCCTTTTGCCGGAATCGCCAATGAATGGAAAAGATTTTTATTGAATCTAGAATGGTCCGTTAACGACCGATCTATCCCAGAAACCGACATCAATGAATTTAAAGAGCTCATTTTCATATTAAAACAAGCAAATGTGCTTTCAACATGGTTGTTGATAACATTCCAACCTAAGGTAAATAAAGCAACATCAAAATCAAATTTAAAAGCATTTATTGCTGAATTTTCTACTGAAGAGAAAACTAAACTCAAGACAATGCTCAATGAACAACGCATCATCCGCGAACAGATGGCCCAAATAGAGCAATTTGCCGATCCGCAACTATTCCCAAAAGCGTTGGAGCAGCTCAAAGAGACAGTAAAACATTTTTCGAGTTCAACCATTGTACAAAATCTCGATGAATCTTCATCAATCATACGTATGGTCTCGCTGCAGTCGATGGAGCAGTTAATCGCTTTTGGAGATGCGGCCATCAAAAGCATGAAGAAAGGACAAGCGTTTGAGGAGCCAAAAGCTAAAATTTTTAAAGAAATGATCGGACTGTATTTTGACATTCTTAATGATTGGGAAGGCGAAGACACTAACACCTGGCGGAAGATGCACTATAATGCTTTAATAAGATCAGATCGTAACAAAGGCATGCTCGGTTACCTTTACACAATTAAAAACATCTTTAACAGATTAAATGACGACCCAAGTCAATTACTCCCCTCAATGGACTTTAGCGTCAGCGCTGCAGTATTTGGAAGCAACACTCTCTTTGAGCGGCATCTACCAAAGACCTTGGAAGATGTTTTCACTTTAGTTCACCAAAATTTAATTAAATTCGTCGAATGGGAAAGCAAAAAATCTCTATCGGACATATCTTGGAATCCACGTCTAAAAGACATTCTTGAAATTAATGCACTTAAAGACAAAGAGATCTCTGGCATTAACATCGATGGCAAAGGTGTGACCATTAGATATAACTTTCCACTAAGAAATCATAGCGCTCACCTCGAAATTAGATATGATAAAGCGACAGACCGTATTATATTTACCTATTCATTCCTAGGAGAAGCAAGAGCGCGTTGGGATACCATGACTGTATGGATCAATCTTTTAGATGAATTTGATCACCTAAAGATGGCTGATCCCATTAAACAAACGAACCAAGAAATCACCTTTAGTTGGAATATTCCTAATAAACAAGCAGCTATTAATGCAATGGACAAATACGAGAAATGTGTTCAAGTGAGCTATGACACGGTGTTTATCGACCAACTAAAGACATTGATTCCAAACATTGATGTCAATGCACTTGCTACAAGGCTTATAAACACTGCCATTAGATTTTCAGACGTACAACCGGTAACTACAGCCATGCTTTTCAGAACTTTAGTGGCCAGTGGATATTCAATCGCAGAGGCGGAAGCGGCTGCAGACAAATTATTAAACTTAAGCCCACAAGCAGTGCTTAAGTTATTAATCGTTTTGGTCATGAAAGGACATGCTTTTGCTAAAGCTGAAGCTGCAGCCATCCAATATTTAGAAACATATTCTCTTGAAACGGCAGCTATCTTTGAACAATTAATTAAAAAAAAATATCTTACTCCAGCCGCTGTTGAAACCAATGTTATCAAATTATTTAGCAGCAACCTACAAATTGGAATTCGGTTAATGGACGTTTTGATTTCTCTAGGACATCCCATTAAGGCGATTGAAGCAACCATTATCGAACGTCTCGATAAACATAGCGAACAAGGTCTTGAGGCGCTAAAAGTATTGATGAGCCACGGATACGGGCATCTAGCCCCTCAAATAGGCACCATCGCCATGAAATCATTAGAGGATGGTCATCATGATTTCGCAGTTAAGTTATTTAATGAGTTGATTAGTCATGGGTTAGAACTCAAGCTCGCTGAAGATGCCATTAATAAGCTATTAGATCTTCATCAACAGTTAGCGTTGGAATTGTTCCACCACTTAGCTCAAAAAACTACGATCTCACAAGCAACCAGAAATGCTGTTGCAAGAAAACAATATGCGCGAAGAGGCGTTGCTGCGGGAGCTTGGATTTGAATCATTAGACAACGTAGCTAAAAAAACCACGATCTCAAAAGCTACCAAAGATGCTGTTGCAAGAAAACAAGCAGCAATCACACAGTTAGCAAGTGAAGAGAGCGTTAGCACCACTTAAACCATTTTTCCCTTTCCCTTTAAAATTAACGCAGAGGCGCAAGAGGCGGGGAGGCGCAGAGAAAGATATGTTATAGCAAAACGCGTTTTACCCTCTATCAACAATTCAAAACACGAAAAACAATAAAATAACAGGATAAGCAGGATCGGCTTCGCCGGCAGGATATAGAAAGGGTTATCCTGCCGGCGAAGCCGATCCTGCCTATCCTGTTATTTTATTATATACGGATCACCCCTGATCATTCAATTTTAAGGATTATGTTGATCATGAAGAATACACGCCAAGTGGTAGCCTATAATTTTAAATCCATGGTTGAGGTATAGTCTATGCGCATCGTGACGTTGAGGTCCACTATCTAAATGAACCTGATCACAATTAGCCTCTTTTGCACACTCGAGTATCCATTTCAGAAGCTGTCCTCCATGCCCATTTTTCCGCGTCTCTGAATCGGTGATTAAATCATCGACATAAAGCACCTTTCCCCAAGCGAGAAACTCTAAAATCCTAAATCCTGCAACGGCTACTACTTTTTCATTCTCCTGCAGATAGATCAGTTGATAACCTTGCGTCATTTGACGCTGAATTTTCTCGACAAAAGAGTGCTCACTGGTCACGTGAGGGCGAAGCTGACTCATTACCCCGTAACACGATTGGATCTGTCCTGGGTTAATCGCCTTTTGAATCGTCATATGCACCTTGTACCATCACTTCTTCTTGAAGCCATTTGAGATATTCCGCATCTCCCCCACTAATATGTTGGTAGATAATTTCCGGAACTTGGTAGGTAGAATTGTCTTTAATAACTTTTTTTATCGATTCAAAATGCTTGAGATCTGTTTTCAACGTCACTTTGCTTTCCTGAGTAGTCTCTACTTGCCCATTCCATCTATAAATCGATTCAATCCACGGCACTATTTGCGCGCAAGCAACGAGTTTTTCCTGCACCAGATAACGGCACACTTTTCGAGCTTCGTCAATGCTGCCACTGGTCCAGTAAATTTCAATACATTGAGTCATAAGTTCCTCCTCTAGTTAGCCACATTCTATTGTTCTTTTGTGATGAATGCAAGCTCAGAAAGTCGCAAATCGATAATGATGCGATTTCCTTTCAATATACTTCCTGGCTGAGAACCCACTATTTTTATCGGTTTCTCATGCTCTCTTAGATAGGTACGCAATACCAAATAATTTGCTAATTGCTCATGGTAATTATCTGGAGAAAGGCGCAATAGATGAGTTGTCGTCCAGAGGATAGGGGCTCCTTCGACCATCTTTGGAATGCGTTCTTCAAAAATAAGGACAATTTGTCGTTGACCATAACTTAAGGCGGAGATTGCCGAAACATCAATTCTAGAAAGGGAGCTCATTGAATCACAGCAATGATGATTCACTAGTTCGAGGAGAGCGAATGCAAAATCAATTTGCCTTGTTCTAATTGGAGCTCCCCAAACGATATCAGGTAAAATTTCTTCCCGATTATTTTTTTCTAAATAGATTTCCGGAAGCCTCTTAGGAGTAAAGAAAGGATTAAATGGAAAAGCTATTTTTTCTTCATCGACTGCAGTGTTCGTATAGTCTGCAAGGAAAGCAATTGGACGACGTGGAGTATAATCGACAAAGATTGTCCCTGGATTAATTTTAGCCACTGTCGCTTTTTTAATAACAGGCGAAGCCAGAAGCTGTTGCTGTGCCCAATTCGTATTAAATCGGTAGAGATTCGTTGGACGATCTACAGACAATCCCAACAACTCCGCCAAATAGACTGTTTTAAATTTTTCATTACTTGGAGTGCTTTGGATGATTGCCACAATTTTATAAGCAGAGTCGTGGCGCTGTTTTTCTCTGATATGTTTATAGTAAAACACTCCCAAATAAGCAGAACCGGAAACAAGGAAAATGGAAAGAAATATATAAGATAATGCCTTTCTTAACGGCAACTTAGAGGGACTTTCCGACATATTTTATGGTTTTAACTCCAAACGATCAATGCAACGGCGTCGATGCAACCCTAACACAATTAAACGATCAATGAGGGAATGACCGTTGAGTCCATTTGCAGCGCACATTTGCGGATAAAGACTAATGCTTGTAAACCCTGGAATCGGATTGATTTCATTAAGCCAATATTTTCCCTGCTTATCGAGGAATGTGTCGACACGAGCCATCCCTATGCAATTTATAGCCTTATAGGCTCGACCTGCTAACGCAATCCCCTCGTCAATCAAATGCTGAGGTAAAGATGTTTTTGCGATCACACTCATTCCATTTGGACCATATTTATTTGCATAATCATAAACCTCTCCATGGGTGCATATTTCACCGGGAGGAAACACTTTGATTTCGTCGTTACCTAAGACGGCAAATTCCAATTCTCTCCCTTCAATACCATTCTCGACTAACAGGGAAGTATCGAAACGAAAGGCGTCTTCAATGGCGGCTACAAGCTCATCTTTATTGATCACTTTATGTACACCCACGCTGGAGCCAAGATGAGAAGGCTTTACAAAGAGAGGATAAGAGAGCTGAGTATCGATTTTTTGTTTAACCTCTTCCTGGTTAGAGTTCCAATCATGGCGATTAAAGCTGACAAATGGAGGAGTCGGAATATTTGCATCTAAAAGTATTTTTTTTGTGATAATCTTATCCATAGAGATAGCAGCAGAGCGATAGTCACATCCTACATAAGGTTTGGAAATGATCTCAAAAAAGCCTTGGATCGTCCCATCTTCCCCAAAGGTACCATGAAGGACAGGGAAAAGGATATCACACTCCATCAATTGTGCGATGATTTCTGAAGAGATTTTGCCATTATTTGAAACCCCCTCTTTCTGCCACTCCCCTTCACGGGTGATGTAGAATTTTTCAACATCATAATAGCAAGGATTTAAAGAATCTAAAATGTGGGCTACGGATCTAATAGAAATTTCATGCTCAACGGAAGCTCCCCCGTAGATAACGCCCACCTTAAGTTTTGAAATAGGTTTTAAAGGCAAAAAAGCCAAAATTTCAGAAGAAATCGCTGTCACATCTCCGGCGCCAAGGGTTAGGACGACATCATGAGGACGCAATATACCGACGAGTTTTTGTGCAATCTCTTTTCTTGGCATAAACTGACAACGATCTCTAATATCTTGTTGAATTTCCTCGATAATCTGTTCATGAGAGACCCCTGGAATCGGTTGTTCACGTGCAGCATAAATTTCATTGATAAATACGAGGTCAGCTTCGTTAAAGACTGAGCCATAAAGCCCCATACACTCCTTAGCTCGCGAATAGCGGTGGGGCTGATGAATCACAATGAGACGTCTTTCGCCAATTGCACCGCGCACAGCTTTGAGCGTCGCTTGAATCTCAGTTGGGTGATGTCCATAATCATCTAGGAAGAGGACCCCCTGAGCCTCCCCTTTTTTCTCACAGCGACGCAAAACACCCCCAAATGTCTTTAGGGCGTTTCGAACATCCATTTCATTGATTCCCAATGAGATAGCCATACCAAACACAGCTAAAGCATTAAGGGCATTATGTTTTCCTGTAAGAGCCACCGAAACATCTTCAAATCGCTTACCGTTAAATGTCACATCAAAATGGATTGACCATTCCTTTTGGACGAATCGAGAAGCTTGCAGCTGACAGTGACTACCAAAACCGTAGCTAATTCCACTGGGCTTGACACTACTTTGCAACCGCTTATCATCTCCACACCAAAATAGATGATCTGGAGAAGAAACACTCGAAATAAATTGTGAAAAAGCTTTTTCCAAAGCCTCTTCAGTGACGTAATAATCCATATGGTCTAAATCGATATTAGTAATGATCGCACCATAAGGTTTATAATGGCGGAAAGATCCATCACTTTCACATGCTTCAGCAACAAAGTAAGGTCCATTTCCATGCTCTGCATTGGATTTCAATTGAGGGATAACCCCTCCGATTGCGTATGAAGGATCTTTACCAGCGCATTTTAATACCCATGCAAGGAGAGAAGAAGTCGTTGTTTTTCCATGAGTACCAGCAACAGCCAAACCTTGCTTATCCTCCATAAGGCGTTGAAGCATCTCAGAACGATGTATTAAAGGACATTTAAGCTCAATCGCCGCTTGATATTCAGGATTATCCTTCTTAATATCAGTGCTATAAACCACTGTCATACCAGGTTTGATATGAGCTGCGGAGTGTCCGACATGAATAACACCGCCACTTGCAATCAAAGCTTTCGTTGTATCATTAACGGAAATATCACTACCGCTTACGCATCCTTGCCTGCTAAGGACAATCCTAGCAAGGCCACTCATTCCTATCCCACCAATTCCTATGAAATGATACTTATCTGACATTTCTACCTACTGTTTCAAATACTAATGCATATAGATCTCGTTTGCGTGCTTTTCGTTTATAATTATACATCGCTTGTTTCATTGCGACAAGCATTGCTCTATCATCTTTAAGAAATTCTGTTAAACATTCCATTAAACGATTGACAACAAGCCCCTTTTCGTTGAGTTTTACAGCTCCTCCTACGCGAGTGACCATAAAATCAGCGTTATACTCTTGATGGTTTTCTGCGGCTCTTGGGTAGGGAATAAGGACTCCAGGGATTTCAAACTCCAGTTGTTCCGCAATCGTTCCTGCTCCAGAACGTGCGATGACGAGATCTGCAGCTTGCCACGCCATCTGCATATTTGCCTCAAAAGATTTTACACAGGCTTCAACGCCATGTTCTTTGTAGAGTTGCCTAAGTGATTCATCTAAGTTTTTATCCCCTGTAAAATGAAGAACTTGAATGGGCTGTGGAAGGTTCTTAAACTTCTCTATAGCACCCGAAACAAGCATATTAATTGCATTAGCCCCTTGGGAACCCCCAAAAACGAGAAGTGTGGTTACATTGGGAGATAAACCAAAATATTTTCTAGCTTCTGCCATAGGAATATCACAACGTTGAAATCCCTTTCGAAGCGGCATTCCGACCTCTACAGCGTTTCCTTTGACAAGGTGAATCGTCTCGGGGAAATGAACCCCTATTACATCTGCCCAAGGAGCTAATAATCGATTCACTTTTCCTGGGATGCTATTGGCTTCATGAAGAATTAAAGGAACCCCCAGCACCTTAGCGGCGATTAGTGGTGGGAAAGAAAAGTAACTTCCAAATCCGACTACAACGTCAGGTTTAAACTTTTTAATAATTGCTCTGCTTTGCCACATCCCTTTTCCAATGTTGAAGCAAGCTTTTCCAATGGCGATTGGCGATTTTCTAATAAAGGAACCACATCTAACAGTTTGATAAGCAAAGGTCGTGCGATCAAAATAGCGGTTAGTGGATAGATCTCCTCCGACAAACAAAATCTCAGAATCTGGAAACTCGCTCATAATCTGCTGGGCGAGAGCAATTGCCGGATAGACATGACCTCCGGTTCCTCCCGTGGCCATTAAAACTTTTATTTTTTTACTCATACACACCTTATACAATAAAAATAACAAGATAGGCAGGATCGGCTTCGCCGGCAGGATAGAGTGATTTCTATCCTGCCGGCGAAGCCGATCCTGCCTATCCTGTTAAATTTTTATGTTTTTTCACATTACTTGCTACACTCATTAATATTGCCAATCCTGTGATATTTGCTATCAACGAGGTGCCTCCCTGGCTAAATAAAGGAAGATTTAAACCGGTACTTGGCAACAGTCCGGAAACAACACTTAAATTAAGAAACGCTTGAAAGGAGATTAGAAAAGCGACACATCCAGCCAAATAAAATCCGCCTAGATCTTGACATTGGTAGGCAATATGAAATCCTTGACTTCCCATTAACAAATAAAGAAAAATCAACGCCACCATTCCAACAAATCCAAACTCCTCAGCATAAATGGCTGCGATGTAATCATTTTGAGCTTCAGGAAGATAACTTAGCTTCTGTAGACCGTTACCAGGTCCTTTTCCCCATAATTGCCCAGAGCCTGCAGCAATTTTCGCTTGGTAGGGTTGATGCCCTTTGCCCTTAAGGTCGAGCTCTGGGTTCATATAGACTTTTAAACGTGCCGACACATAGGGAAGCTGAGAGGCGAATGTCCCTAAAATAAGCAAAAATGCGATGAGAGGCCACGCCCAGTAACGCGCCGGGATGCGCGCAATCAAAAAAAATGCCAATAATGTGACGCCTATCACTCCTGTAGTCCCGTTATTTGGTTCCACCAGAATAAGGAACATCGGAACGGAAACAATAGCGATAAGTTTAATGAAATCGCGAAAGGTAAAAAGTTCTTCTGAAAACTGTAAAAATGAATGGATGAAATAAGCTGGGACAAGATACTTGACAAATTCTGATGGTTGGAAGGAAAGGCCTGCAATGCTAAGCCATCGCTTCGAGCCATTTACTTCCCTTCCGATTCCTGGGATAAGGGTAAGAAGAAGAAGGATTGTAAACAGAGCAAGAAGTGGAGCGCTATATTTTAATAGATTTTGATATCCCAACTTAAAAACCCCAAAAGCCAATATGAGGCCGCCACACGCAAAATAAATTTGTTTGATTAACGCCTGATGGGTGTTTCTGTCGAGTTCATGATCCATAATATCTGCTGACGTCGTACTAAAAATCATCACTAATCCAAGAGCAAATATCGTTGTCGCGGTGAGAAATAGCAACATCTTGGATGTTAGAGATGCATGAGTTGTTTCTTCCCTCATCCTTAGCGCACCCTGATTTTATCGCCGATTTTCAAATTGCGAGCTTTTTCTTCATCGAGTCCATTCATTTGCATAATATCTTCTGACTTAACTTGAAGGTCCCGAGCTATTTTCCACAGGCTATCTCCATTTTTAATGGTATAATACTTGGGATCCGTATTCGTTGTTGGTTTTTTCTCTGTATTTTGAACTCCAGGTGAAGTTGAAGCAGTTTTAGGAGTAGAAGAGGATGTCTCTTTGGAGATAGGAACACGCAAAACCTGACCGATAGAGAGCTTTGTTGAAGTCATGTTATTGGCTTTTTTAATAGCCTCTACAGTAGTGCCGTTGTTACGAGCGATTCTTTCTAATGCATCCCCACTTTTAACTGTCACATTTACATAATTCACATCTGTCGTCGAAACAATTTCAGGCTCAGCAGCTGGTTTAACAATAGGTGTTGATTCAAATTTTTCCAATTCTATATACCCATCTTCATCAACAAAGATAGGTTGTCCGATCTCTTCTTTAGGTAGTTCCTTAAGGAAATCATCCATCTCGTCGGCTATACTACGATCGGTCGCAATAGGCTTGGAGGTTGGTATACTGGAGTTTACGTCGGCAATTTGGCTGCTCATTGCAGTGTCAACCACATCATCGCCGGTATTGGTTGCTAGCACGAATAACAGTGCTAACAGGCATATATTAGCTAATAAAGCTATTACAATAGTATCTCTTCGACTCATATTAATTCTCCTTAAGCGCATGAATGTTATACTGCGCGGCATTGAATTTTTGCGTTTTTGCGCGCGTCAAAGCCTTGGGGTTCGACGATCGCAAACGGATCAATATTATTAATATTCATCCGTTTGCGATCGTCGAACCGCAAGAGCTTTCACGCAGCGGAAAACGCAAAAATTCAATGCCGCGCAGTATCTGCTGAAATTCTTCGCCACGATGGGCATAATCTTTAAACATATCAAAACTTGAACATCCTGGCGATAGTAATATAGCCTCACCAGGGACCGCTAATTTAGTTGCACAAACCACTGCTTTTTCAAGTGTTTCACATAAATGTACTGGGATAGCGTGGTCGAGCTGATCTTTTATTTTCACTGCCGATTGACCGATTGCACAAATTGATTTCACTTTGCCATTAAATGCTTTTAACCAGGGGGTATAGGGAAAGCCTTTGTCGACTCCTCCTGCGATAAGAACTATTGTTTTTTCTATTGAATCGACAGCGCGAATGACGGCATCAATATTGGTACCCTTACTATCATCGTAATAATCAATACCCAAGTGATTGCAGATAAATTCGATCCGATGAGGAGGTTTCTTAAATGTATTTAATCCTCGTAAAAATGCGTCATCAGAAACCCCTAAAGAATGACAAACAGCATATACTGCCATCATGTTCTCTAGGTCGTGACAACGTTTTTTCATTCCCACATCGATTTTTTTATTTTCACAGCAAATGAAATGGAAATCAGTATAAAGGAAACAATTAGAAGAATATCCATATAACAAGTGGTTTTTACGGCGAAATAGTGAGCTATAATCTTGAAAACACTTTTCCTCTACAAAAAGATGAGCCTCATTTTTCAGGCAATTTTCTATAGAAATTTTTGCCGAGGCATAATCATCCATTGATTCATAACGATCGAGATGGTCGGGGGTGATGTTAAGGAGGACAGCAACATCCAAAAATGGTGTTTTAAGCGTTTCTAGTTGAAAGGAACTCAGCTCTATAACAAAGACGTCTGTATTGGAATCTGTAATAGAATTTAAAGGAACTCCGATATTTCCAATAGCTTCGGCTTTAATGCCAGCATTGTTTAGAATGTGAGTAATCAGTAGCGTTACTGTCGTCTTTCCATTTGTGCCTGTGATTCCGATGCATTTTTTAGATATTTCACGACAAATCAATTCGACCTCTCCAACGACCTCAACGCCAACACTTAAAGCTTCTTTATAATAAAGGTTTGAGCGCGGCACTCCAGGAGAGACAACGACACAATCAAAGCCTGCTATTGCGTCAATATTTATTTTAGAAGCAACTTGAAGGCCATTTTGACGTAATTTTAAAACAGCATCGTCGTTATTGATTAAGTCTTCATTAGAATCAACCCCGACAACATTGGCATGGCGAGCCAATAAGAATTCAGCAGCAGAACGACCGCTAACACCAAGACCAACAATTAATACTCGTTTTTCAGTCCACCGTGACATTGATTTTATTCCTATTGAAATTTCAATGAGACCATTCCAATGATCGCCAACAACAACCCGACAATCCAAAAACGAAGGACAACTTTCGTCTCTGCCCACCCCTTATATTCAAAATGATGATGTAGAGGAGCGCATAAGAAAATTCGCTTCTTATTCCTTAAGCGATAGCTAGCAACCTGTAAAATTACGGAAAGAGCTTCCACTACAAAAACGCCACCAATAATCACAAGAAGCAGTTCTTTCTTAAGGAGCACCGCCGATACGCCCACGATACCACCAAGAGATAAAGAACCGGTATCTCCCATGATTATCTGGGCGGGATAGCCATTGTACCATAAAAACCCAATACATGCCCCTATAAAAGCACTTAAGTAAATCGCTATCTCTCCACTCCCCTCGATGTATAGGATGTTTAAATAACCAGCTAAATCAATATTATTTGAAATAAAGGCAATAAGAGCAAGGCAACTCGCCACCATAATCAAACATCCTGAGGCCAATCCATCCAATCCATCTGTTAAGTTGACAGCGTTAGATGTCCCGGTGATCACTAAAATAATGAATAAGCCAGCAAGCAAGAGTGGAATCTGAATGACATGCCCCTTTAAGAAAGGAATATACAAACGAGAGGCGTATTCTTGAAGAGAAATTGGCACATGTGCAATCACGACCTGAGTCGGCTTTTCATCGGCAAAAGAAGGGTCGAGGTTTAGCGCGATATGCACCTGTTCTTTGACCACAGGAGGATAGTACCAATTGCTACTGGAAAATAAATCGTAAATGGAAGGGCAAAGAAGATAAAGGGCGATGGCGCCCCCCAAAGCAACTTGTATAAGCAATTTCTTCTTTCCGGAGATCCCCTTAGAGTTTTTATGCTTAAGCTTTAAATAATCATCGCGAGCTCCCAGTCCGCCCAGCACTACCGTCGTAGCAAAGAGAATTAAAGTGAATACATGATGGAGATCCATCCAAAGAAACATCGAAATGAGCATTGAAAACAAAATCAACGCTCCTCCCATTGATGGGGTGTCTTTCTTTTTTTCGTGCAATACGCCAAGCAGGGGGCAATCTTCAGCACGAATCGACTGACCAATTTTGAGCTCGTAGAGTTTTTTAATGAAGCGGGTACCAAAGAAAATACTAATCATCAATGATGTAATGGCGGCGAGCATCATACGAGTCGATATATTTTCAAAAGCATAAGGGACTTTCATGCCCAACACATCTCTCAAGAAATCAATTACAAAAAAGATCATTTAATCCCTTTACAGTAGTGAAATAACAGGATAGGCAGGATCGGCTTCGCCGGCAGGATAAAAACTTCATTATCCTGCCGGCGAAGCCGATCCTGCCTATCCTGTTAAATTTTCATTTTTTTTTGCATTTCAAATAGCTTTTAACCCGTGTAACTCATCAAGTACTTTCCATAGCTGCTTTGACCGCGACCCTTTTAATAGCACGACATCGCCCAATTGCAATTCGGCTTGCAGAGCCGCTACGAGATTTGCTCTTGTTTCTGTCCACACAATCTTTTTATTCGCTTTCTGCCAAGACTCTAGAATAGGAAGGGTCTCCACGCCAAAACAGAACATCATATCGACATGTTTTAAAGATTCTTCCGCAACAGATCGATGACATCCTTCCGAAAACTTCCCTAATTCCATCATTCCTCCAAGGACAGCAATACGCCTTTTACCTGGTTTTGGAGAAGGCATAGACCTTAATGCTGCTTTTACAGACTCTTCGGAGGCATTATAGGAATCATTGATAAAAGTAACTCCAAATTTTTCAACACTTTCCAGTCGCCTTTCTGGAAGGACAAGAGAAGCTTGAGCACAAGCTATTTGGTCCCAAGAGACGCCAAAAGCTCTTGCCACAGCTACAGCACCCAGAAAATTAGAATAGTTATGCTCTCCTGGTACGTAAAGTAAAGGAAGAGAAGCCGCTATTTTTCCATCTTCTCTAATGATCATATTCCCATTTTCAATCGAACCAAAATAATTAGCCTCTGGAAATTCCATAGAAAAAGTCTTTTTTGGACAACAGCCGATATGGTCAATGCCTGCTGTCGCCGAGGATAAATGGTAAACGCCCAATTTTGTTACGGGATGAGTAAAAATCTCAGCTTTAGCTTGTGCAATTCCAGCTAAAGAGTCGAAGTTGCAGGCATGGACCAAAGCGACTTTAGTGATGAGAGCGACCTCTGGAGGAGCAATCTGCACCAGTTGCTTGATCTGGTTCGGATGCGTCATCCCCATTTCTAGAATTAACAATTCATCTTCTAAATTGGTATGATTTAAAATTGTAAGGGGTAAACCTATTTGGGAATTACTATTTCCCGGAGATGAGGAAACCGAATATTTTTGCTTTAGTAGTATCGTAAGGAAATCTTTTGTTGTCGTCTTACCTATAGAACCAGTGACACCGACAACTCGTAAAGAAGAAGCTTCCAAAGTTTTTTTCGCAAATAGCTGCAAAGCTTTTAACACGTCATCACAACGCAACAACGGAAACCCATAATTGCTTCCGCTATAGTCAGAAGAAATAACGGCCGCTCTAGCTCCATTTGCAAATGCTTGCTCCAGATAATCATGACCATTCGCATGGTCTCCTGGGAGAGCAAAAAAAAGATCTCCAGCGGACACTAAACGGCTATCGACTGCGACTCCTGAAATTGACACAGAAAAATCTTCAGACGACTTATCTAAATGCAAACCAATGATTTGGGCAATTTCACCTAAGGAGACTATTTCCATAAACCCCACCCTTACAAATTCAGAAGTTTAGGTGAAGTCCCCTTTTTCAGTCAATTAGACAGAAAGATATTTATCTTTCTAAGCAACCTGCATTATCCAATAACTCATTTAGATACGGGTTAACAAGAGAATCATCTGGATCTGGATAATCCCAATGATTTCCAATCATCTGGTTTAGGTGATTGATCTCATAGCCTCCTGCCGTTGTGAACGTAAACTCGCCAAAATAGATCTCTTCCTCTGTTACAAAAAAATCAATTCTGACATGATCAATTTTTTCTGCAAACCGCTCTCCAAATGCAATCAGTTTATCCATATAAGGAGGTTTTTCAATCGGTTCTTTTTTAACTAAAAATTTAGGATGACTAATATCGAATAGGTTCCAACTTGCATCGTAAAAAGAGACAATAGGATTTTTAGTATAATCTTCGGTAAAAAACAATCCAATTACAACAACTTTTCCATTAAAAAAATATAATTCTATATCCATCTTAAGACTTTCCAAATATTCCTCAAATAGAATCATTGGCTGAACTAGCCCATACTGCTTTTCTGTATTTTCGGCATAAAGATTTTTAAGCCATTTTTTTGCATATAAACGCAAATAATTATTTGTACATTCTCTAGGAATAAAATCTTGATCTCTTTTCTTTGTCGCTACAATAATTCCATTTTTAACTAGCACCCCTCTTCCTGAAGCGTTGTTTACCTTCATAACAAAGGTGTTAGGAAGATTCTCCATAAAAATTTGAGAAGGATCATTTGTAGCAAAAAAAAGTTCAGCCGTTGGCATTTCATTCTGGACAATTTTTTTAACTTTTAACTTATCTACCAAAGGAGCATAAGGAATTCGAGGATCTAAATTACACCCCCTCCATATAATTTTTTCATTAAATTTCCAATTATCCCAATTAGGAGGCTTGCTTGGAGGCGATAATGAAAAAACCTGTGTACTAATAATCAAAAGAAAAAAAAGCAATTTTTGCATAATCATAAATCATATTTTTGCGTTGCTTTTTAAGGAGAGACTATATACGGTGAAGCACATTCGTAACCTCAAAAAACCACCTTAACAAAAGCTAAAAAGACATGCCAGCAAAAAAAAGTTTCATTTTTTTTCTTATTACGTGGTACTTACACTCCCCTATCGCCTGTGAAGAAGATTCACCCTCTTCTCCCAAAACAGAATGTCTGAAATATCTAAAATTTCTGTTTGTTATCGTCTACCTATCTCTAAGCACTTCGCTTCAGGCTTTTGAATACCAACTTTCTATATGCACAATGTTTCAAAACGAGTCTCTTTATATAAAAGATTGGATCGATTATCACAGATATATGGGTGTAGAGCATTTTTGGCTTTATAACGACAGAAGTACTGACGATTATCGAACCGTTTTACTTCCCTATATTGAAAAAGGGGTTGTAGAATTAATTGAGTGGCCTTCTGTCGTAACTAAAGATGGCTGGCACGACCTTACCGTTGTAAATCAGCCTGAAGTCTTTACAGATGCCCTAAACAAAGCTCGAGGGGTAAGTAAATGGCTCGCTATTATCGATACCGATGAGTATATTTTTCCAGTCCAAGAAGCTACCATCATAGATTGTTTAGAGGCTCGATTTACTAATTGTCCTGGAATTCGTGTAAATTGGCAATGTTATGGAACATCTCACGTAGCTAAAATTCCAGAGGGCACACACATTTGGGATGCTCTCTTATACAAAATGCCTTGGGATAATAAACTCAATTTATACACAAAATCTATTGTACAACCAAATTACGTTAAAAATTGTCCTAATCCCCATTTTTGCAACTATTTGGATGGATACCAAGATGTCAATACTCACTATAAACATTCCAAAAATGACAGCCAATCCTCTATTCACATCGATATTTTGAGAATCAACCACTATTGGACTCGCGACGAATGGTTTTTATATCATGTAAGACTACCTAAGCGCATGAGCTATGAACGGGATACCGCCGATTTTCTTCTAAGGCGAGCTGAAGAAATGAATGAGGTTTTTGACGATTCATTATCTCAACGAATGAAGTTTTTCTCTGAATGTAATTAAAATATTATTTCCACATTAAAACAAAGAATAAATTTTATGAACATCATCGGGCATTCATTATTGTTGTTGTGTTGTCTATTTTGGACATCATCTATTGCTACAGAAAACAATCCCAACACCATCAAGAATCACGTTTGGTATAAGCAAATAACGGGATTTTATTCTATTGTGATTCCACTAAAAAATGAAGAAGGAAACATTGAACTCTTAATTGATGAAATAGAACCAGTTATGAATGGACTTAACGTCGATTGGGAACTCATTTGCATTGATGATGGATCGACAGATGGTACTAAAGACATTCTTCTTCGATTAATGAAAGTAAAAACTTATTTAAAAACTATTTTTTTCGATAAAAATTATGGTCAATCGAGTGCCCTTGACGCTGGTTTTAAGATGGCTCGTGGGGATTTTGTGATCTCTTTAGATGGTGATGGTCAAAATGACCCTGCTGACATTCCCAAACTGATCGCTCATATTGAAAATGCCGATCTTGTTTGTGGAATGCGTGTCAACAGAAAAGACCCAGTATACACCTGTTTAATTTCAGCAATTGCAAATAGAATACGCTCTTGGCTTCTTAACGATAAAATTCGTGATACTGGATGCTCTCTAAAAATTTATCGAAAAGAATGCTTAGCCCATATTAAAATGTATCAGGGAATGCATCGTTTCCTTCCAGCGTTATTTATTATTGAAGGATTTCGTGTTTGTGAGATCCCCGTTAATCACAGAGAAAGACTTAAAGGAATCAGCAACTACAATTTATTCAACCGTTGTTTTAATACGGTTTCTGATTTGTTTGCTGTTTATTGGATGCAAAAACGACATCTTAATTATCGTATAGAAAATTAAATTAGGTAAAAAAAAACATGACAATAAGAAAAATTTTTATCCACCTCCTTCTTATCATGTTTTGCTGCAATTCCTTCACTAGTTGTGAAGAGGTTTTGCTTCCCTCCTCCAAGCCGTTACTTAAAAAAGTCGTTTATACATGTATTTGTAGCAATTATGAAAAGCCTATTCTTCATTCATACATACGCGATGATTGGGATTATATCTGCTTTACAGATGATGAAACACTGCTGCAAACAGGTCATAGTCAATGGATGATTCGTCCCCTACAGTTTCAAGCTCTAGATGGCACACGAAACAATCGATGGCATAAAATGTTTCCGCATAAAATTTTAAATGAGTATGATATTAGTCTCTATGTTGATGGTAATATCGATATTATAGCTCCGAATGTATTTGACTATATTGATAGTGAATTATTGGATAAAGAAAAAGAACTGTTGGCTGTTAACAAACACCCCAAAAGGACTTGTATTTATGACGAGGCAATCACTTGTAAAAAATACAAAAAAGATCAGGACTCTCTCATAGACACTCAAATGCAAATCTTTCGCGAACTTAACTATCCAATAAAAAATGGATTAAAAGAAAATAACATGATCTATAGAATTCATCATAACGACAAAGTCAAGGCAATTATGGAAGAATGGTGGTGGTGGGTGTCAAATTATTCAAAGCGTGATCAACTCAGCTTTGATTATGTTCTATGGAAGTATAATTTTAAAGTGCATGTGTTTAAAGAAAAATATGTTCGCAACCCCAAGTACGCAAAAATTTTACCCCATGACAATAAATAATAAAATATAACAAAAGGATTTTCATGAAACGATTATTTAGACTTTTATTCATCACAATCCATGCGATACAGGCGCCTCTAGTCGCTGTTATTATAGAGACCCAGCATTTTGAAAATATTACAAATTACACAGACTCAACCACCCTCGTTATTCTCGATATCGATGATACAATTCTCATTCCTACACAAACACTTGGTACTGATGTGTGGTTTCGCGCGCGTATTCAGGAACATAAGGAAAATGGAAAATCCTCTCAAGAAGCACTCCAACAGACTGTTTTCGATTGGGAAGCTGTAAGGAAACTCTCAGATGTTTGCCTCGTTGAAGCCAATATCCCCACTATCATCGCGAACATGCAAAACCAGGGAATTGCCGTTATAGGACTCACAACCCAAGGGTATTCATTAGCAAGAAGAACACATCATCAGTTGCTTAATTTAGATATCAACCTAGAACTGACGGCGCCTTCTAAAGAAAATTATTATTTCATTCAAAACAATCATGGAGTCCTTTACTCTCAAGGAGTTTTATTTACAGGGGGAACAAACAAAGGAACGGCCTTATTGACACTCCTCAATCAGATTTCGCATTTCCCTAAAAAAATAATTTTTATCAATGACAAAGAAACGCATATCAAAGAAGTAGAAAGTACATTGGAAGGAACTGCCATAGAATTCATAGGATTACGCTACAGCTATAGCGACGAACGCATTAGTAATTACCGACAAGAAATTGCTGATATTCAATGGAAACACTCCACATTCGAACGCATTCTATCAGATGAAGAGGCTGAAAAAATAATTAGACAAATTCAGCATAACAACAATAATTAGATATCTATTGAATTTAATATATCAACGTGACCCAAAATGCGAATTATGATCGTATTCATCCTCAATATCCTCAATATTTAATTGCTAAATAAAGCAACTTCGTGTAGAATTCCAATTGAAATCCTAACCGAGGTGGTCGTGATGCAACAAAAAAAATCTTTCAACTGGGGACCTGCCCTTTTTATCATTATTTACCATGTCTTACTCCTAATCGGTTTACCCTTTTATTTCTACTATAACACTCCGTCAACAGCAGTTGTTGTTTCTTCTATCATTTTGCTTTATGTCACAGGACTGAGCATCACCGGTGGATATCACCGCTTTTACTCCCATCGCAGCTATCGAACAAATAAAATTGTGGAAGGAGTTCTTCTATTCTTCGGTTCTATGGCGGCACAAGGAAGCGCTCTTCGCTGGTCTTTTGATCACCGCATTCACCACGCCAACGTCGACACTGATGATGATCCCTATTCAATTAAAAAAGGTTTTTGGTATGCACACTGCCTATGGATCCTTGAAAAACCAAGGACCATCGATCCTAAGGTCGTCCCCGATTTACTCAAAAATAATCTTGTGATGTTTCAACACAACTACTACAAGTTTTGCATGATCGGCAGCAATGCGATCACGACAGTTCTTTTCGGTTGGCTCCTCAATGACTATCTTGGAGCATTTGTCATTGTTTTATGGTTGCGTCTTTTTGTCCTCCATCATTTTACCTGGTTCATCAATTCTCTTGCTCACACCTGGGGAGACAAACCATTTAGCCAAGAACTCTCAGCCGTCGATAATTACTTTCTCTCTATGTTGACTTTTGGGGAGGGATATCACAACTATCACCATACTTTCGCCAACGACTATCGCAATGGGGTCCGTTGGTTTCACTTTGATCCTACAAAATGGATGATTTGGACTTTAAGTAAATTGGGATTGGCAACAAATCTCAAACGCATGGATCCTGCCACAATAGAAAAGAGGATTGTTCTGGAAACAAAAGACCTTCTTCTCACGCAACTCACAGAGACCTGTGTTGCAAAGAAAGAAGAACTTGAAAAAATTATTATTGAGATGTCTGAGCGCATTGTCAGTAAAATTGCTCAGTTCAACGAGCTCAAAGCTCAATATATCCAAACAAAAAAAGAAAACAACTGCCGCAGCATCATTTTAGAATTGCAAAAAGAATTAAAAGAGGTGAAAAAAAGCCTGCGTCATGACTGGCAAGCATGGATGTCGCTAGCAAAAGATATTAAGCAATTGCGGCTACAACCATCATAAAATAACAATAGACCTCTTTCAAAACTGCAATCCCGTGCCTCTGCCTGTGCCTGTGCCTCTGCCCGCCATTTAAAGTTTATCGGAGAAGGGCGGGCAAAGGCACGGGCACAGGCAGAGGCTCGGGATATAGTTTTGAAAGAGGTCTAATAAGAAGGATCTTTATGGTTGCATCAGTTACATTAGCGCCTCCCTGGCTACTTGAAAAAATAGCCCAAATAAGAGCTACTCCAGCAATATCGGAAGAGGATAGAATCGACATCGACAATCATTCCGGAGAATTATGGAAATGTATAGATAAGCGAAGATCCCCTAATGGAGGGTATCTTTATCATTTTATTCCTCGAGAAGAATACGATAACTTTACTCCTCGTCTAGAACTCGAAAGTTACAACCGTCGTGCAGGACAAAAAACTCTGCAGATTTTTCCAGCTATAGAGTTAACTTCCGATCAATTATGGCCGTTATGTAACGAAGAAACTGTCTTGGAAATACCACTAGATGACGCAGTCCCCAACAGCGTTGCGTTAATGAGGGAAAAACTGGGAAATCTCGAGGATGATGAATTAGAAAGAGAGCTTAAAAAGGCCATAAGAGATGAATGGGAATCTCAGCGAAAACAACGTCAAATATTAACAGAAATTGGCTATCGGGTTGACATAGATGGCCGTCGTTGCTTACATCTCTATTTGCCTGACTTAGAAGCCCTACATAATGGCTGGAAAAATGTGCAAAGAATACACCCTGAAATGAATCTGCCTGACCTAAATGTCGTTTCATCTGCTGGAATTGCGGATGATCGTTCATTTATCAATGCATATCGCACTCACGATGCCCTTTTATCCACAGGAAAAGAATTCGTGCATGATCACTTAGCTCACATTATAACTCGAATCGATCGCATGATGCAGGGAAAAGAAGGCTATAACAAAGAAAAAGCATCCATTGTCAGTATAGCTATTGATATGTTGTTAAATACAATTGATAAAGCTATGACCATAGAAGATCCGACCGGGATTATCCACAAGGAAGAAGCAAAAATCTATTGTATTATTGGAATATATACCGATTTTTTTTTTAGTTATAGTATAGACATTACAAAAACAGGAGCTCTTGCGGCCATTGAACCGACGTTGACTAACCCATCACGAGCACCAAAAGCATGGGATCCATATCTTAAAAAAAGATTCGGTCCTGAAACTACGTTCGAAACAATTGCAAATCTATGGAAAGAAGTAAGAAGGTTGGTGCCCTTGGTCTGACTGCCCCGCAGTATAGTTACACCCTTTCTAGCCGATGGAGAAGTTTCTTGCTCTTATGATCGAGTTCTTCTGCCATTTTTTTGTCGGACAGTTCTTTCTCTCTCACTTTCCTCTTATAAAATACTGCTTCTGCCGCAATAAATTCTCTCATAAGATCAACATCCACAACTGCAGCGGCGCCCTTCATTTCTCTAGCCATATCTTTCAATGACTCTTCCATCGCAGGTTTTAGATAGTTTAACAGAAGAATAAACCGCGTTAAGTTAGCTTCAGAAAGATGATTTCTTTCTTTCGCTTCCTTAATTGCTAATGCCGCTAATTCAATTTCCTCTTGCAACTGAGAGGTCTTTTTAACTAAAGAGCGAAAACGATCTAGTTCATTTTTCGCTGTGGATAATTCCGTTTCTAACGCGTTAATTTGGAAGTTCAAATCATCCAACTGATTCTGAACTCTCTTCCCTTCTTCGCTGTAAGGGAGATAAGCCGCCCCCCTTTCGAGCTTTAAATGACAATCTATCCCATCACGTAAATGTTTCAACTCTTGCAATTTCCTTTCCTGCTCTTTAAATACAGGATGACGAGCGTTTGCAAGGACTTTTGAGGTAATCGTTATTGAAGTCGCTGGCTGGGGACTATTTTCAAACACCCTTTCTCCTTGGCCCTCCACCATTATCGTCTGAAAGCGAATCGTAGAGACTTCATGTATAGCTTCTGGGGTGAAAAACACATCGGCAGCTTCTCGAAGAACCTGATTGCTAACGACCACTTCTGTGACGTGGTCTGGAGTAGGGTCAATATCATAAAAGTCCAGACGTCTTGCAAAAGCAACATCTCTGGCCATATATTCCATGTATTCCTTATCAGTCGTAGCAAAAATCATATGAGGGAAGCCTTCCGGTCCGTCGCACATCGTCTTAAACTCTTGACCTAAAAAGAATGTTTTGTCTTTAAAGCCCACATGAGCCTCAGTGAAGAATAGAATCGAATCTTTTTCATAATCTTTCAATCTATCTTTGATATTATGCAAATGCGCCATCTTACCGCCACGATCACTTCCTGTGATAAGATCAGCGCAACTGACGACATGCAGCACTTTACCTTTCCATTCTGGAGGGCATTCAGGAGAGGTTAAAAGAAGAGCTATAGCATTGCCTAAGTCAGATTTTCCAATCCCCGTAGCGCCACGAACCATAGGATAACGCCTTGCGCATCCTGGTTTTGTATTTCCCTCTAAAGTTGCGAGGATACCTCTCACAGCCTCTTCACGGCCATAAACAATCGGTATTAACCCTTTGCTTGCACTCGCATTTTTATTTATTCCAGGATGCGCCTCGCTTGGAGCTGGTCGCAAATATTTGACATAAAGGACATAAAGAGAAAGCGTCACGACCACCACCGCTCCTGCAATTGCCGTAGTCATCAACAAACTACCTGTATATAGGGCCAAAGCCACAAGTCCAGCAGCAACAATAGTCAAATTTTCGCGGAAAGCTTGGTAACGCATCAATGCGACCATTTGCCTTTCCATTTTGCTTGCGTCGGGATCAGTCACATCGACCAATTGAGTAATAAACTCTAATGATTCGACAAGCCATTCGAGCGTTGTCATGACATAATAGCTGATAATGTTGTTAAATCGAATCTCGCTGTTAAGCTCTTTCAATGCCACATGCCGACTTGCAGCTTTAGATAGTTGCATAGCCGTATCAGAAGCCCCTGAGAAAAGGGCAAATTCAGAACGAATCACATCTTCTATTTTTTCCAATGTGCATAAGCTCATTATTTTTTCTAATAGCAGCTTGCTATCCTCAAACGCATGAGATTTAAATATTGCTTTTAGAATGGCATTCACCTGTTTAGAAGATTCATTTTCCAAAATTTTTGCAATGAAGGGTTTAAGCTTAAAAAATTCATCAGATTTAAATGCTTGAACCAATAATTGAATTTCTTCCTCATCTAGCGTTTCCTTTATAGAAAGGAGATAAATGCGTTTACCCAATTCCGAATAGCGTGAAAGCGATGTTTTCGATTCAGCACTTAGGATTTTCACTTCATCTGAAGTCAAAGAGGAAACACATTTTCTATAGAGTTCATTAGGTGGTTTTTTTGTTTCATTTACTTCTTTTCTCTGTGAAGTTGAAAATAAATTCCAACCAATCGATGCCAACATAATTATCCCCTTATTTAAACATTAGATCACAAGACTAATGGATCTTAGGAAATAGTACAATAATAAAATACATTGACTCCATTAGGAGTAATTGCTATGACTATGCACATTGTGTTATTACAATGAGACCGGAGCTTATGTCAGACTTTTCAGCTGTCTATATTTATTTTACCCTTATTTTGATCGTTACATTGGCGGTTCTTGCAATCTCATTGCTTTTTCCATCAAAAAAAAATGCACCAGCAAAATTTCTACCTTACGAATCTGGAATTCAAACGCACACCGATCTCTTGCACAAGCGCTTCCCCATGCGTCATTATCTAGTGGCTCTAACCTTCCTTATTTTTGATGTCGAAGTCATTTTTCTTTACCCTTGGGCTGTTGTCGCTAAGGAGATTGGTCCTTTTGCTTTTTATGAAATGCTTTTTTTTCTGGTCATTGTGCTAGCCGGATTTGCCTATGTATGGAAAAAAGGAGGATTGCAATGGGAATGACACCAAAAGAACGCCTCCCTTTTCTGGTTGCTCCTTTAGGAGCCCTTATCAATTGGGCTAGAGCCAATTCTCTCTGGCCAGCCCAATTTGGACTTGCCTGCTGTGCGATTGAAATGATGTCAACCGCTGCCAGCCGATATGACATCTCTCGATTCGGGATGGAGGTCTTTCGAGCTTCTCCAAGACAAAGTGATGTGATGATTGTTGCCGGAAGGGTCAGCCAAAAGATGGCTCCTGTTCTAAAGACTGTTTACGACCAGATGCTCGAGCCTAAATGGGTCATTGCCATGGGAGACTGCTCTTCAAGCGGCGGAATTTACAATAACTACGCCATCATCCAAGGAGTTGATCAAATCGTCCCTGTCGATGTCTACCTTGGAGGATGCCCACCACGTCCTGAAGCCCTAATCGACGCACTCATTATGCTACAAAAAAAAATCAGAAACGGCACCCTGTCAAAAAGCGATTTAAGAAAGCCACCAGAGAAGAAAAAATCGGATAGGCTGAAGGTGATTTCGTGAATACAACAGAAATTAAAGAACAATTCCCATCTGCCATTGTTTCCGAAGTTTTATTTCTTGGAGAAACGACCCTAGAAGTAAAAAAAGAACACCTCAATGCAGTATTAACCTTCTTGAAGAATTCATTTGAAGTCTTAATTGATCTCACGGCTGTCGACTATCTGACTCCTGTAAAACGGACGAAAATTGTCTATTGGCTGCACAATCCAACGAATTTTAACCGCCTTCGCATCGTCGTTTTTATCGAAAGGAATGAACCGATATCTTCTGTGACACATCTTTGGAAAGGGGCTGAGTGGTACGAAAGAGAACTCTTTGACTTGTTTGGGGTCCATTTTGAAGGTCATCCCGACCTCAAACGGATCCTACTTCCCGATGATTGGGAAGGACATCCCCTGCAACGCGATCATGCATTGGTAGAAGAACCTGTTGAGTTTCTCCATGGCGTAAAACCTAAGGTGCCATCAAAGATTATTTGTGGGAAACACTAACTTATGTCGACGACAACTGAAAATAGCAATTTAATGGAACTTAATTTAGGTCCGCAACACCCCTCTACTCACGGAGTACTGCGCATTAAGCTTAAACTCGACGGTGAAAAAATCGTCGAAGCAGAGCCTGTAATTGGCTATCTGCACACCGGAGTAGAAAAGGAGTGTGAAACGCGCACATATCATCAGGTGTTTACTCTTGTCGATCGACTCGACTACATGTCGGGTCCTTTCGAAGAACAAGCTTTTGCGACGTCTGTAGAGAGATTAATGCACATTGAAGTCCCAGAAAGAGCACAAACGATCCGTCTCCTCCTCCTCGAACTTTCACGCATTGGAAGTCACTTGATTTGGATAGGGACAAGTGCTCTTGAACTCAACATGTCATCAATTTACATGTATTGCCTCACCGAAAGAGAAAAAATCTTGGACCTCTTTGAAGAGATCTCTGGAGCTCGCATGTTCCCCTCCTGTTGGCGCATTGGTGGACTTGCTCGCGATCTCACTCCTGGGTTTGTAGACCAGGCCCGCGCTTTTTTAAAGAATTTCCCAACGACCTGGAAAGACGTCGACAATCTGTTAACTAATAACTATATTTGGTGTGAGCGACTACAAGGGGTAGGCATTATTGACAAAACACTTTGCCATCAATATATGTGCACCGGGCCTGTCATCCGCGCTGCAGGAGTCCCATATGACATTCGGAAGGTTTACCCTTATTTAGGATACGAAAACTACACATTTGACGTCCCTATCTACCCTCAAGGAGATTCCTACGCAAGATATAAAGTGCGGATGGAGGAAATGCTTCAGAGTGCATCTCTTGTCGAGCAAGCTCTCAATAAGTTAAAACCAGGACCCGTAATCACCGACGACCGAAAGGTGGCATTACCTCCACGCCACGAACTTGCACGGAGCATGGAAGCGGTTATTCATCAATTTAAACTCGTCAGCGAAGGAATCCACCCCCCTGCAGGAGAACTCTATAACTGTGTTGAATCGCCACGTGGAGAGCTTGGTTACTATTTAGTCAGCGATGGCTCCAATAGGCCCTACCGACTTCATGTCCGTTCCCCTTCATTTCCGCATGTTCAAATACTAAAAGAGATTCTTCCTGGTTCAGTCATCTCAGATGTCATCGTCATTATTGCCAGCATGGATCCAATTATGGGAGATGTCGACCGATGATGCTTACGGAAGAAACAAAGCAAGCTATTTTAAAATTGCAGTCACTCTACCCCAAAAAACGCTCAGCACTAATCCCGGCCCTCCATCTGGCTCAAGCAGAGATAGGATACCTTCCTCAAGAAATTCAAGATGAAGTCGCCGCTCTTTTCGATATCGACGCCAACGAAGTGCATTCGGTCGTCACCTTCTACGATATGTTCTTCGAAAAGCCTGTGGGTAAACATGTGATCCACGTATGTAAAAACATTTCCTGTATGCTTCGTGGAGCTGATGGACTCCTTAACAGACTTTGTCAGAAATTAGAAATCAATCCAGGAGAAACCTCCTCCGATGGCCAATTCACAATCATTGCCTCTGAATGCTTGGCGGCATGTGATCGAGCGCCGATGATGCTCGTCGATGATAAAGTGATTGGTCCTGTCGCTGAGAGTGATCTAGATAAGGTATTAGCTGAGGCTCGCCAAGGACCGGGTCATCCATGCCCTCTTAGCAAAAATGAGGTACTTCATGGATGAAATGCACATCCTCACAGCTCATGTAAAGAATCCAAGTCAATGTGAAATAGAAACTTATGAAAAAAACGGAGGCTACCAAGCAATCCGTAAAGTTCTTATTGTTGATAAAATCACTCCAGAAAATCTCATAGAGATGGTTAAACTGTCAGGATTGCGCGGAAGGGGTGGTGCCGGTTTCGTCACGGGACTCAAATGGGGATTCATTCCCAAAGATCCAGCCTTGGCAAAATATCTCGTTTGCAACTGCGATGAAAGTGAACCAGGGACCTTTAAAGATCGTTTTCTCATCGAACATGACCCTCATCAACTTATTGAAGGGGTGATTCTTTCAAGCTATGCAATAGGCGCTCATCTCGCATTTATCTACTGCCGAGGAGAATTTTACGAAGGAATCAAAAAACTAAAGCAGGCAATCATAGAAGCTAGGAAGAAAGGGTATTTAGGAAAAAATATCCTCGATTCCTCATACTCACTCAATATCATTGTTCATACGGGAGCTGGCGCCTACATCGCCGGAGAAGAAACCTCTCAGTTGAACTCCCTCGAAGGATTCCGCGCCACACCTCGATTACGTCCTCCGTTTCCCGCTATTGCTGGACTCTATGGAAAACCGACAATCATCAATAACGTCGAAACCCTGTGCAACGTCGTCCATATTGTCAACAGGGGTGTCGAATGGTTTCAAAGCATTGGAACACCAAAAAACAGCGGAACAAAAATCTTTCAAGTAAGCGGTCATGTGCAACGTCCGGGATGCTATGAATTTCCTCTTGGAGTGACGTTGAGAAATGTTTTAGAGGCTGCGGGAGGATGTCCTCCTGGACGCTCTTTCAAAGCTTGCTATCCTGGAGGTTCTTCCTGCGCACTGCTGACAACAAAGGACCTTGATATTTCCATGGACTTTGAAACACTAGCAGCACGTAAATCAGCTCTTGGCACCGCTTCAGTTATTGTCATGGATGAAACTACAGATATGGTAAAGGTGGCACTTCGACTGATGGAATTCTATCAAAATGAATCGTGTGGTAAATGCACTCCCTGCCGCGAAGGAACGCGCTGGATGGTCCAAGTATTGTCGCGCATCGAAGCTGGCAAAGGTACTTACGATGATTTAAAAACGATAGAAGAGGTATGCGAGCAAATGGCAGTCACTTCATTCTGTCCTTTAGCCGCAGGCGCAGCTCCTCCTGTTGTGAGTGCTATCCACGAATTCAAGAAAGAATTCCTCGATGCTATTAAACGAAATACCCACGCAGATCAACATCCGGAGATGAAGGTTTCTTACCCCTATCTATGATAAAAGATAAAGGACATTGGGGTCAGGCTTGGTATTCTGATATTCTGGAGGGAGGCATGGGGTCAGGCTTGGTATTCTGGTATTTTGGTGTCCATCGTTATAGACTGGCAACGAACACCAAAATATCAGAATACCAAGCCTGACCCCATGCCTCACTCCAGAATACCAGAATACCAAGCCTGACCCCAATGCCGAATTGCTTTGAAAAAGTTCACAGCCCTAATCACACCCGCCTTCATAAAGAAGCTTGCCAAAAAAGGCTAATGCAAGTATCCTATTGATCTATTCACAATAATTTTTGACAAGGAGAAATACATGACTCAATGCTGTTCCAAAAAAACATGCCACACAACACTACGTCCGCTCGGTAATCGAGTCCTCATGCGCCGCCTAGATGCAGAAGAAACCCTTAAAGGAGGACTTATTCTTCCTGATAACGCTAAGAAAAAGCAAGAACAGGCTGAAGTTGTCGCTATTGGTACGGGTAAAAAAGATAAAGATGGTCACATCATTCCTATCACAGTTAAAGTTGGCGATATCGTCCTTATGGATAAATATTCAGGACAGGAAGTGACTATCAACGACGAAGAATACGTCATCGTGCGCGCTGACGACCTCATTGCAATCATCGAAAAATAATTACATTATCTTAAGGAGACTTACCTATGCCCGCAAAAGACATCATTTTTAAAGAGCAGGCTCGCCAAAAAATCCTCAAAGGAGTATGCACCCTTGCCGAAGCTGTACAGGTCACTCTTGGACCGAAAGGACGCAATGTCATCATCGATAAATCTTATGGAGCTCCTCATATCACGAAGGATGGTGTGACTGTTGCTAAGGAGATCACCCTAGCTGACAAACATGAAAACATGGGCGCTCAGATGGTTAAGGAAGTCGCTAGCAAAACAGCAGACAAAGCTGGCGATGGAACAACAACAGCAACTGTTTTAGCTAAAGAAAGTTACAAAGAAGGATTGAGAAACGTAGCTGCAGGGGCTAATCCACTTGACCTGAAACGAGGAATGGAAAAAGCTGTCGTCGTTGTTGTTGGAGAGCTACAGAAAATAAGCAAAAAAATTCAAAATAAAAACGAAATTGAACAAGTTGCGACGATTTCTGCGAACAACGATAAAGAAATCGGCAAAATCATTGCAGATGCCATGGAGCGCGTAGGCAAGGATGGGACAATCACTGTTGAAGAAGCTAAAGGTTTTGAAACTACTCTCGATGTTGTAGAGGGTATGAATTTTGATCGTGGTTACCTCTCAGCGTATTTCATGACGAACACCGAAACTCAGGAATGCGTTCTTGAAAATGCGTACATTCTCATTCACGAGAAGAAAATTTCTGCAATAAAGGATCTGATTCCTATCCTTCAAACTGTAGCTGAGAGTGGTCGTCCACTGCTCATTATTGCTGAAGATGTCGAAGGAGAGGCTTTAGCTACCCTCGTTGTTAACCGTTTGCGTGCGGGGCTTAAGATCTGTGCTGTCAAAGCCCCTGGCTTTGGAGATCGCCGCAAGGCAATGCTCGAAGACTTAGCGATCCTCACAGGTGCGCAAGTTATCAGTGAAGAATTGGGACAAAAGCTCGACCAGACAACAATTGAGATGCTTGGCCAAGCTAAGAAGATCACAGTGACTAAAGAAGAAACTACTCTTATCGAAGGGGCTGGTAAAAAAGAAGCAATCCAAAAACGAGTTGCAACTATCAAACGACAGATAGAAGAAACTGAGTCAGATTATGATCGTGAAAAACTGCAAGAACGTTTAGCAAAACTTTCTGGTGGCGTTGGCGTAATCCGTGTTGGAGCTGCAACAGAAGTCGAAATGAAAGAAAAGAAAGACCGCGTCGACGATGCGCGTCACGCAACAGCTGCTGCTGTTGAAGAGGGTATTCTTCCTGGCGGAGGGATTGCGTTCATCCGTTGTATTCCTGCTGTCAACAAACTGGCCGATAGTCTTGAAGGGGATGAAAAAACGGGAGCTCGTATTATCGCTAAAGCATTGAGTGCACCTCTACGCCAAATTGTAGAAAATGCAGGACTCGAAGGAGCTATCATTCTTCAGCATGTAGAGACGTTGCCAATGTCTCATGGATATAACGCACTAACAGACGAATATGTCGACATGATCAAAGCTGGTATCCTCGATCCTACAAAAGTGGCTCGTTGTGCACTTGAGAATGCAGCCTCTATTGCAGCTATGCTTTTGACAACGGAAGCTATTGTTGCCGATTATCCTAGTGATGATAAACCGGCACCGGCAATGCCTGGAGGAATGGACTATTAAGGACAAAGGACCTTAAGGACACCAAGGACCTTAAGGACATAAGGACAAATTCTACTGTCCTTATGTCCTTGGCGTCGTTAAGGTCCTTGGCGTCGTTAGTCCTTTTTTAAAAAGGACAAAGAGTGACAACAATAACAGCCATTTTACTTGCTGGTGGAACTGGTTCTCGAATGAACTCGGAGACACCAAAGCAATTTCTTTCTCTTAATCGGATTCCTGTTGCCAGGTATAGTTTTGATGTTCTTGCCGCGGTCCCGGAGATTAAAGAAATCGTCGTTGTTTGTCATCCCGACTATCAGCATCTGTTTGCATTATCTAACTCGGCTATTAAGCTGACATTCGCTCTCCCGGGAAAAGAGCGACAAGATTCAGTTTATAATGGATTGATGGCTGCGTCTATTCAACCTGATTTCATTTGCATTCACGATTCAGCGCGTCCCTTTATCAATAAAAATTTAGTTGAAGATGTGATTAATGCTGCAAAAACTCATGGAGCAGCAACGACTGCTACCCCTATTAAGTTCACAATTAAAGAAGCTAACGACAATGGTTTTGTCACACGAACTCCAGACCGTTCTCTCTATTGGGAAGTGCAAACACCGCAAGTGATTAGATCAGATCTCCTTCAACGAGGTTTTGTCAACGCCCACCATCATCACCTCTCAGTGACTGATGATGTTTCACTAGTAGAACACCTTGGCTTGCCTGTTCAGCTTGTCAAAGGCTCTTATTTCAACCTTAAAATTACAACTCCTGAAGACCTGCATATTGCAGAGGCGTTTATTTCTCTTCAAAAGTAATAAAATAAACAATTGTTATTGAGCATAGACCGCAGTCATGTCTTGATTGCCTGCCATAAACTTTGCAGAAATGTATAAATCAGAATCTTGATCTGTTCTTTCTAAAACTAAACGAGCTGTATTAATAATTTGAATGACTCCCGCTACATTGCACTTTGAAGCAAAAATAGTTTTCTTCGACAATTTTGCAGTGTCCTCTGCAATACAATGTCCGCGAAAGTTTTCATCTTTCTTTCCTGCAGAGCAAGTATTAAAAATAACGATTGCCTTAGGATCTATTTTGCTAAGTGATTTTAGCCATTTTTCGTTAAAAGCCATTAGGATATTTTCTGTTTTCCCGTCATCTAAAACAACAGTATTTGACGCCCCATGTCCAGATAACATAACAACCCTAACAGGTAAAACAAATCTTTTTTTCAATATCTTATTAATTACTTTTGCTATTTCTTCCGCCGAGCCAACGACTGCTTCCTTTATCACAAAACTTTAGATAACACACAATAATGCTTGACAATCTCCGGAGAAATATTAAAAGCATTATTACTACTATCGCGGGCTTGTAAACACAGTGCTATTCCTTTCTTACTCTCCCAGTTTTGATGGCTAATTCGAATCAACTGGTTTTTTATTTTTTTTATCACGATAGGGGCAACACAAAAATACATTGAAGCAATACCACTGAGAGCCATTATACTTTTTAACAATATAGGATGATACGTTTTTTCTAGTTCATCGAATTTAATAACACATAATCCTGATAGAGCTCCTGTAAGAAAACAAGCCACTTCTGGATAATAACTTACAAGTAAATAATCGGCACTGGCTCTAAATCCTTCTATTCTCTCTATAGCCCAATTTATTTTATTCTGAAAATTCCTCAATACGCCTGATATCATTTGCACACCTAAATTTGTTGTACAATTTTTGGCATGGTTCAAAAACAATCCAACAATAGGTAACAGTTTCCTCCGTTCCCTCTCTGTGTTCCTCTGTGCCTCTGT
>JABDDS010000013.1 GCA_013287465.1 Chlamydiota bacterium | reverse complement strand
GATCAGCTTGTATTGGAAATAGGAGCACAACCTCCGTATTTTTGGATTTTTGTGATAATCATAGCCCTCATCTACGCTTTTATTTATTTTTACAATCGCCAATGACCGTTCCTTTATTAAAAACACTTTCCACTTTTCTTGATAAACACCACCAGAAAAATTTTCCGTTACTCGTCGCCTTTTCTGGAGGTCCGGACTCTCTTGCCCTGCTCCATCTTTTAATCGAACATCAACAATCTGTTTCCTCATTTTCGTTTGCCCTAGCACACGTCGACCATGGGTGGCGTGCTGAAAGCGGTGAAGAGACTCAGCTGATTATGCAGATGGCCAAAAAATTGGGAATTGAACTGCACACAAAGAAGTTAGATCCTAAACAGATGAGAGGCAACCTGGAAGCCGCCTGTCGTAATGCGCGACTAGAGTTTTTTTCTGATTTATGCCTACAACATGGGTATCAAGCCGTTCTTTTGGGTCATCATGCCGACGACTCCGCTGAAACCGTTCTTAAAAGAACGCTAGAGGGAGCTCCTTTGGTCCATCTATGTGGTATCCAACCGGTGAATAACATCTACACTCTCCACAACAAACAAACGATCGCACTGTGGCGCCCACTTCTCTCTATTAAGAAAAAACAGCTCATTGATTGGCTTTCTTCGCGTGGTTTAAAAGGGTTTTACGACTCTACAAATGAAGAGACAAAATTTCTTCGCGCCCGTTTCCGATTAAACATCATTCCGCAGCTAAGCAGTGAATTTGGAAAAGAGATTTCACCCGCGTTGTGCAGGCTAGGAGATGAGGCTGCTGAGTTGTGCGATTACCTCGATAGGCAAGTAGCTTTATTCTTACCTAAAGTCGTTAATGGACCTTGGGGGAGCCTTCTCGACTTATCCCAAGAGATGCCCAAAGAAATAGTTATACTTAAACACCTCATCAGAGTTTACTGTGAGAGCTATCAACTTTCTTTATCCCGCGACGCCCTCAACAAGGCAGCTGAAATCATTATCACTGGAGGATCAAACAAAAAGATTCCCGCTGATAAGCAAACATTGCACCTCGACAGACGCCGTCTCTTCATACAGAATCAACAAAGGTCGCCATGTTTTGATGCGCCAGTCCCTATTTATGGACAGAAGGAGATTACCTGCGGAAAATGGAGAATTTCAGTGAAGAAAACGACGATACCATTACCCCCGGAACCATCTGACTGGCGTTCTGCATGGAGTGGCTGTGGAGAGGTTTTCCTACCGCTAGATAACTATCTCTTCATGTTACCCAGTCCCGATCAAATGCATTCAATAAAAAAATGGTGGACAGATCACAAAACGCCAGCCTTTTTACGTCCATCAATCCCTGTGATTTGCCGTCAGGGTGTTGTTTACCACGAATTTCTTACGGGAAGATATCTCTCAGATAAAAAGAATAGTGATCACTGGCTTCACATAGCCTTTTCGTTTGAAGCCAAATAGACTATTTGATAGACTGGTAAAAAAATGCACCTATTCAAACATATGAATGGGTATGCTACGTACGTGCATAACGATTTTGCTGTAAATGCACTAAAACTCTGAGGTTGAAATGGCAGACGATAAAAAACAAAACTTTAAAAAAAATCTCCCGAATAATTTTATTTGGTTTTTGATGGCGGCATTTCTGCTTGCTTTGACCGTTCAGAATTTTTTGGAAACAAATTTCGCTAAAGTAGGTTTTAGCTACCAGCTAGAACCACTTGTCGATTTACAGCTCATCCAACCAGAGGATAGTCGCAAAACAGCGATTAATGACACGTTGGTGACTTTCAGTGGTAAGTTTCGAGATCGTCTCACTGAAGAGGGAAAAAATCGCTACAAATTTCTCGAACTCCTCAGTGAAAACCATGATCTGAATGGTCAGAAAGAACGGTTAGAAAAGGAACTTGCTGTCCAAAAAGTTAAAATCGCCGATGCTGCAGACTGGTTTCTAAGGGCTGCTGCGATTGAAATCCCGAAAAATGGCTATGTAGTTATCGATTCTCTTTATAACACTGCAGAACAGGATAACAGCATTATTATCAACGAACTTTCGAATAAAAACATCATTAGCATTGTCGATGTAAACAAACAATTCGAAGCTGCAACAGGAGCTCCAACACCTAGTTCTCTAGCGGATATTGGAAAATCGCTTAACAGCCTGATCACTGTTTTCCGATCTCCAACACTCGGAATTGGCAATGAGACGTTAAAGCAACAGTTAAAAACAATCGACACTAACACCGAAGAAGCAAACAACAACGACAAGTTTTCTCCCGAAAAGAAACTGGCAGTCTACGCAACAAGCTTAACACAAATTAAAGAGATTATCGCACAACTCAATGAAGTCGATAATCACGTGCGCCTCACTCAGCTGAGAAGTGTACGTAGCTATCAAGACTTGGTTGAAGAATTCTCCCACCTCACCTCCAAACTTGACGACAATCAAGCTCTTCTCGAAAAAGCAAGACAGAACGTCATTAGCGTGGTCTGGTTTTACAATAACCAAGAACTCTCTACAAGGGCCCTGGAAAAACAAGATCCAGAGCAATTTAACCACTGGTTCATCACAGCTAAAGAAGAATGGGACTCATTTAAAACAAATCGTGGAGGCGTTTTCAAAGCCCCCGATCAGCCGCTCAATATCGTCTTAGAAAAAACATTCAAAAGTGAAGAGCCTGCTCTCAACTATATGAATTATCTATTCACGGCGATGCCTCTCATCTTAATCATGCTCGTCCTCTATTTCGTCTTCACACGTCAAATGAAAGGGATGGGCAACAGTGCGATGAGTTTTGGCAAATCGCCTGCAAAGCTGCTGGTTAAAGGAACAAACAAAATCACATTCAAAGATGTCGCTGGCGTCGATGAGGCCCTGGAAGAGCTTACTGAAATCGTTGACTTTCTGAAAAACCCACAGAAATTTACAGCTCTTGGAGGACACATTCCGAAAGGGGTCCTTTGTATCGGTCCTCCAGGAACGGGTAAGACGTTGATCGCTAAAGCTGTTGCCGGAGAGGCTGATCGTCCTTTCTTCTCCATCTCTGGATCTGACTTCGTCGAGATGTTTGTCGGCGTGGGTGCTAGCCGTATCCGTGATCTCTTCGACCAAGCGAAGAAAAATGCCCCATGTATCGTCTTCATCGATGAAATCGATGCTGTGGGTCGCCACAGAGGAGCCGGTATTGGTGGCGGACATGATGAAAGAGAGCAAACTCTTAACCAACTGCTCGTTGAAATGGATGGTTTTGATACCAACGAAGGTGTGATCCTCGTCGCCGCGACAAACCGTCCCGACGTCTTAGATAAGGCGCTACTGCGCCCTGGTCGTTTCGACAGAAGGGTGATCATCAGTCTTCCAGACATCAAAGGAAGATTCGATATTCTCAAAGTCCATGCGAGAAAAATTAAGATGGATCCCTCTGTAGATTTGATGACGATCGCCCGCAGCACGCCAGGGTGTTCAGGTGCCGATCTTGGCAACCTTCTCAATGAAGCTGCTTTATTAGCTGCTAGAAAAGGACGCACAGCAGTAACGACTCAGGAAACGACAGAAGCTCGAGATAAGGTCCTGTATGGAAAAGAGAGACGCAGCCTAGAAATGGATGAAAATGAAAAGAGAACGACAGCCTACCATGAATCTGGTCATGCAGTCGTCAGCCTCGTTGTCAAGCATGCCGATCCCGTTGATAAAGTCACCATCATCCCCCGTGGCCTCTCTTTGGGAGCAACAATGTTCCTGCCAAAGAAAAACCGCGTCAGTTACTGGAAAAATGAGCTACGCGACCAATTAGCCGTGCTGATGGGAGGACGTTGCGCAGAGGAAATTTTCCTTGGCGATGTTTCAAGTGGAGCTAAACAAGACATCGAACGCGCGACGCAACTTGCCCGCAGTATGGTATGCGAATGGGGAATGAGTGATAAAATGGGCGCCGTCGCCTATGACGAACGCAATGAGAATCCCTACATGGGCATGGGAGCGTCTGGCGAGAAGCGATATTCAGAACAGACAGCACAGTCAATTGATGAAGAAGTGCGTAGAATTTTGGATGAAGCTCATGAAGAAGCTGTTCGCATCATCAAAGAATATCGAGATCATGTGGAATTGATGACCCAAATGCTCATGGAATTTGAAACTCTCGATGCTGTTGATGTAGCTAAAATCATCAACAACGAGTGGACCGCTGAGGATAAACGGGACCGTCTTAAAAAGGCGGCCGAGTTGCAAAAAAAAGCTAACCCGCCACCACCTCCACCAGAAGCGATGGCCCCAACAACGGCACCAGCCGCATAGGAGGGGCTTGTCTTTAAACTCAAAATAGAAAGGAGTCACACAATGAAACAGATTTTATTCACCTTCTGCACAGCGCTCTTAATAATAGGATCTCTACACGGGGAGGAGACACAGCCACCACAGGCCACACCGGCACAAAAAGCCGTACCAACGCAACAGCAACCGTCAACGACAGGCCCCGAGAGTTGTCCTACTTGTCCGGCTCCCACTGGATCAGATAAAAAGCACTTAGCCCACTGTCCTACATGCGGACAAACAAGATGCAACTGCGCAAAAGAATCGACAATTTCTCCGATGTTGGAACCGAGAACAAAATACCCCCGTCGTTCGGTTTACGAAGACTAAAAAGGGATTTAACACAAAATAGAAGCGCAATATAAATTTAAACGCAAAGGCGCAAAGACGCGAAGAGGGGCAACCTTCGGCTACCTAATGTTAAGTAGCCGAAGGTTGCCCCTCTTCACGTCTTTGCGTTACAATAACTGTTTTTTGTAACTATTCACCAACATTATTCAGATTTATATACCAAGCGACCCACTTTAGAAATAACAACGAAGGCGACGCCAGTTACAGCCCCATAAAAAGCACCTGCCATCACCCGTTCACCCCCCTCATAAAAGGTGTCTTGTCCCCTGTTGAGGGAATCAACAGTCATCGCAACGACGCCACCGGCGACACCAATTGTAGCTGCATAAAGCATCTCACCAACAAACTTTACTGTACTTTTTGCGGCACCGGCAACAAATCCAACTGGAGCTGTAACGCAAGAAGCCATACTGCTCAGCTTAAATACGTTTTTCTTTGTGAAATAAACGGAAGTACCAACAGCTCCTACCACCAATGTACCTAAAAGGCTCCCAGTTGGTGATAACGAAGTGCCTAAACTCAACGCCCCTCCTAGAATAACAGCGCCGCCGACGTGATCTACAGCAGCCGGAGATACAGAATAAACTTTTGAAACTTTTAGTCCCTTGTAAAGGCTTAATCCAGCCCCAATCAAACAAGGTATTGAAGAAGAAATGAAAAAAAAGGAAGAAACTCCCATAACTGCAGTGCCAGCGAGTACAGCTCCTCCGACACGGTCAAATCCCTCTTTAATATTTATATTTGCAGGGTTAACCATTCCCCAATTAACTCTTTGTGCTAGTTGCATTGCTTGTGCCATCATATTAAACCTCATTATTTATTAATTTGAAAAACATTTGTTTGTAATAATCATTTTACATAAATCAAAATTTAATGTAAACAATTATTTAAAATTATTATTTAAAATTATGTTAATCACATACTTTCCATCAGCTATTAGACTTCTTTCGAAACTAAGGTTCTGTCGATTTTTGGGCCTGGTTCAAATGAAGGTTACACTTTTCCTTTATTTTCCTCTGTGTTCTCTGTGCCTCTGTGTTTCAAAAAAAAGGTGAAACACAGAGGCACAGAGGAACACAAAGAGGGGACGGGGGAAATTATTACCTGTTTTGGATTGTTTTTGAACCATGCCGATTTTTGGATTCTTTTGAACCGATTTTCGACTTCAAATTATAGGGGTAATATCACACTCGTATATGACCCCTATAATTTGAATCGAAAAGCGGCCAAAATAATCCCAAAAATCGACGAACCCTTAGTTTCGAAAGAGGTCTATTTAAAAATCTTTATTAAAACTTTAAATTTTTATAGTAAATTGAGCCTCGAGACCAACCTGGAAAAATATGGAATATCCCTCACTGATTAGACTTCCCGATGATGACGACGAGCTTCTTGCAAGCTGCAGGATCGATACGTTTCGCTCTAGCGGCAGCGGTGGTCAGCATGTCAATGTAACAGACAGCGCTGTGCGTTTAACACACATTCCAACAGGGATTGTGGTCACAAGCCAAAAAGAGAGAAGTCAATACCTCAACAAACAGCTGTGTTTGATTAAACTCAGAAAGATAGTAGATAGGTTGAACTACCAGAAGCCAAAAAGAGTTACCACAAAAATTCCAAGATCTGTAAAACTGAAGAACAGCGCAAAAAAATTGAAGGACTCCCAAAAAAAACAACTCCGGCAACGGCCCATTGATAGGGAATTCTTTGAATAAGATAGAAATAATAGCCAGGGGGCACTATCTTCTGATAGCCAACACATGATCATCGTCGTCGAGCTTGAAAGGCCTTGGCTTGTTGATGTTGGATATGGAAATGGCTTTATCTATCCGCTAGACTTAGAGGATCCTCGGCCTCAACAACAGGGTTATCGAGTTTAGCCCTTTTGAACCTCCCGGCAGTGAGGGATGTGATTAGCCCCGTTTGAAGCGAGTGCAGCGAGCGGAAAGCGGGGAAAAAACCGATCCACCAAGTGCGCCCCAGTAGTGGGCGCTCGAAAACAACAAACAAAAAAAGCATTTATGACACACACACCTATAAAGCCCACCATTTTCATTCTGTATGGTCTACAAAAAACAGACTAAATCTCATTAGTAAAAATTTTGAGTCTAGGCTTTACGATTACATGGGGGAATTGTATTTGGTATCCGGCGCCCACTGCCGGGGCGCATTTGCTAGAATGGTCTTTTCCCCGCTTTCCGCTCGCAGCGCTCGCTTCAAACGGGGCTAATCACATCCCTCCCTACCGGGAGGAAAAAGGCCAAACCCGAGAACCACTTCGTGGTAAAAGGCCAAACTCAAATGTAGCCTTCATAGCCTAAACATTACTTATCCAAAATTCGCGTTAAATAGGATGCGTGTGCAGACACGCATGCCGGAACAAAGTTATACCACAGGCGGCCTGAAACTTGGATTTAAAGCGTATTTAAAAAGATTAAGCCAATTACAATCATCGTTTTAGCATTGAACCTGCATTCAGAAGTCATTTCCCAGGCGTATTTCCATGTTTTTTTAGCGACGAGTATCGAAAGACCAATGAGTGCAACACCAACTAATGCTGCATAGGGGCGATCCGCAATTCGATAAAACACACCGCTATTCATCCCTTGCCACAGAGATCCCAAGATTCCCATATGAGCAACGCTAATAGGCTCTCTTGTACGGTAAGCTGCCTCGCAGTAGTCTGGGTCATTTTCAAATTGTTGAAGATTATCTAATGTGTATCTAAATTTCATTGTAGGCGTGACAGCTCCATTAAGCCCACCTAACAATATGCGTCCCCAAAATGAAATGCGATTTGTGTTTTCAGCTGCAGTAGTTGAAATCCCAGAAAGAATCGCATGCCAACGAGAAAGTCCTAATTTGTATGCAATAGAGGGGAGGAATGCTATTGGACTGCAATCATCATAATCAAATTTAGAATCTTTAAATACATAAAAATACCCTTTAGAGGATCTAAAACAATCTCTTACAACTCCTCGGGCTAGCATATGACTCCCTACACAAGATCCTGTTAGCCCCGATCGCGTGGCAGGATCAATGCCAAATAAATTTCCGCTTATATAATGGATTAAGGAATCTCCATGACGTAGAGTTTCCAACCCCAACACATTTGCAATTCCTTCATCAAGTAATGAATAGGCTCCATACGCCCTCATCCCAATAAAAAAGTACTTTTTTATCTTTTCGAAATTCACAAAACTCGAAGGGATTGGATTCAGACAATCCTTATCACATAATTGCTGTTGTTCATCTTGTGTGTTTATTACGTGCTGAACACCAACAATGCGCATTTATTATCTACCAATTAAAATAAAGATACCTGAAACGAGAGCGAGAATGCCAAGTACAATTCCAGGAATAGCAACAGCTGCAAGTGTAATAAGACCGACTAAAATTAGGTAGATCGCCAATAAGAGCATGCCAATATTTCTTGTAAACGCCATGAGATACCTCCAAAAAAAATATAGAATCCATTTTCTTCTTAACGTTTTATATATTTAATTTACAAGCACTATTTTTTCTAATCGGGCAATAGTTGAGCCGCCAAGTCTTTGGCTGCCTTTCCATCGATAGAACTATTCATCTGCATAATTTTCTTCATGACGATGCCAAGGTCTTTTTTTGTTTTAGCTTCAGAATCAACAATAGCTTGCTTGACAATCTTTTCCATTTCCTCGTGGCTGAGCGCCTGAGGTAAAAACTCTTGGACAATGACAATTTCTCTTTCCAGTTTTTCAACATTTTCCACACTATTAACCGCTTTAAACTGATCCAAAGCCTCTTTTAAATTTCCTAGATAAGTTTTAAACAGTTTAATCACTTCAGGATCGGGGATATTTCCTCGAGCATCAACTGCCAATATTTTCGATTTTAACATCCGCAAAACATTCAGTCGGACTGAATCTTTACTTCTCATCGATTCTTTGATGCCATCATTAATTTGTTCTACAATACTCACGAGATCACCTATAAATGTTAAGCGGCTAAGATAGAAATTGCAATTTGGCATACCCTTGGATCAGTGGCTAATCCAACGTGTCCCAATTTAAACTGATAAACCTGTTCCTCCGGCAATGGGGATACCGTCGAAGAAATGGCATCGTAGGAACCAACGATGTCGTAAATGCCTTGATGGGTACTGCGAATCGTCGCAATTTGATCTGGTGTAAACGATCCTTCGATCTTTTTCGTTGTGAACACATTTTTTGGATAAATATCTTCACGCTCTGGAGGAAGGACTGTTGTTTCATCGTGCTGCCCTGTGCAACATAGCCATGTGGGGCCGGCAACAGAAACGACTTTTCTCACCGTCTCGTTTCGACTAGAAGGGCCAACATTATGCCATCGTCTTCTGACCCCTTTCTCATCCTTAAGTGTAATTTGATCTGGAAGAAATGCGGCTAAATGTCCGGCATACCCACCTAAGGAATGTCCAACGAGATCGACTTGAAAGGGTTGTTCCCTCCCTGCTTGCCGATAGATTTCAGCGACATCGTCAATGGCTTTATAGACAACTTTCATACGCTCTTGAAGGTCATTTGGCAACTGTAGCGTAATCAACGGACCTATTTTTTTGCTTTTCTCAGCTTTTTCGAGCTCCATCGCCCAAGGCATCCAAATGTCGGGAGTGCTAAATAACCCATGAAACAACAGCACAGGGATTCGCTCCTTTTCCCCAGGGTCATCCTTAAGTGTAGATAAAAGGCAATCAAGGCTAGCAGGATCGGCAGCATTGTAAAAACCATAACACTTCGTCAAAGTAGTTTCCCATCCAAAAATGCGTCTTACAGCGGAAAGAATAGATTCTCCTAATTCCCCAAAAAGAGAAGGAATTGCTAATGCGCAAGTCTTCCATCCATTTCTAAAAAGAAATTGGCTAAAATCTTGAACAGCTGTTAGATAAATATCAGTGATTCGTTCAAAAATAGAAGGAGCTGTCGCCTCATTACTACTAATCGTAATCTCACTACTTTGGCAGACTCCACCCTGATTAGAAACGCTATGACTACGGCACATACAATCACCTATAAATTTAATGTAAATAACCTATGACCCGCCAGTGTACCACTAATTACCTATTTTTTCAACTTTTTTCCAGCAACTAGGAGTGAGATAATTTACGAGGGTAAATGGGAATTATTTAAAAAAGTCTTCTTGCTCCTAATTCCTGGACTTTTCAGATCTCTCTCTCAATGCATCCCCTCCTCCACCTGAAGGAGATGCCGAAGTGACACTTGCGGTGTTTTGTTTTCTACGCCTCTCAGTTGATTTATAGACAGAACAACTAAGAAAAGAAACAAAAACGGGAAAATATTTTTTTCTTAAACATTTAGGCTAAATTATCTAAAAATTGTTTTAGTCCAGGATTAATATTCTCCGGATGAGTCATATTGACTGCATGAGCACCGGGAGAAATCACAAGACCTCGGCAATTGAGCAATTTTTTGCTTAACTCTTCTGCTAGGGTAACTGGAAGGCAATGGTCATCAGCGCCATGGGTGACTAGAACTGGACAATGAATTTCTTGTACACGGTGAGTGATTTCATCTCTTTCTAGTAAGTTGTTCATCGCATGAAAAATGTTAATAGCAGGGATTTTTTTCCATTTAGGTAACCAATTATTCCAATGCGTTTCCATTCCTGGATCTCCTTTTGGACCTAAAAGCACTGTTGCTAAACCTTCTATCAATGGATCAGTCGGTCCTGATTGCATCCAAGAATCCCTTGTTTCACGAAAAGCTGCTTTCAACTGGTCTGGGTCGACACCCGATTGTGTACTCATAAGCACTAACGCTTTAACTCTTTTAGGTTGTGTTAGAGCTGCTCGTAATGCACAATATCCCCCTTGGGACATCCCTACTAAAATAGCAGAATCGATCTGTAAAAAATCCATCAGACCAAAACAGTCTTTAACAGAATCATAAAGGTTAAATGGACGTCCATCCCACTTGGTGCGTCCAAAACACCTAGCATCCCAACGAATGCATCTGTAATCGGGAGATAACATCTTTACCTGGAAATCAAAAAGAGATTGATCCATGAGAAATCCATGCATAAAGACAAGAGCCGGTCCTTTTCCTCCAGAATCTTCAAAGTAAATTTCCTGTCCATTAATCTTAGCTAGCGGCATTATCCCCCCTTAATATGTCTGCCAAGCCCCTTTCCAGAAGCATGGATCGGACTTCGACTCGGTTCGCTCCGGGATTATACCAAATCGGTTGTTTTCCCATTGCATAAAATTACTTTATAAATCATATTCGGGCGAAATAAAAGTGATATTCATGATAAAAAAGAATTTGCTATTTCCTCCTAAGGATGAATTACATTCGCGAATGCAACTGAAACAAAAGGATCAACAACTTTTGCAGATGATGTTCGCAGTCCACGTAACGCCCAACGACAAAGCTGTCTTTTTCAAAGATTTAAATATTGAAAAAGAGCCGATGGAATTCAATTTGATGTTAGCGCATCTTTGTCACCGTCACGGAAGTCTGGGGGTGCCATCTACCATTATACCTCGTGTCCGTGGCGTGGCTCGCTTCTATCTATTTAAAAATGCGGCTTTATTTTCCTCTTTTGGACGCCTGGGAACAATTCTTAACCAGGCTAACATCCCAATGCTGCTACTCAAAGGATCCGCCATAAAGGCTTACTACGACCCCTATACCAGCCGTTGCTTAGTGGATGTTGATTTTGCTGTGCCAGAAGAACGGCTTAATGAAACGATAAAAATAGCTAGCAGTCAGGGGTATTATGACTTCAGTAATGCCTTTCATTCTGTAGATATGAAGCAACTAGAGACTGATGGAACTAGCGGCCGTATAGATATTCATCATTGCTTGTTCAAGACTAGCTATAAACGCAGTATAGAAGAGGAACTGACAGATGGTGCAAAATTAATACAGTTCTTTGGTACCGAAGTGTGGATACCATCCCCAGAAAATTTGATTTTACATTTACTTGAAAACGAGTTCTTTAATCTTTGCTGTGTGCCAAAAGAAAATCGAAGGCGTTTTAAATGGATCTACGACTGTGGTATGGTACTTTGCTCTACTTCTCAATTCGATTGGAAACATGTGGTCAAAAACGCAAAAAAATATTTTATTCATGATGCCGTAAAACCTATGTTATCCATATTGGCAGACTATCTTCCACAATATGTACCCCAAAAAATAATAGTTGATAATTATAGCTTCCAATGCCCTAAACATAACAGTGAGATGGAAAAGAATGTTATCGTCAATTTAAGATGGCGTTCGGAAGCTCTTCGACGACACAAGTTGCGATCGGAAGGCAAAAAATTGAAATCTTTTTTCCTATTACCCTTTCACGTGATAGAAAAATACCGCATGCTTCGTCATCACGGGAAAGTGCATACTATTTGGGAATTTATTTTGCTACACTGTGAAGCAAAAAATTTTCGTGAAGTCATATCGTGGCTGCTATCAAAGCTACATAATTGGATTAAAACTAATGACTGATGTTAATAACGCTCTTTCGAATCAAATTATGGAATTAAATTTTCAACGTTTTTGGAAGCATTTAGACTCTCTGTTTCATACTGCTTTAGGACCTTTAGAAACACGTTGGCTCCGTATAGCTGGTTTATTAGTGAAACTGGAATGCCGTAACCCAACTCTGCTTCATTATATAGATATTCAATTGGCCTGTTGCTTTACGAATGATACTAATGAACCCGACGCTGTATTCCGCTTATGGCAGGGAGATATCGCTGCTTGCCTGCGTTTAAACCACCTAGAACGGCAAATTCATATAGTGAAAGATAATGTCCAAACACTAATAATCAATGAAGATAAAGGTCGTTTATATGGATTTGATAAAAACAACGATACTAGTTATTTTTGTCTGCAGGACTGCAGTCACGAATCCATAACTAATCTTGGGTATTTGATATACCAACTTTTATATAATTTGGCTAAGCAGAAAGGACGATTTATGCTGCATGGAGCTGCTTTGGGCTATGAAAATAAGGGAGTACTTATCTGTGGAGGAACTGGGCATGGTAAATCAACACTCGCAATCTCATCCCTTCTACAAAACTGCCAATATGTAGCCGACGACCACTTCATGCTAACAAGAAATGAAAACATAACTCGGGCTTGGCCTGTATATTCAATAGCCAGTTTGCACGAGTCCAGTTTGATACAAATGCCAGGATTATGCTTAAACAAACGGTGGTTAAAGGACAATTCAAAGCATGTTTTTGATATTTCTGCCTATGGTCATCAGTTTTGCTTTGGTCTTACTATAAAGGCTTTAATTTTTCCAGTTTTGGCACCGGAAGAAAAAAAGCCTTCTTTTACGATGATACCAGCGGGAAGAATTCTCACTCATCTCATTTGGTCGACGATCACACAAGTGAATGACCGCAAAGATCCAAAGCATATTCGCAATATCCTTGATTTTCTAAAAGATTTACCCTGTTATCAACTAACCTTAAGCTCTGACATCGAACGCAACGCAAAATTTCTAAAAAAACTTATTCTTAATAAAGTAAAATAAAAAGGAAAAAAACTATGAATGATATGGAAAAAAGATATCGTATTGACGAATTACAATTTTTTTACGATTATTCAGACGGATTGGCGATCATCATCAATTCGACTACTGGTGTCTATTATGGCATCAATACTTTTGGATCGGCAATTTTCAATCAACTTGTAAAAGGGGTCTCCCCTGCTTCAGTTCTAAAAGAGCTACGACACCTGTCCGGTTGCCCATTAGAAATAGAAGATATCTTTGTCAATTTTATTACTCGACTGCAAAATTTCGGATTATTAATTCCAGAAACGACAGTCGAAGGTAATAAAATGATGCAAAGTTTTGATCAGAGCATAGCAACAGAAGGATTTGTCTTTGAAGTCGAAGAATTTGCTGAAATTCAAGAAATCTTGCTTGCCGATCCCATTCATGATGTAAATAACGATCACGGATGGCCTATCTTATTTGGAGCAGCAAATGATTTCCTCAGCGAATAATCAGTGTTTAATTTCTGTAATAATTCCCGCCTACAATTCTTCTTTATTCATTAAAGAAACTGTCCATAGTGCATTGGCACAAGTTGTTTTAGGATTTGATGTCGAAATAATTGTTATAGACGATGGATCAACAGACGACACGGCCAATATAGCAGAGACTGCTGGCGCAACAGTGATAAAAAAAAAGAACGGTGGAGTCTCTTCTTCTCGTAACTTTGGACTGCATCATGCTCATGGGCAATATATTTTATTTCTGGATGGAGACGATCGATTGAGGCCAGGGGCATTAGCACTCTTAACGGAAATTCTGACAGCTGATTCAGAAGTTGGAGCGGTATTTGCCATGGCCCAAGATTTTATTTCTTTAGAACTCCCTGAAGAAGAACAGGCTCGTCTTAGACCACGAGAAGAACCATATTATGGCTTGCTAACCGGTTGCATGTTGGTCCGGGAAAAAACGATAAATCTCGTGGGTCTTTTTGATGAAACGCGTGAGACGGGCGAAGCGGTAGAATGGCTGGCACGCATGTATGACCGCGGTATAAAAACTACGCGGATTCAATGGATTACTGCTGATCGGCGGCTGCATATGACTAACACTGGTCGCCTACGACGAGAACAGGAAAAAAAAGATTATGCGGATATTCTTCGAATGCGGCTTAAGGAGCGGAGCAAAACTACCCGAAACTAATGTTTAGTCGTTCTTCTATCAATTTCAGAGTATGACAAGGAGAAAATATAACTGGCTGACATGTGGGTTGCCACTCATTCATAATAAAATTGATGTTTATTTCGTCAGGAGAAGTAAATATCTCGATTTGCCTTTGATCATAAAAGGGGGCAGAAATCAGATGTGTGTTATTGGATAAAAGTTTTCTGCCATACACAAGGGCTTCGCCTGTACGAGCTGTAAAGCCATGATGAGTGGGATTTTGCAAAAGCTCGAGGATGCATCGAGAATGCAAAGCCATATGCAAACAGTCGATGTAGGGTAAAAAAGTGCAGTAATTGATTTCATCCGCATAACGTTGTTCCCGCAAAGGCACCCCAACAATATGAAAATCGCAATTTAAATCAGCATTTCGCAGCCGTTCGTAAACAGCCAAGATCATATTCAACCGCTGCTTGGCAGCCCCTATAAAAAAAATATCGTTGCGTGCCTTCTCCTTTTGCCATCGTTCTCCTTGCGGTAAGGCAGAATAAGGGAGTGGGCAATGCACAAAATTATACCGTTCTGCATCCTCTGGATCAAAACTCAAAATCAAGTCGAATTCACCCTGCATATGTTCTATATTGATTCCAGGATAACTATCAACTAGATCCGAAAAAAACCAACAAGCTTTAGTATGGGGATTCAGCTCCTTTAGTCTTTTTACATAGCCATTGGCAAACAGAGGATACCAATCTCGAAAAAAAAGATAACACACCGACGCATCTGCCGAAATGACATTTTCTCCCAATAGTCGCATTCCATTTTTATATGCAAATTCCATTTGCAATAGAAAGTGGAGCAACTTTTTTTGATCGCTCCAGGGTGGCGAGATCAAATGGATATTATGCTTGCCTTCTAATTCCGTAAAAATCGGAAGGTAGTTCTTAGCATAACTAAGTACAGCCAAATCGTATATCATATTGGCAAGTACTCATATTGAGTATGCATTGTAATATCTAAAGCATCATTAAAAACTCTATTCGGGCCTAAAGTAGCTACATTCGCAATTGTCAAGCCATTTTTAAATAGCACATAAGGGAAAGATAATTGATCTCGACGGGAATACAATAAGAATTCTTTCCACCATTGCTCCATAAGACTGATACAAAAAGTATCATGATGCTTTCTAGCGATCACACTGCAATCGGCTAATCCATAATCTTTTGGCATTCCCTGTTCCTGTAAAAAAAGCAGATGTTTCTCAATATGTTCAGGAGTATCCTTACCAAGTTGCAGAACGACCCTAGCTTCCTGATATACACAATTTCGAGTATAATGACAATGGGTAGCTATAGGATAGGGTCCAATACGATTAATAAGCTCTGTGAGATCGCTCATGGGGGTTATATTTCCATCCAGATAGATGGAATATTCATAATCTGGAAACAGTAGGTGGGGGTGCATTTTATACCAACGATTTTGCTCTATAGCACTAAGAGAAGGCTGCTTTTTTTTAATGTGAGATACATCAAAAAGACACCACGCAGAATTAACTGCAAGAGATTGATCCGTTATGGCGTAGTAATCAATATTATCTGGTTTTATCTTTGGCTCTAAGAACTTGTCGTAGGCCCCTATAATGCAGGTATACACTGCAATACGATGCTCGCTAAAATAATTGGGAGATTGAAATTGATTCCGCGGATTTATTTTGGAAGAATTTTTTTGGCAATTTTCTGGAGAACTAACGGGTTTAAGCTTACCCAAACGGTTCCTTAATGAGCATAAAAAGTCCTTTTTACAAATCTGTCGATTCCATTCACGCAGAATTAAATTCTGACGCCTTTCACGACGATCACGATTCAAGACCTTAAGCTCCTCAATGTGTGCAACATAGATTTGCTGTTTCTCTTTGTCACAAATAAACATATGTAGTTTCCAATGTACACTTATGAAGAAGCAAGTCCTTCATGGTTGCCTTACCGACGTTTTTTAAATCTTTCAGAGTTTTCATAATTATGCCTTATACCAAAAACAGCTTAATCCAAATGAAAAGCATGGACAGTCCATTTATCAAATTATGAAATAAGACACAAGGCCATATGCTACCAGTTTTTTCCCGAACATAGACAAGGGAGAAACATAATAAAATGGTTTGAACATCGATCCACTGTGGATTAAATACCAATTGATTTTCCTTTGGAGAAAAGGCAAGGACGTGACTCATCATAAAGGCGACTGTGACCAAAAGAGCCCCCCACCCAAAAGAAGCACCAAATAATTTCCATTGGCGCCCCAAATAGTGATTGAGAATAGCTAAGTAAACACCCCGGACAACTAATTCCTCCGCTAATCCTGGCATAGAAAATTGGAATAATAGTGTCTCAAGAGGAAATTCATGAATGGAAGTTACAGTGGAAGGGGTCTCTTGCACAAGAAAATCCAAAAAATTCCAGATCACAAAAAACAGGCCCATTCCTAGTCCTAACAACCATCCCTTTGTATCTGGCAAATTCAACCCGACCTCTTTCGATGTCAACCATTTAAACCCATAGACAACGACCAAAGGCCAAATAAACTCTAAGATTTTACCTTCCCAATTCCAATGAAATTTTGAAATCTCAAGCATACGAGGCAATAACAAAAAAAACGTGTCAAGGCATATTGCAAGCATCAAAAACACCGCTGCTATCAATGGAGCATTGGATTTTCTGACAAGGGCGATCAATAGCAACGGTATCCCCACTGCGGCACAATATAGACTGAGTTCTATTAATAGGTTCAGATTTTTATTTTTTTATTGTAGCAGAAAGAACAAAAAAAAACGAAAGTAAAAAACAATAATGTTACAAACGATTTGACTTAAATCACCTAATTTATTAAAAACAAATTTAAATAACTAAATTTCGGCATGGTTCAAAATCAATCCAAAATGGGTAACAGTTTTTTCTCTTATCTTCTCTCTCTGTTCTCTGTGCCCGTGTTTCAAAAAAGAACACAGGTACAGGGAGCACAGAGAAGAGGGTAAGAAAAGTGTAACCTTCATTTGAACCAGGCCTAAATTTCAGACTTACGAGTATTATCATGAAATGTTATATCAGTTTCGTTTTAACAGTCTTTTCTTGTATAGCATCAGGAACGTTAAATTCTGAATATGGGGAGTGCATCGGACAATCGTACTTAACTCAAGCATATAGCAACGATAATAGCTACAAAGTCCCCTGTGAAAACAATTTTGTGCTTTTACAAGATAGCAACAAAAAGATATTCAGCGGTCTGAAATGGCAGTGCGTTGAATATGCAAGACGATGGCTCATTGATAATAAGAATGTAACATTTGCTCAGGTCAAATATGCCTATAACATTTGGGATCTGGAATATGGTAAAAGAGTCGATACCAATGAATTCATTCCCATACTTAAATTTGAAAATCGCACATCGACAGTAGAACCACAAGTGGGTGATTTATTAATTTATAGCGGTGAAATTGCAATCACTGGCCATGTAGCTGTCGTGGCAGACGTCGACTACAATTCTGTGACAATCGCTGAACAAAACTACTTCAATAGGCCTTGGGATGGGATTGACTATTCCCGTCGTTTATTGTTGGGAAAAGATGAAGAAGGTCAGTACCGAATTTTTGATGAGGCATTAATTGGATGGGTGCGCTTTGACTAATCGCAACATACTTTCCAAGCATGGCTGCCCAAAGCATCGTACAAATCGACATAGCTGGTCAATAGCTCGATGTTGCCTTGAATGAGAGCATCTTCTTCAGATAATAATTCTTGATAGGCTAACAACACGTCACGATCATCTTTGAGCCCTTGCTTATAGAGATCTTTTATTAACTGATAAGACTCTTCTTTTAAATGTTTTTTATTTTCTAGGTAATGGATTTTATCTCTCTCGTAATTAAAAGCTGCAAGAGCTGTCTCTGCTCCCTCAAGAGCACTTAAAATTGCCTTTTGGTACTGATAGAGCATTTCTTCACTTCCCGTTGCTGCATATCCCTTTCTTGCTTGCTGCACAGTCGGATGGCGACAAATTAGCTCCATGGGGGATCCTATAGGGATATTACAGGCTAGTTCTGGCAGGTCTTTAGCTTGACAAAGTACTTCATTTAATGCTCCAGGCGCATAACCTAACAAAACAGAAAGATGAAAGGTTGTTTTCTCCATTGAAAATTCAATTAGGGACTTCTGCATTAAAAAAGAATCGAGATTTTTTTGATCTTCATTCTCTTTAACTGAGCTAAAAAAACCTCTGGTTGATAGTCCTTTATTTATGGTTAAAATTTCATCCTGTGCTTTGATGTTTTCTTTGAGCACTTTTAATTGCATTTGTAATCCGCGGAATTCCATGTAATTTTTTGCGACTTCAACAGAGACTTCATTAACAGCTTTAAGCAGCGTATCCTCTGACCCTAAACTAGCAAGAAGAATGTCTTTATTGCGTGTAGAAGCCTCAACAATTAAAGATGTTAATGTGGGATCATTAAGCGCTTCCCACCAAAGGAAGCAGAAGGGATCTTCGGTCGTCATCCCTTCCTTAATCGGGATTTCCCATCTACATGGAACCTCAATCCCAGTTTGATCGGTGCAATCTGGAGGACGATAACAACTTGTCATCCCAAAAAAGACAAGAGAACAAATAACAAAATTATTTTTTTTCGACATCGATATAAACATCCATTTGTTCACCAATAATTAGATAGGCATCCGTCTTTTCTATGCGATAAAGAATTTCAAAAACTTGAGTGTCTATTTTCTCATCAACATCATTTGTGAGATATTTCTTTGGAACCATAAAAGGATCGACCCGAATAAACTTAAGAGGAATTCCCTTAGAAAGATTTCCCTGCCTAAAGGCGACAGCAGGGAAATTGGGATGAAACATCGCAATATTAAATTGATCAATCCTCACTCGCAAACAAAGTTCCTCAATATTTCCCAAAATCATTGTTGTCTTGTTAGGATCTACAGTTTCTCCTTCATGAATATTGACTTGCAATACCGTCCCATCAAGTGGAGATTTGATAGAGGTGCGTTGGATTTCTGATTTAATCGCATCTACATCTGCTTTGGCTTGTGCGACTTCGTGATGGGCTATATCTAGTTCTGGTTGCCAAGCACCCGATTTAACTTTTTCAAATTCAGCTTGCGCCTGTTTTTTCTCAGCCTCAGCCTCTTGGTATCTATATAAGCGTGCGTCTTGCTCTTCTTGGCTAATTGCATGAGGGTTAGGAAGGTTGACGACCATATCATGTTGTGCCTTCGATTCATTAAATGCTGCCTGAGCTTTATTTAGTGCCTCTTGCGCGATCATGAGATCTTCTTTTCTAGGTAAGGCTTCCAATCTATGTAAACTTGCTAGTGCTTTTTCATATTCTTGCTGTTTGATTTTTAATGTAGCGAATAAGTCTTTATTATCTAGTTGAAAGAGGACTTCCCCTTTTTTTACTTTAGCATTTACTGAGACGTTTATTTTTTCAACCATGCGGTCAGAATGAGAGCTAATACTAATATTTCCTGACTGTGGCTCTACAATACCGACACCGCTAATATAAGTGGGAAACGGAGGGTGCTCTGCCTGAACATCTGGGATGACTTCTTTATCTGGTTTTTGGATGAAAAAAATCAAAATCAGAAGCAAACAAAGAAGTGTAAACCCTAAAACAACATAAAAATACTTCCTATCCATCTATTAAACCATCGTTAAGATTTACGATATGATCAGCAAAAGAAAAAATTCGATGATCGTGAGTGATGACCAAAACAGTTCGGTTGTCGGACGAGACGAGATCTTTCAAAATAGACATACATGCATGGCCGTGTTCTTGATCTAAAGCGCTTGTTGGTTCATCGCACACAATGAGTTTGGAGTCATTCATCAATGCTCGTGCAATAGCTGCGCGCTGCTGTTGCCCTCGAGACAATTGTGTGGGCGAACAATGAACCTTATTTCCTATGTGCAATCGTTCGAGGATGGGGATAGCTTTCTCCTTTGCTTTACTTTCGTTTTCCCCTTTGATAGTCAAGGGAAGGATCACATTTTCTAATACAGTTAAAGCAGGGATTAGGTATAAAGCCTGGAAAACAACACCTATATTTTCATTGCGAAAATGAGCTTTTTCCAATTCATTCATTGTGTTCATATGATGTCCAAAAATAAATAAATCTCCTTCGTCAGGGGTTAATATCGTTTGGATGATAGACATCAACGTCGTTTTCCCTGAACCTGACGGCCCCACCAAAAGAGTTAATTTCTTTTCAGGGATTTCCAAATCGATTCCCTTTAGGGCAGCTGTTTTATTCTCCCCTTCGCCGTAAAACTTTTTAATGCCTTTACACTTAACTGCTATCATGTGTTTACCATTAACATATGGGGATCTAATCTAAAGATTTTTCTCACGCTTAAAGCAGCCATAAATATGCATATAATCACAGCGAAAAATCCGGTGAGAAGAAGTAACTGCCAAGGAAATTCAAAGGTTAACGTCGTACCTTTAATTGCAAATCCCCAAAGTAGCGTCACCCCCGTTCCTAAAATATAACCGATGGTTCCCACCACTACAGCTTGAAACACGATCATCTTTAAAATCATCGCCTCTGTCCCTCCTAGGGCTTTAATTAACGCATAGTAACAGAGATTATGCAGGGTCATGATATAAAAAATCTGTCCCGCAATTGAAAAACCGATGATCATTCCCAGAAGGACTGAGATCCCATAATTAATTAAAATTCCCGTCTTTAAAAAGTGGTCGCTTATTCTAGATTCTAACTGTTTGCTCGTTAACCCCAGCATATTTTTATTAGAGTTGATTTGATTGAGAATAGCCTGTACGTCAGCGTTCTCTCTTGTTTTTGCTACAATATACTGAATGCGGTTCGTTCCACTAAATTGTTCAACTTGGCTATTGATCATAAACACGACAGGCTGAGGAAAAAACCCAGGAGTCGTTTTTGCAATCCCTGCAACGACGACTCGGTGACCGTTAATTTCTAGTGCATCGCCAAGTTTTAAAGGGGCTTTCTCTCCATTAGGTAAAGTTATCGCTAAGAGATTTTCTGCAGAGTTAGAATCGAGAATCACTCCCCCATTTCGATATAAATCCTGAATATTGCCCTCTAACAGGTTAGGTATTCCCACCAAAGTTTTATCATCGACTCCATACACTTCTGAAACCGTAAATATTCCGGATGGCGTTGTAAGGGGCAAGAGCAAATAAGTGACGGGGACAGCCCACTCGACATTTGGAATGCTTTTAACATATTGGAGATAGTCCTTAGGCATTGAACGGATGAGGTCTTCACCCTGTGTTGCTGGATCAATTACCCAGATATTAGGTGCAGAAATATTTGTGACAATGCGATAAGAACGGGATACTAAGCCTAAATAAATAGCCGATTGTTGCGAAATTAAGAGCACAGCCAAAAAAATGCCAAAGATAACCCCTATAAAAGCAGCTTTGTTACCGATCAACATTTTAAAGGCTGTTAAGATCATAATTTCACATTTAACAATTTTTTAAGTGCAAATAATTCGGTCAAACTCAACTTATCTCTGGACACTAAAAAGGTAGGGGCTGATTGAGGATGGTATTTACTTAAATAGACAGCCCGCGCATTGAGTCTAAAAATTGATCCTGCTACTTTAAAAATAAATCCTGCTAACAATTTTGAGATTAAACTGAGGCCTCTAACTTCCCCTAACTTAGATCCACAAGCAATACCCAAACAAAGATAATGACTATTCTCACTGGCCAGAATGTCAAAAGTAGAACACATAAGACATTCTGTTGTCCCCGTTGGAGCGTCTAGAACAACTAAATGAAAACACACTACCCACCCTGGAATGCTATCGAGAGGAGAAAGCAATAAAAGACCTACGATTCTATCATTTTCTTGTGCATAAAAAATGCGGTGATCGGCATCACTGAAAAAATCGATATGCCCTAAATGTATTTGTGGTCCATGCCGTCCTTTCACCCAAGCTTCAGCAGTGCTTTTGATTTGGCTTTCTAATGCAGGATCATGATTTTTGTATTCTTTGACAACAACTCCATGACGAGAAGCGTGGTTGACCTTTCCTTGCAATTTATGCCTTTTGTGAAAAGTCATTGGGTTTATGCTCAGCTCTTCCCCAACCTGAATTAACGTATGGCATCCATTATTAATACTCCAATGAGCAAAATCTTCGTGAACAAGAAAATAGACGACCTTTAAGTTGCATTCTTGGCAATAACGATGAAAGGCACCCGTAAGTTCCGCGATATTTTCTGGCTGACACATTGGATCGCCAATAACGACAGCGCAGTTGCCTATCTTTTGATAGCCGATGGCCCCATCGACTTGAGGAATCTGAAAAACGCAAGAAGCAGAATAGATTAGAATAGTCGATTCGGGACTACCTAAACGCCTTATCAGAGAATCTAACGGCTCCGCTTCTGTAAGTTCTGTCATTATATCTGAGGTATGCATATTCCCTCAGAATACATATAAAAAAATATATTGCAAGTTGTTTTAATAAAAACAGAGACCGAAAAGACTGGGTATAACCATCCCGCTTTAATCAAGACTGAAACAGGAATTTTTACCCAGTCTTTTCGGTCTCGGTCTTGATAGAAGCGAGATGCTTATACCCAGCCCATTCGGGAACGGTTTCGGTCGTAGGGGCTGCCAGCGAAGCCAATCCCGCTTAGCCTGTTATATTTTGCTTTTCTTATATCTCCAATGAATAAAAAAGAAAAACAAAAAATAATAAAAAAATAATAAATATTGATTTTTTAATATAAATATCTTACAATGTGTTAAATTATTAAAATATTTAAGGAATAAAATGCCAAATTCTTCGGTCTTTTCTCATAACATTAACACTTTGGAGCAACTACAAACAGGAGCAACACTGTCTGTAGATCCAAACGGATATCTGGTAACAGGAGCACCCCTAGCAACAACGCATCCTCGAAAATCGCTGTTTTCCCGTTTTATTGGGGCAATACAAAACCCATTACATCAAGCTATCAATCAAACATGTCAGCAGTTATTTGATGAAGTTATTACTAATAATTCACTTCCCTTAACTTCTAAATCCCCTGCATTGGTCAAAGAACGGGTAAAAGTAAAACATATACTGGATAATGTAACTAAACTAGGCAACAATATATTACCTTCACAGCTTGAATCGGATCTTAGAGAGTTGGTTCAATCTCCAGAGACCTTGGAAGCTCGGTTAGCTCTACAACAAGGAATTGCTCCTGCACCTTTAAACCAAACCATCAGCGGCACTTACGTTATGCATAACCGCTTGGGGCAACCTTGGGGAATTTTCAAGCCAATGAGTCAAGAAGTTGGCGGCAATAAAAATCCTAACTGGTTAGTATGGGCCGCATTTTCTGCTGAAATGTGGGATATCGAGTCTGGCACAGGATATTTAAGAGAATGCATTGCCTATCAATTAGATAAAGAGCATTTTTCTCAAGTCCCTCTAACCGTTCCCACAAACTTTAAACACCCAGCTCTTGACACATCTATTTTCCCTCTTACTACACCGAATCTTGTGGGTTCGTTTCAAATTTTCAAAAAAAATTGTACCCCCCTTAACGCAAGCCTAAAGTCATACGAATACTTAATAGAAAAACGAAACACTTGGTTAGCGACAATAATAACATCAATTTACGTGTTTGCATTGCGTTGTCTTTTTTATTTTGGGCTGTCTCATATTTCTAAAGAACAAATTCATAAAATAGCAATTTTGGACATGCGAATTTTAAATTGTGACCGCCATTTAGGTAACTGTTTAGTTGAAGAGAATACAAAAATCCTCTATCCAATAGATCATGGCCTTGTTCTACCGAATAAAGCTCGCAAATTGCGCTTTGAATGGAAAAACCTTATCCAGTCAAGGTTTCCATTTAGTGGGCGATCTCTACGTTATATTGAAAAATTAGATCCGAATGAGGATGCAAACATCCTTAAAAGATCTGGCATTGCTGCAGATGCAATAGAAAGAATGAAGCTTTCAACTATGCTCTTAAAAACAGGCGCAGCTAGAGGACTGACAGCCTATCAAATAGCTGATCTAATCGAGCAAGCTTTTGAAGAAGTGATTTGTCACAAAGTATTCACTAAGGGCGAAAATCCTCAAAATGTCATCAATCAAGCCATTGACGAGTATATGAAATAAGGCTTGAGTCCAACTTATTGGATAAACAATTAATTACCACAGACACACAGATTCAAAAATTGGCATCTGGGTGCGTTTTGTGGTAAAAAGCCAAACTTAAATTGTTTATCCAAAGCTTGACTAAATAAGATCCCTTAAATCAACTCCCGATTTCTCTTGCATACGGCGATCGATGATAGAGCGACTTTCCTCGGTAAGAAGGGCTAAGCGTCGTTCGGTTTCCCTTTCCCCTCTTCTATGGCATAGATAAAACACATTTAATGGCTTTGGATTCCCTGCTTAAGCCAGGTATTAAAACACTAAAAGAAAATTGCAATCCACTTAGAATCAAAAAGATGCAAAAAGCACTCCATCAAAAAGTGGGCCTTATTCACTTGTATAAGGAAACTACCGGCCATTTGCTCTTTAGTTTATCCCTCTGTGTTCTCTGTGCCTCTGTGTTTCTATCTTGAAACACAGAGGCACAGAGAACACAGAGGGGATGACCGAAAATGTGAACAAGACCAAAAAGTGGAACTTCCGTTTTAAGTCAGTTTCTTTTCTAAAGTCTTTTTAAATTTAGGATCGATTGTTTTTAACGCATTCGATCCTCGCGTGATTTGCGCGATGCTCACTTTATATGCGTCTGCCATTTCTCGTTGCGTCAAATCCCCTTCTAGCAAGGCTTTGATAATCAGATAACGCGAGGCCATGATTTCTCGTTCTTCAAACGTTAGGAATAGAGAAAAAAATTGATCGAACTCTTCTGGGGTTTTAATTTTAGCACATAGCTCTAAAAACGCTTCCCAGCTATTTTCTGCACTTTCATTTTTCATTTTTTCTCCTAAGATAGTTCTTTTAGTTCACTCAGAATTTCTTTCTCTGTTTTCCCTTGCATGACTACTTTAAAAATACAAATTTCTTCATAGATTAACTTGCGTTCTTGATACATTTTTTCGAAAGAGTCCTCAAAATTTTGAGGATTAAAAAAAGAGGGAACCCCACAATTTAAGATTCTTTGCCGAATTGTTTCCTTATCTAATTCCAAGTAAACAAAGCAACCAAGGGCTCTTAATTTTTCGCAGTTTTCGAGGTTTAATACAGATCCTGCGCCGATGGAAATAATTGTTCTTTTTATTTCATTAAGAGAGCTGATCACTGACCTCTCTAGGTTGCGAAACCCTTCTTCTCCTATTTTTGTGGCAATCTGTCTACAACTGAGCTTTTCATGAAATTTCTTTGTATAAAGATCTTCAATCAATCGGTCTGTATCGATAAATTTTCTTCCCAACTCTTGGGAAAGAAGCTGTCCAAAATGCGTTTTTCCCGATGACTTATGCCCAATAAGAATTAAATTGTAGTGGTGTTTATGCTTCATAATCGTCCATCATAAGGACAAAGGACACCAAGGACACCAAGGACCCCAAGGACTTATGAACAAAAAGGACTTTCTGGAATCCCCTTTAGAGGGTAGCACCTGTTGTCCTTGGCGTCCTTAAGGTCCTTGGTGTCCTTGGCGTCGTTTGTCCTTTTCAACTTATGGACATTATGAATAAAATCAACTATAGTTACAATCAAACAAATGCAATGCTTTTTCAACGGTCATCAAGGCTAAATAAATCTTTCAATACCTGCATGTTGACGTCGCGGCCAATGGCGGCGATGGAATCTGTAAGAGGAATCTCTTTAGGACAGACACGACGACAGTTCTGTGCATTTCCACAATCGGCAATTCCCCCTTCTTCCATCATCGCATGAAGGCGCTTTGCCTCTTCCAAATGTCCTATGGGATGAGAATTAAAGAAACGCACCTGAGAAAAAATTTGTGGTCCCACAAATTCCGAATTGAGACCCGCCTGAGGGCAAGCTTCCACACAGCATCCACATGTCATGCATTTGGAAAGAGAATACATTACCTCTTGTTTTTGAGGACTGATTTTTGGTCCCGGTCCACGATCAAAGCTCCCATCGACATCGACCCAAGCATGGGCTTTCTTTAAGTTTTCAAACATACGACTACGGTCTACGATGAGGTCTCGGACGAGAGGAAACTTTGAAAAAGGAGCCAACGTGATCACATTTAGACCTGTTTCCTCTAGGATTTTACCGACAAGAGCTGTACATGCTTGGCGTGGTCGGCCATTAACAAGCATCGAACACGAGCCACACACCTCTTCGAGGCATCCTTGTTCCCAGACGACCGGCGTCACTCGCTCTCCTTGCTTATTGACCGGATGTTTTTGTATTTCCATTAGAGCTGAGATGACATTAAGAGCGGGGGTGAGCTCTAGGACAAATTCTTCCCAATACTGCTTTCCAGGATTCCCTCTATACACTTTTAGGATGAATGTTTTGCTCATAAAACTCCTCCTTTCATATTGGCAACTGAATATTTGCCGGGACATTTTCCAGTTTAGGTTTAACCTTGTGTGCTTGGGAATAATCGCGCAAGATTGGTTTAAGATGGCGGGTATCCACAGGTTCATAACTCATCACTAAAGCCCCTGTCGTCGGATCACGCGATGCGATCGTCGTTTTAAGCCAGTGTTCATCATCACGCTTAGGGAATTCGGGTTTAAAGTGGGCTCCGCGGAATTCATTTCGCAAAAGAGCTCCTGTCGTAATAATTTGCGCAAGGTCTAACATCGGTTGAAATTGCATTGCAAAGGCAAATGTCTGATTAGCGAACTGAGAGTGATCGTCAAGAGTGATATGGTGGTAACGCTCCTGAAGCTCTTCTATCTTACCAAGAGTCTTTTCGAGGTCACTGTTGGTGCGTTTCACCGTGACATTTTTTACCATCCATTCAGCTAGTTCGTCATGGAGGCAATGGATATTTTCTTTTCCTGTGCTCGACAAAAGAGCATTTTTCGATGCTGTCTCAGCCTGTATTGCCTTTTCAAAGACCGTCGATGGAGTTTCTTGATAGCTATGTGAAAGAGAATCGAGATAGCGAGGAATTTCATTTCCAGCGACGAGTCCAGAAAAGATACATGACAGCAATGAATTGGCTCCTAGGCGATTGGCACCATGATATTGATAATCTGATTCCCCAATGTTAAAACAGCCTGGAAGGTTAGTCATTTGGCGGTAGCGAGTGAACCTGTCTGGATCATCAGCAGCGGGCCAGTCGACCCATCCCCCTCCCATGGTGTAATGGACTGCTGGGAATATGCGCATCGGAAGTTTTGAAGGGTCTTCTCCCGTAAACTTCTCGTAAATATCCAATACCGATGCTAATTTTTTCTTTTTCTCTTCCGAAAGATGAGAGACATCGAGATAGACTTGCATTTCTCCATCAACTCCCATTCCCATTTCGCAGATGCGTAAAAGTTCTCTTGCTCCGATATCTCGTGGAACGAGGTTGCCAAAAGCGGGGTACATCTCCTCAAGGAAGTACCATGGCTTCCCATTTTGCCCACAGGTGATGGTGCGTCCATCTGAGGTAAGAATGGTCTTGTTGCTATCTCCCCACACCCAAATGCGCCCCCCTTCACCGCGTATTGATTCTGACATCAAACGCATCTTATCCGTTCCTGGAATTGCTGTAGGATGGATTTGAATGAACTCTCCATTGGCGTATTTCATCCCTTGTCTATAGAGACGTCCGTTGGCAGCTCCAGTACAGAAGGTGGAGTTCGTCGATTTCTTAAAGATTAAACCACATCCTCCTGTTGCAATCACAACGGCGTCGGCCTTTAACACTTCAAGCTTAAGGTTAAAGAGGTCCATCATGACAATTCCTCGAGCGACACCTTGCTCGTCGAGCACCAAACGGAGGAATTCATGATTTTCAAATTTTTCCACCTTCCCTTTGACTTCATAACGACGGACTTGTTCATCGAGAGAGTAAAGCAACTGTTGTCCGGTAGAGGCCCCACAGAACGCTGTGCGGTTGTATAGAGTCCCTCCAAAGCGACGGAAATCGAGATTTCCTTCCGATGTCCTGTTGAAAGGACATCCAAAACGATCCATCATATAAATGATCGCAGGGGCTGCAAGGCACATTTCAAGGACTGGAGGCTGGTTGGCCAAGAAATCCCCTCCTTTGATTGTATCATAGGCATGAATGATCGGCGAATCATCCTCTCCTTTGAGATTCATCGCGGCATTGATACCTCCCTGAGCGCACACAGAATGGGAGCGTTTTACTTTGGTCACAGAGACAATTTGCACATGACATCCATTTTCTGCCAGTTTCATCGCAGCTGCTAACCCTGCGAGTCCCCCTCCAACGACAATGACTTTTTTTTCTACTTTTGATGGTGCCATATACCCTATTAATATTTGAGATTTACCCAATAAGTGAGCCAAATTACTGCCAGTCCTAAGGCAGCCACAATAAACATAAGTCCGTTAGTAAGCCTACGCATTAACCATTGTGAGCGCGGAGTCAGCGTAATCCCCCAAGAGATCATTGCCGTCCAAAGTCCGTTAAAAGCATGAAAGCAGGCTGAAAGGACAAACAGCGTGTAAAGAACCAACATCAGGGGCATTTTAAAGGTATCGCGCACCATAAGTAATTCTACCGTTCCAAAGTTATTTGCCTCCGCAATGACTTCATTGGCTTTTAGTGGTCGTTTTTCAAGAGCTGTTAACCATTTTTTGCTTTGCTGCCGAATCTGAATATCAATCGGATTTTTTATGGGGACTTCTGCTGCAGCTTTTTGCAACTCTTTTTTCATCATGTCAATTTTACTTTGATCGTAAATCGTTGCTCCGATTCTGGGAGCTAAAGTGTAAAGTCCCTCATCTGCTGTGATGCGCACGGTATAAAAGTGCAACGATTCCACCTGTGCATGCAATGGATATTCAATAACACGCATGTGAATGACGTGAGCGACGATACCAATCATCAAGAGATAAGAAGTAATCCTTTGCCAAGTGTATGCTCGATTGCGCGGATATTCTGGCAGATAAGGGGTGAATCCCTTTTGACCAAAAGAGCTATAGGTGGCTCCGCGAAGATATTGAATTCCCCATAACAGGTGAATGAGAATCGGAACACCGAGGATCGCTAATTCAATTGCAAATAGATAAGGCAGCTCATGGATTCCATTGACGGCATGGATGAATCCTGTGCCATCGCTTCCAATCCAAAGGGCGGCCTGTGAATTGGTAAATAGGTGGATGATTAGATAGACTGCCAGCCATACACCCGTCAAAGAATGAAGACGACGCCAAATAAAAGCGGAAGGAACAGTTTTGTCTGAGGGTGATGTTGTCATCGTAAATTCTCAAAATACTTATTTCAGGGCTTTAAAATCTATATAACACCAAAAAACCGCCTTGACAAGAAAAAAGAACAAAGAAATTTCCCCCTAGCTTTCTTCAGGGAAATTTATTAACACAAAAAAACAATCGGATATGTTGATTAAAAACATACGAATGTGATAGCATGTCCTTAAAACAATCGGATATGTTGATTAAAAACATACGAATGTGATAGCATGTCCTTTTAATTTAAAAAATAGGAGCAATTATGTCATCTCTACAAGACGTTAAAGAATCACTTGATCGGTACAATTTAGATGAAAAATATCTAATGACAGCGGGTGGTGCTGGGGTAGGCACTGGAATAGCCTTTGGAGCTATAGCGTACGAAAATTATACCAAAAGAAAATACCAAAAAGCAGCTTGTTTCACACTTGTTTCAGTCACCTGCATAGCATTTGGAATATTTAATCTCTATCACCTAGCTTTCGTAATGAAAAATAAATACGATGACTGTGTTAAAGCACATTGCGTCCAACAAAACAATGGCTTAAACTTCAATGATCTCCGCTAATTAGCTACTCATCCTATGAAATTTATCCACCATACCTACCAGCCGGGAGAGACAATAGCCGCCGTTGCGACTCCACCTGGAGAGGGTGGGGTGGCTATTATCCGAATTTCAGGGAATCATGCTCTAGATGTAGCTGAAAAAGTGTTTTCTGGTCCGGTCAAAACCTATAAAAGTCACACTGTCCACTATGGACAAATCCACAATGCCTTAAAAGAACATATCGATGATGTGCTCATCGTCCCTATGTTAGGCAATCGTTCCTATACGGGAGAGGATACGGTTGAAATTCACTGCCATGGGGGAAGCTTAATCACAAGGCGTGTTTTGGATGTCGTCCTTCAAGCTGGAGCGAGAGCTGCCAACCCTGGGGAATTCACCTTTAAAGCCTTTATCAACGGTAAAATCGACTTAGCACAAGCAGAGGCTGTGCAAGAGCTTATCTGCGCTAAAAATGAGCGCGCTCTCGATGCCGCTGAGGAACAACTGAAAGGCTCATTATCTCAAAAAATTCTCTCTTTCCAAGAAACCCTCACACAGATTGCTGCCATCCTAGAAGCATGGGTTGATTTTCCGGAAGAGGGTTTAGAATTCGCCAGCATGGAAGAAGTGTGTGCCGATTTAGAGGCCATCTCCGCACAAATAGAGGCTCTCGCCAATACCTTTCATGACGGGAGGATCGTCCACGAAGGGATTTCTCTCTGCCTTATTGGATCTCCTAATGTCGGTAAATCCTCATTGATGAATGCATTATTGGACAAAGAGCGAGCCATCGTTTCCCACATTCCTGGCACGACACGCGACATCCTTGAAGACCATATGCGTTTAAATGGGCTTAATTTTAAGCTGATAGACACCGCAGGAATTCGCTCTACAGAAGAAGTTATAGAACAAGAGGGAATTAAACGCTCTAAGGCTGCCATGGACGATGCTGACCTCATTTTGTTTATCCTCGATGCGGCTAAAGGGCTTGACGAACAAGATCGTGCTCTCTTAGAACTGCTGCCGACAAAGAAGACAATTGCCGTCTGGAATAAAGTTGATCTACCCCATTCAGAGCTTCCCCAGCTCCCGATCGCTCATGTTGTCATGTTATCAGCGAAGCATAAAACGGGTCTAGAAGGATTAAAACAAACCATTGATACCGTGATTTGGGAAAAAGGAACACCATCACGAGAAGAAGTATTAATCACTAATGTGCGGCATAAAGAGGCTTTATTAAGAGCGATTGACGCTTGCCAACAGGTTATCACAGGACTCAAAACGGATGTCTCCCCAGAGTTTTTATCTATGGATATGCGTCGAGCATTAAGTGCATTGGGATCGATTATTGGCATTGACATCACAGAGGACGTTTTATCTGCAATATTTTCGAAGTTCTGTATTGGTAAATAGTTTGCAATTAATTGAGAGATTTGCTATGATCTGGGAATAAAAAAATAAAAAAGGAAATAAAATGTTATTTAAAAATACATTTTTAAGCTTACTCACTCTATCGGTCATCAGTAGTGTCTCTCTTCCAGCTTTGATTATCGAAACCTATAACATCGAAGACGTCGCCCCTTATGTCGATCAAAAGTCTTTCGTTTTATTCAATATTGCCGAAGTCATCACTGATTCAACAATTAGTTTAGGTTCCTCTCCTTGGAGAAAATACATAAAAAATCGCACGCGTGATCATGGGATCGATTTACAAAACCGCATCCACGATACCCTAACACTGCTCGTAGCTGAAAAGGTAAAGCATAAACCAGTTCAAACTGCAACACCAATCCTGATTCAATTATTGCAAGAACGCGGTATTGCCGTTGCGGCCTTAACCGCTCGCGGACGTTCCGAGTGGTATACCACTCCAGTTCCTGGGGTCGATGATCTGACAGAAAAAATGCTCAAAGAAATGGGAGTCGATTTTAGCAAGTCTAAAATCCCTTTTATCTATCTTGATTCAAACAATTTTCAGGATCACGATTCATACAGGGATTATGATAATCTATGGAATCACTACCGCAATGGGATTTTTTATGCCAATCACATGGAAAAAGGACCTTTTCTGTTCCAGTTATTGGAAAATTCTGGGTACCGTCCTTTAACATTGATTTTAATCGATGATAAAATAGATTCCTTGAGAAACGTTGAAGATTCAATGAACGAGTTAGGGATTCCATTCATAGGCTTTTTGTACAAACGCACCGCTGCGGACCATCATGATTTCTCCCCTATGGTCGCACATATTCAGCTACAACAATTGTTTGATCTGCAAGAGCCAATGAGCGATGAACAGGCGATTGCACTCATCAAAGAATCGTATAGTGATGTCGATCCTGACCTCTTTTTCCTGGGGCTTTTAGGGCAGCTTGGCCTTGACTAAGAAAGAGAAGGCAAAAAAGATTCAAGGGGTTTTGGATTTCCTTTACCCCTCCCCCAAAATTCCTCTTCAGCATCAAAATCCCTACACGTTGTTGATTGCTGTTTTGCTTTCAGCTCAATGCACTGATGCTAGGGTCAATACGGTTACTCCCAAACTGTTCGAAAAAGCAAACACCCCGGGCAAGATGGTTGCTCTTACAATCGAAGAAATTGAGGAGATCATCCGCCCCTGCGGGTTAGCACAACGTAAAGCACATGCAATCTGGACTCTCTCTAAAATCATCCTTGAAAGCCATCAAGGTGAGGTACCTTCATCTTTCGAAGCTCTTGAGGCGCTGCCGGGAGTTGGACATAAAACAGCTTCTGTCGTGATGTCGCAGGCTTTTAAACAACCCGCCTTCCCTGTTGATACTCATATCCACCGCTGCGCTGAAAGATGGGGGTTATCAAGTGGGAAAAATGTTGTCCAAACGGAGCGGGACTTAAAGAAGCTTTTTTCCAAGAGCGACTGGAATCGGATTCATCTGCAAATCATTTACTTTGCACGCGAATACTGCCAAGCGCGGCGACATGATGCAGCCGCCTGCCCCATTTGCAGCATCCTCTAAGCATTGTATGAAGTAGAGCTGACATTGCCACCAGAGCCAGTCCAATTGGTATGAAAGTATTTACCTCTTGGCTGATCGACACGCTCATAGGTATGAGCACCGAAATAATCCCGCTGTGCCTGTAAGAGATTGGCAGGAAGTTGAGAGGAGCGATATCCATCATAAAAAGCAAGAGCAGTGCTGAAGCAAGGGGCTGGAATCCCCATCTCCGCTGATGCTGCAACGACTTTCCTCCATCCCCCCTGCACTTTTTTTAGTTCATTGCAAAAGAAATCATCGAGGAGCAAATTTTTGAGATCGTGGTTTTTATCAAAAGCTTCTTTGATTTTAACAAGGAATTTGCTTCTAATGATACACCCTCCTCTCCACATCAAAGCAACGCTCCCGTAGTTGAGTTTCCAACCATATTCTGCAGCAGCCTGCCGCATCACCATAAAACCCTGGGCATAGCTAATGATTTTAGAGGCATAGAGAGCCTGACGGATACTTTCAATAAATTCTTCCTTATTGCCTTTGTATTGAAGATTAGGTCCTGCTAAAAGGGCGCTAGCCTCTTCCCTCTCTTCCTTAATTGCAGATAGACAGCGAGCAAAAACAGCTTCGCTGATTAGAGTCAAAGGCATTCCAAGCTCCAATGCGTTGATCACAGTCCATTTGCCGGTCCCTTTTTGTCCAGCGACATCGAGAATTTTCTCCACCAAAGGAGACCCATCTGAGTCTTTGGTACCAAAAATATGGCTTGTGATTTCAATCAAATAGCTGTCGAGATCTCCTTTGTTCCAATCGGTGAAAATCTGCTGGAGTTCATTGACACTCAATCCCAATCCTTTTTTCAGTAGTTGATAGGCCTCGCAGATGAGCTGCATGTCCCCGTATTCAATTCCGTTATGGATCATTTTGACATAGTGGCCAGCACCGCCATCCCCTACCCAATCACAGCAAGGGGCACCATTATCAGCCTTAGCGGAGATACCTTGAAAAATATCTTTTAGAAATGGCCACCCTTGACTGTTTCCTCCGGGCATGATCGAGGGACCATGCCTAGCCCCCTCTTCACCACCAGAGATCCCAGCCCCGACATAAATGATCCCTTTCTTTGCCAATTCTTCACAACGTCGATTTGTGTCTGTGAATAGGCTGTTGCCACCATCAATTAAGATGTCCCCCTCGTCTAGATGAGGCAAGCAAAGACTGATGAATTCATCGACGGGATCGCCAGCTTTAACCATTAAAATAATTCTACGAGGCCGTTTCAGCTGACCAATAAAATCTTCAATTGAATGAGCTCCAATGAGTTTAGTTCCTTTGGCTGCTCCTTGCAAAAAATCATCAACTTTTGAAATGGTACGGTTGAACACAGCGACTTTAAATCCATGATCGTTCATGTTAAGGGCTAAGTTCTGTCCCATTACAGCTAACCCAATGAGGCCAATATCTGCTTGTTGTTTTGATTCTGTCGATGATTGTGGCATAAATAAATCTCCTTCTTTAGCGCCTTATCATACCTCGTTTCAGATCGAAATACAAGCATTTGAGAACTGCTTTCATTAAAATTCCCTGTCATGTAGACTCGAGTACACACCGAGTGTGACTCAAAAAAAAGGAGTTAAAATGGCTGCAGCAATAGGACCATCCCAAATGAATCCTCATTCTGAAGGTTATCGCATCGAACAACAAGGTTATCGCATCGAACAACGTGTAATAACTGCACTTAGGAACAGCTAATCTGTCTGTATTTGTCAATTCTGTATTTGTCAATGCAGCGGCTTCAGGAGATCGGTTCCACATATGAGTTAGTAATTTTGTGGAAGCCACTACCCTCAATCTTGCATGAGCGTAGGCACCATGCTCTGTGTCCCTCAATACACAAGCAGAGCCAAAATCCAATACTTTTATGCGTGGTTCAAGTGCATTTGCGTTATTTGGATTTGGGACTAAATTCATTCCAATGTTCATAGGATTAATGTCAAAATGAACTAGGCTATTTTGCTCAAAAAACTTCAACGCATTGCATAGCTGATAAGCAACGGACTTTACATGCCTTAGCGGGTGGATGGGTACGGATCTAAAATGATCCCATAGAGTAGTTTCACACAACTCGTAAGTGGATAAACGACCTAAAAGATTGACATCCAAGAAATCGAGTCCCTCATAGAATTTTATCACCAAAGATTCTGCTGTTTTACCCATCCTTTGTACCTGGTCTAATAAAATTTGTTCTTTTTT
>JABDDS010000012.1 GCA_013287465.1 Chlamydiota bacterium | reverse complement strand
ATTAGTAAATCTAGGCTCTCAAATGACACTGCAAACTCTAACCGGAACCGAAGCACAACAAAATCAAAGAGGTAAAGACGGCTGTGTAGCTGAAGGTTCTTGGATAGGAAGAAATGTCACTGTGGGTGGATTTGAATTTAATAGAGGGTCTTTAATCGATTGCCTTAACAAAGGGCGACAAGGTCGATTTGCTCCAAATTTAAGCAAAGGACTATTCGGATTTATTGGAGGGGCCTCTGAAAACGAAATTCGACAAGCATTTTTAGATCGATTTTTTTCTGAGGAGATTGGCCGAGGAATCGCTGGGCCTGGAAGAGCAACATATTACCAAGAATCTCCAGAAATCAAACAAATAGTGAATGACCTAATGGCTAGACATGCTACTCTCCGCAATAGCGCGCGACATTCGATCACAAAAAACTCGATACAAGAAGAAATCCAAAGGCTAGGTTTCTGGGCACGCTTGTATAAAGATGTTTTTGGTACCTAAACACCATTATTCATGTCAAATGCCGACCAAATCGCTTTTTCAAACTCAAGAGTGATCTCTTGGATGCTATTCTCTGTAATCCCTTGCTTGACCATAATGGCACGAATGATGGGAAGACTATCTTTAAGCACCAAAATACGTAGACGTTGCTCAGGAGTTTGATTCTGTCTAAGCGCTTTGGCCATGTCATCATAAGTGTCTTTAAGGACTGTAACAATTGTTTCTTGATTTTGTTTAATTTGATCGAGACGCTCAGGGAAACGGTATTTATCATACCACCAGTTATAACCAAGTCCTTGCATTTTCTTAAAGAGATCAAAAAGACCAGCTCCGGTAAATGTTCCAAACAAAGAGCCAAAAAAAGAACCAATCGCACTTGAGACAGCTGGCCTTGTCAAAATATAGCCTAAAGTAAGGGCTCCACCCGCTGAGGCCGCTAGGGTCGCCGAGCTGGTGTTCATCGCAGCGAATGCTTCCTGTGCCAAAGTCGTAATCGTCGTGCTTGCATTTTGAAGAAAGGTTGTAAGAAGTCCATACTGATAGGCGCCATAGATAGCTGCGCAAAAAAGTGCTGTCACGATCAGAGGGAGCACTCCTCCAATCACAATCGCAATCGTTTTTGCTCTTAGGCTTTCAAACCAACCGGGGGATAGCTCTTCATTTGCATTCAAAAGATCTAATACCTTCTGTGGCATAATGACGGTCCTGGAAGATCCTTTAGTGAGAGGAAATGTTTCCAACTGATGAATGTTAAAGTTAGGTTGTCCAATGTTTAATGGGGTAGCGGCCATGACATATTCTCCTTCTAAGTTATAGACCATTGGTAGTTTTTTTGTTTGTCAGAGCATATATATGCAATTAAAAAATCGGCACCCCAGAAATTTTTCCCTCCACCTAATGGGACGAGATGAACTTCATGTGGGTTTTTAGCTTCAATTGTTAATATCTCTTCATTTCCATGTAAATCAATACGAGCGACATCCCCTTGATAATGGGTAAATGAGCGGGGGTATATTTTTTGTTTTCCATCAACGGTACAAAAACGAGATTTTACAAAAAAAACAAATGCAATTTCGGGATTGAATAAGTGGTGAAGCGAAATGTCGATCGCGAGCTTCTCTTTTTCAAACTGAATTTTCGTGTCAAGCCAGATGCCTGCATGTTCTCCTTCGCGGAAATTGGCAAGACTTTGGTGTTGGGCATTAGAGTCTATACGAGATTTTAGACGGGCGATCCCTCTTAAACTAAAAGAGCTTTCATCATGTGAATCAGAGGTTTGTATATCGCTAGGAATTCCTTCTAAGCCAAAGCCTAGACACTCTCCTAAAGGAAGGTGCTGCGGTCCAAAATTCACTACTTGAATATCATCAAAATGAAAACATCCCATCCCAGAGCCGCCACCAGAAAGAGAAGCTACAACGCTTACCTTCTTAGAGCGATAACCAAGGAGGGTGGTGTCAGGATCATGAAATGTCGAAGGCAGCTGAAAAGTGGTTCGTATATCTCCATAGAGTGCATAGATTTTTTCTAGGATAGTTGCAAGGGGAAAAAAGAATCCTTCATCTTCAAATGTTGCATCCTGCAATTTTTCGAGCTGTTTCTCTGCAAGGAACGCCATATCAGATCTATTGGAGCTTCGACCGACTAGACTAAAAAGGGTGTAATTTCTAAGAAGGAGCCCCTCTTCGGAAATATCACCTTCATTAGAAAAAAGACCAATAAAAGGGGCGTGATTAACATCAAGCGTATGTTGCTGCCATTGAGCTAGCTTCTCCGCTGCAGCAAGATAAGAAGAGTCGCTAGAGAGAACAGAATAAAGATCCCACAAGCTCCCTAATTCGGCATGAAAGCTAGGATGAGGGATGCAAGCCCAACTCCAATGCCCTCCCCCCTCTAACGGAGCAGATCCACTAGGTGATTGAATCACTTTAATTTTCTTGACAGGTTGACCAAGCAATAAAGAGACAATAGCTTTATACGCTGTAACCAACTGAAATTCATCCCATACGACAATAGCACTCAAACTAATAATGCGCTCCATCAACAGAGGAGAATAAGTATCCAGCAATCGCAGTTCACGCAACAATAGTGATAGGATCAAAGTCCTTTGCCACTCGCCAACAAGCCCCCAAACCGACTTATAATGAGTGGGATATGGAATTTGAAGTACAGCCGCGAACGACGAACTATCAACTGAAACATCTTCGATGAAGTCGCCAATCATCCGTTCAAATAACGTTATCGTATCGGAATTCTCAATAAACTTTCGATAGAGCTGAACAAGGGACAACAGTTGACTCATCGATGAGGAACTGGACGAACTTTTTCACGAGTTGGAGCTGCTCGAGGGGCTTTTGTTTTAAACTCAATCCGTTTCTTCATGTTTTTACCAGGAGTGAATTTAACTGCATTCCGTGCGGGAATAATGATTGGATCTGCCGCTTTTTTAGGATTGCGCCCAATTTTCTGTTTTCGTTCAACAACTTCGAATACGCCGAAATCACGAAATTCTAAACGGTTGCCATCAGATAAACAATCAGTCATTTTATCCAGAAAAGCCTGAATCACATGTCTGACATCTTGTGGGTGGATTCCTTTTTCTTGTGAAATCGAATTGATTAATTTTTTCTTTGTTATTGTATTTTTGTTTGCTGTCGCAACCATTTGTTAAGAACTCCTTAAAAAAATTTAAAACACAACTCAAATTTATACAGCATGCAGGCGCTATAATCACCCATCATATATAAATCCACTTTCTTTTCAATATTCTTTTTCGTTGCGTTAAAGAATATGTATCAACACTTTATTTTTCTTCCCTGTAGATATTAACAGGAGGCGTCCTTCAATGAGATCCTCAGAACTAACCATTGCATTTTCATCGGTAACTTTTTCATTATTCAAGTAAACGCCACCATTTCGAATGAGGCGGCGCCCCTCTCCTTTGCTTGGTTGTAAACCCACTTTCACAATAATGTCAACGACTTTTTTTCCGACAACCTCATCTTTTGATAAAGAATGGCTCATCATATCATGGGAAATACTTTCTAGTACAGTAGCATCTAATGCCGTAGATGCACCCGGAGCAGCGGCTTGAGTCACTCTTAAAGCAGTGTCTAGTCCTTCCTGTCCATGAATAATTCTAGTAACTTCCTCTGCCAGGCGCTTTTGAGCCGTATTTGGAACATATCCAGAATGCTGCATCATCGCTTCATATTCTCTGATTTCACTCATCTCCATGAAAGTCAGTAGACGCATTAAAGAGGCTAAAAAGGACTTAAAATTCCTCTATTTAACATTCCCTTCGAATATACAAAAAATAGAATTGATCGTTAAAGAGGTTAATCATCTCAGCAAAGACCTCGAAGTTTTTCGCACTAAGGGGCTACAACACGCTGTCGATGCGCACAAGATAGCTGAGCTCAATCGTTTTCTTGAACAAGAATCTCCCGAGGTGACGAATGAGCTTCTTGTGCATATCGTTGGGGATCCTTACGGAAAAAATACCGGATTTGAAGGTGCTGATACCATTGATAATTTGCAGTTCTTGCTTGTAATGTTGGAACAACGGATGAATGCCATTTCTAGAGATCCTTTGTGCTCAGATCAGGATCGAAAAGGCTTTTGTAAAGCTCTGTTCGTTAACTTGGCTACCATGCAGAATAGTGCTTTAGAAGCGACTCCAGAATTATTTTTACATTTACAAGATCTAGTCGAAACTGCGATCACTATTTACGCTGCCCTTAAAAGTGATTTTTCCGATTATCACACTACAGTAAAATCTGCTGTCAATGTGCTTCAAAAACAGGGGGATTCCTTTTTCTTTCCATTTCGTTGGCCAGGACATGCACTTGCCTGCGAAGTCATTAAAGAAGGAGAAGATGCTTATACAGTAAGAATATACAATACAGGGGAAGGTGCTGAACGCCATTCCATGATCGTAGTCGAATCTGAAGCAGCTGTTCTAAATAAAAACTTTCCTTTTGTAGAGCTTAGAGGAGTAAGTAAAGAGGCTCTCACTGGAAATGTTTTTCACAAGGCCTTGTGGGAACTCGCTCATCAAACAGAAGAAGAAATGAAGAGACCCGCTGAAGTGTTCTACAACGCGATTTTCCCATTGTTGGGTGGCACTTTGTCTACCCAAAGTTACAATTTGCAAGAATTTCTCGGACTACAGCTATCAGGAACATGTTCTTATCGTGTTCTCGTTGCTCTCTTTAGTCAAAACTTCGGCAACACGGGGAGTCCTCACAAATTTCATTGGGAAGTCTCTTTAAAGGCAATCGTCAAATTTTATAATGATAACAAAGAAGAGCTCCCCAATGACGAAGTCACACGAAATAATTTGCGCAAGGCGCTAACTGAATTTATCGAATCGACTAAGTCCTTACATAAAAAAGGAATTATTACCCTTGCTGAAATGCATGCGGCAACGAGCAAGGTAGAGGGGATTGACGTCGCACTGAAAAAGGCGTTGAAAACACATCGGCAACTCTATCTAAAATCGCGAGTGGTCCCATTATTAAAGGCATCACCAGCAATTGCACCTGAAATTAAGGATATTTTTACCCCCCTTGAGCTTTCAAATGAAGCGATTCCTATCACGCCTTATTCTTCTCCCCCATCACTGATTCAGCTACAAGAGCTATTGAAAAGTCCTTTTTCTCCTGAATCGATAACTTCTCAGCTACAGCTTATTATCGATTTACATGAAAAATTAAAGTTGGAACACGATAATTTTGTGATTTCAAATATTTATGCATCAACGGCGAGCTTTATCCAATCTCTTCCTGGGCCGTTGGATCCTTTTTGGGACTCTATTTCTAATGCACAGGCATCTGAAATCATTGCCCACATTGAAAGCATTAGCGCTTTCTTTTCTTACAATATGTATAAATTGAAGGATTTGAATCTTGAGAGGAAAACAAATATACCCACACAAGATTTCATCGCACAGCTTAAGTTGATCACCTTAGCAGATAAGTTAGCTCAACGGTGTTCTCCGAAAGGAATAGCGTTTCCTAATCTCTATCAGGCTTCTTTCGAAAAGATTTTCACTAATATTCAACCTCATATCACTGTTAACGATCCTTTGTGGGAAATTCAACTCATTCAAGCTAAACAATATTGGAGTACAAGACGCCCTCCTGAAGCAGCCGATGCTAATAGTTTCGTCTCTTTTTTTGGTGTAGAAACCGTTCAGACACCATCTATAAGAATCCCGCTATATCTCTCAACGAGAAAGAGACTAGAAGTACATGGAGAAGAGGTGTGGCAGGTAAAAACAATTAGAAATGAACAAGTTAAATACTTTGCTAAATGGGAATTTCAAAAATGGGCCTTAGCCTATTTGAAATCGCACTCTTGGTTACCGCTTTTAGATGACTTTTTTGAAGATGTTTGGGGGTTTGAGAAAAAAGCCGCTGCAGCTCTCGACTTTAATTCGGATGCACTCCCTCACACGTTTCATCAACTTTTAAGCCTCTCTTGGATGACAGCGATAATGTTTCGAGGTTTTGCATCCCCAGGGCGAGTAAGATTAGTGATCGGAGATCTCAAGGAAGCAGAACGAGCTGTTGATGCTGATATTAATTTTGGTTTTGATGTCCCCGATGAAGACTTTATTCATAACACTCAGACATTAATTGGTGATACTTACGATGCTTCTTCAAAAGGTCCAACATTCACTTTAAAACCGATATCGGAGTTTGATTCGGTTTGGAATTACGGAAATGCTGTCAACGGATATTTTCCGGGACAATTTTTTGGAGAATACCCTCCTTCAGACAGAGAGATTGCGGATATTTTTACTGTTGAGGAGCTACGACGCAGATACACCCCAAGGAAAATTTTTGAAACGGAATCGTTATATCTTGGTCTAGAGGTAAATACAGTCAATACATTTAGAGAAGAATTCATCAAAGAATATTTGATGTTAAGTGCTATTCCCTCTCTGCAGGTGATGGCTACAATTTCGTGGTTTTCTCAACATCGGAGAGAGCTAGGGACTCCATATGGGCAATGGTTATTCGAACGTCTTGTCTTTGAACCTCCTCTTCTCGCGGAAATGTTGTTACATAGTCCAGAAAAAACAGGTCTTGTAATAGAGCGACTTGCTCAATTTCTTTCCGACGAATATAAAATTCTCAATTTTAACCAGAATCCAGGACGCGCTTTATCTATTCTGCGGTTTCACAGAATTCTTGCAGATTATATTGATAGGACAGTAAAAGAATCTCCTCAAACATTTCCAAAAGACTTTGTTTCTCCGATCTCTTCTGCTCGTGAAAGAATCCGCGAATATGCGGCAAATCCAGCATACAATGCAATTGCAGAAGATTTGAACAGAGAGCTTCTTACGAGCTATCGATATGCTCAATCGTTGACCGAAGTGGAGATTACAGAGCTGCTCGTTTCTCATTTTAGAGCACAGCTCACAAAAACACAGCCTGGTCGTTTGGATCCTTTTTCTGTTGCACAGCGCAAGCTGGTCTTGCCTCTACAGCTCCATCTCATTGAAAAATTCTTAAAGCAAAGAGGGGATATCAACCCTATCCTTAACACGATTTTAAGAAGATACATTCCCGATTTTCCGGAATCTACAAAGTGGCAGCCCTACCACGAATTTCCCTGTTTTGTGACCACTCATGGAGAGGAATCGCAACGTTACATAGTAGATATCAGCGAAGGGAAGATTGAAACACCCAATGGAAAGATCAATATCCTCCCAACTAATCTTGCCACAGATCACACGATTATCGACTTACAGCTGACTCATCCACAGGCAGTTGTAAGTATCATTACAGAGGATATTTGGGTGGTCATTTCTCCTAAAGGGGAAAAATATCGCATCATGGTAACTTCTGCAGGTAATATCATCCAAAAAGAATTTAAAAAAGGAATATGGTTGCAGCTCTATCGAGGACATTTAAATGACAGAGGTGTGACAGTAGGTGATACAAACCAGCATATAGGTAACTTTAGAATGGAGGGCTTCTCGCACAGTAGAAAATATTGGGTTTCGCACAGGGAAAAAGAGGACATCATATACATTGAAGACGCTGCAACCAAACAGCCTTTTGCTCTGGTAACGCGAAAACTAATGACGTGGCCTCAAGTTTCAAATAATAACGTGTTGCAACGGGAAGATATCCGACGGGTTAATCCCTCTTCAGGAACTACCCACCCTTATAATTGGGACGAAGAGATTTTTTGGGCGTACGATTTTAGGAAACTAGATCCTCAAACGGGCGCTCTCACCCCATTTACTTTAGAAAATGTCGGCGCGCCTGATAGCCAGCTTCATTTTCTTACCAATATTGAAAAGGCCGATGAAATTTTATTCTGGCGCCATGTGGAAACTAACGCACCGGAAGAAGTTGTGTTCCCACGACTTGGGATTACATTTATGGCAGAGAGAGTGGGCAATAAATATGTCCTAAAATATAATGACTATCAAGTTATTAAGGAACAAGGAGTTGCCGCTCTTCAAGGGATGAAGCATTATTTAGCATTGGAGAAATTAGGCGTTCGTTATGCTCTTATTCCATCGACCTTTTATCGAAAAAGTGAAAAAGATGATAGCTTAAGTACTGTTCATTCTCTTAAAGACACTTCCAATGAAAAAATTCCATTCTATATTTACCAAGTAGATCCTAAAACCCAACAACTCATCTCTCCTTCAGAAGAGGCTCGTTTTTTCCTGGCAATGGCTCATCTTTGGCATCACAATTATGCTACTGCATTAGAGACTCTCAGGGGCTATCATGGACAGTTCCGTTTATATACACTTGAGGAACAAAAAATCCTTCGCAATATTGTAAAACTCAATATTGAGAATGAAGATGCCACTCCTGAAGTTCGAACTGTCCGTTTATATGCAATGGTTCTTCTCTTACAAAATGAACAAACATTTGGAAGTCTCAAAGAATATGATGGTAATAAAAATCTTTTAGATCATGTTTTAAAGGACTACCAAATCTATCGCACTTCCTATGTAAGATGGGGGATTTTATCTTTATCAAAAAGCGATGAGCAATCTTTATTGGCCTACGCGATCAATAGTGACGTTTTTAGATTTCAGCTTGGATTATTGGAGCAACTTAAACGTCGTTATTTGTTTTTAAAGGGAGGGGATCTTTCTGCTTCCCTTCCTGCTGCCTCCAAGATGGAGTTCAGTACTGAGATGAGAGTTTATACATATAAATATGATGAGGACATTCGAGATCTATTTTCATCTTGGCAAGATCCTTCTTCAAAATTATTTACCCCTAAGTTTGTTGAAAAGATGTTACCCGACTTGTACAAAGCGATACGCCACCAACAAAGCCCAGTAGTTCGAAACGTGCTTCAACAACTGACTGGAATTGACTATTCGGGGGTTCCCGACCACAAACTTATTCCTGAGCTAAAGCAGGTTTTCTTTCTGTTTATTCGGTATGTTGAGAATGAGAAGGATTCCTATTTCAATCCAGATGATGGTAGATTGATGCGTTTTTGTAATTTAGTGCTATTTATCTTAGAACACCCTACGCCATTCCCTAATGAACTAAAAATTGCTGGTGATATATCATTTCATAGTTTTTTTAGCTCCATGGGAAAAATAGCCAATAAATACAAATCTGAGCATTTGAATAATAATTATGTTTTCACTCTTGATATTCCTTCATCTGTTCCGCGACAAGAACCTATCCGTACGATTGTCCCATGGGTAGAGCCTCCAGCACCACAAGGAACCGGTAAGCCATTCACGGTCGTTACGTTACCTATTCCCTCGCAACCAACGGTGGGAGAATTTTATATTTCAGATCCAGAGCGTTTTGTCATGCCTCTGGAACCAAACAACCCGACACCGGTACGGGAAGCTCTTCTCGATACATTTGATTTTCATACAGAGGAATCTGTCGCAGCGCGGTCACAGGAAGAGGTTCGTGAGGCAATCGCCAGTTACCACGGATCTGCAAGGGTGCAAAGCTATAAACTCACCGATTGGCAGGCGGTTTATACTCTTGGACAAGAGTTAAAAGTGGCTCAAAGTGCGGCTGAACAGGAATTAACGACCTTAAGAAATGAAATCGAAGAACTTTTAAATGCACAATCCCCCGATAAAACACAACGGACCCTCCGCCGTTTGGACCTAGCCGGACCTGGGAGTCGTCCTTTGACAATTCAAGATGGCTTACAACTTTACCTATGGCATCAAGATCGAACATTGCAACATCTTAACTCGGCTTTGACCATTTCGGAAATTACTCAATTGCTGCAGAAAATACAAAACTATCTCATTTTATCTTCGAACCAGCATCATCGCACAACCATCATCGAAGCGATCAATCGCCTTGGTGAGACGCATGCAAAATTGCCTCAACAAGCGATTCCAGAAGACCTCATTGACGCTTTAGGAAGGGCTTTACATAGCAAACGCCATTATAACCTCACAGAATATACAGAGTATCTCATTCTAGAAAACTTCTTGAAATCGCTCTTATGGGAAAAACAAGTCACCATCATCGATAGATTGAAAATTCGAGAAGGACGTGAGGGGATCGCAGAGCACCTGGGGGATCTATTCGGACTACCCACAGGAGCGGGCAAAACAGCTGTGGTGGGGCCCTTAATGAGTCTCTTACACGCAGATAGACGGCACTTAGCTATTGGCGTTGCTCAGGCAGAGCTGCTTCCTGAAATGGTGCGAGAGCTCAGCAAAGTATCGGGATTAGCCTTTAGACAGACATTAAACGTTTTGGAAGTCAACCGTGAAAAAATCTTTGATGTCAAACACTTAAAGTTTTTCCTGCATCGCCTTGAAACAGCGATCGATGAGGGACAAAACATTCAGATGACCGATCCAAGCGTGCAAAGTCTTTTTCTCCGATTTGCAGAGAGTGCCTTTGCAGCGATGGTGCTCCCTGGAGGAAGCAATGAGCGCAAAACAAAATTAGAGGAAATCGCTCTCTATCGGCAAATTTTTATCCTTTTAAGAGCACGAGGAATCATCACTGTTGATGAAATCGATGCAATCATGAATGTTCTTCGTTCGACTCACTACACCATTGGAGAGCCAGAATCACTTTTGGTTTCAGAAACTGTTGCTTCAGCAGCATTTTATAAAGCGTTTATCGCTATCGCTCAAAGTGAAAATAAATTTGCTGGCAAGATTTTTGGAAAACTTACCACAGAGGATTTCGATGGGGAAAATGGACTGCGCGTAAAAGTTGTTAAAGAGCTTGTTTATGGTCAGGCACTTCCTCCCGACACTCGAGTCATCATTGAATCCCTCACCAATGAGCAAAAAAAGCTTGTTGCACAGTATTTACACAACTCACCAGCGCGGGATGTGCATACATTCATTGCTAGCTTGGATGTCGATACTCGGGATATCTTGGCTGTGATGAGAGCTCAGCTGACAAGTTTAGCTACTTTGACATTATCGAAAAGCTTGGATGTGAATTTTGTATTTGTAGAAGGGCTTGGGGTGATTCCTGCAAATGACGGAGAAGCCGCCTTAAATTCAGACTTCGGAACATCGTTGGAACGGATCAATTTTACATTGCAATATTATCTTCTGACAGGAGTGCCTGAAAAGATCGTCGAAGCAAAACTCACCGCCCTTTTAAAAAATATTCGGCGGGAAGTGAACAAACATCCAGATATCAATATTGAAATATTGCCGTCGTGTCAATTGTTACGGAAATTCATCGGGGATGATGCCGTCATCGATCTGAAAGATTGGACCGCTGAGCAAGTTCGTCAGGTGACAGCGCGCGTCAATCAAAATGCTGAGCTCATTGTTGATCTTGTCGATGAATACATTTTCCCAACAATCCCTGTTTTCAGACGCCAGCTCAATTCCAACGCTTATATCTATGGCCTTATGTTTAAACGGGTGTTTGGCATGAGCGCCACCTTGTGGAATCGAGAGTCAATGCCCAAATTGTTCCACATATTGCATGCTTCTGACAGCATTCCAAAAGCACTCTATCTGCTTATGGAAAATCATAAGCCTGAAGAGGTAATCCCGGTTGTTGACTTCAACAAAATTGGAGATGATGTCGACGCTGCTGTTGCTCATCTCCTTAAAATATCCAAGGTAACTTCTATCATCGATGCAAGTGGAGCTCTGCTCAAATGGGACAATCAACAGATTGCGGAATCGATGAGTCGACAACTCGGCAGGGCTGTAGCCTACTGCGACAGCAGCGACCATTGGATGGTAATCGAAGCTCCGGGCAGAAAGCCCGTGCCCATCGGCAGTTCGAGTGTGCCGAAGGAAAATCGTTCAGTTCTATGGGACCGCACAAAAATCCGAGGAGCAGATGTCGCTACGGCGGCAATGGAACAAGCTGTGCTTGTCTTTGGCACCGATATTATGCTAACCGATCTCATACAAGCGATCGGCAGGTTGCGTCAGTTCGATAAGAAACAAACGGTTGCTTTTGCTATCGACAAAGCTGATGAAACAGTGATTCGCGGTAAGTTGAAGATCGCTTTAGGACATGATATCATCGGTCCTCTGCGCCTCAAAGATATCTTGGCCTATGCCCTTTACATCCAAGCATCGAAAGTTGGCGACCATAACAATCGCTCATTAAAAAATGAACTCGAAGCCAAAATGCTGGAAAAAGTGTGGGAGATGATCCTCGATCCCTCCACCTCAGATGAAATGGTCGTCTCCTTAATAGAAAAAGTCCCTTCATTATTTGAATCAAAAGAGGGGATTCACCCTTACGAGTCGTATGGAAAACATGATGAGGTAAAACCGAGAGAAGAAGTACTTGCGCAAATGCGTCACGATATTCTTAATGGACCGGTCATGCAGACTTTCCGAACAGATGCGATGTTCAACCAACGCATTGATGTAGCTGGATTAGAAAAAGAGCTCATGGAAATCATCGATCGACAAGGACCGCTTCTTTCCGATCAGTTAGAAATAGCTCCAAAGTATGGATTGCAGAAACAAGTGCAAAAAGAGAAGGAGAAAGAAAAAGAGAAGGAAAAGGAGAAAGAAAAAGAAAAAACTGTCGATGATAGTCCCTTGTTGCAACGTACAGATTTCTATGAATGGAGGAATAGAGGTGTTTTTTCTGAAGAATACTTTGCAGATCGCATTCTCGATCCAAAAGAAGATCTAGCCGCTTGGCGGCAATTAGTTGAAAGTTTGGGCAAGCTTACAAGGGTACCAAAACCGCAACTCATCTCTTTTAATGCATTGATGGATCTATGGAGAGAAGAAGATCGATTTGCTCCTGCGTTTTCAGAGACCCTATTTTCTACTCCAGATTTAACCCCAATCCATTTGCATCCTAATCCATCTGCCGCTCCATTTGGACGTACACAAGAATACCTGCACAATGCCTTGGTGATACAAAATAAAAAGACAGGAAAAGTAGAAGTTCTGATGTGCACAAAGGAAGATGCAAAGCAGTTTCAAAGTATCCTCGAAGACGATTTGAAAGCGCCGGATATGGGAAAACGGGACCAAAAAATCATTCTCTACGATCTGAATATCGGTACCATTATGCAAGGCAGTGAATCGATTGACATTAGTTCTTTAGATGACAATGCCATGTTGCCATTAATTCAAGCTAAATTCCTTGCCGGCATTTCAAACTATAGTGAAAGAGAAATTCCCATTTTAACGAAATGGATTCAAGAAAACAACCCTCGCAAAATGCACGAGTATTTCATTGGCACCGTCTTAAAAGGACGCCCCGAAACCCACGAGCTTTTCATCCACAGCAAGCTCTATGACATTTTCGAAGACAACCTAGCAGATTAATTTAACCGCTCGTATAGCCAGGAATAGAGGGATTTCTGATCGGCTGCGGTTTTCCATCTTAGCAGCCCCACCAACGCTTACCTTATCAGAATGCCATTCTTCGATTAAAGAGATGGCAAAACCAGCGTCAAACAACCACTTGCTATAGGCTTCTAGAGGGTAATGATAAGACCAGGTGCTTGCAGACTCCTCTCCCTTGCTAGGATGGGCTTGAATAGGAATCTGTAGGGGAGATGAATAGCGATCGATTCTTCGGTACTGTATTTTTTGAACTTCGTCGACCTTCCAAGAGGATTGACGTGGAATTCGGAAACAGGGGTGATTCATCGCGATGACCAAAACGCCGCCCGGAACTAGATGCTTAGCAGCCTGAATGAATGCTTCTTTTGGCGACTCCATATTCTGGATCGCCAAGACAATGGCAGCATGGGTAAAATCATCTTTTTTAATCGGCAATGACTTCGTTGCGTCTCCGACAAAATAATGGTGGTGAGGGACTTTATCTTTACTTTTGGCTGCTTTTACCAATGAGGGGGCAATATCGATGCCGGTGTATTCGATTTCTTTGGGGATATGACGGGCTAAGACACCAGGACCGCAGGCAAGATCGAGAAGAGAGATGCCGGATTTGCCAGATTTATCCATGTCGAGGAGTCGTAGGACACCAGGAATCACCGTATGTTGATGGTAATAATGCCCTTCATCTCCGACAGAACCTTTATACCACTGTTCGACAGGTTCCCATGAGCTTGATTTTGATTTTTTCATCGTTCCAATGTAATATTAAAAATAGTTAATGGTTAAATACAAAGACACAAAGAGAGTCAACAGAAAAAATATAACAGGATAGGCAGGATCGGCTTCGCCGGCAGGATAGCTGCTCAAATCTTTTTGGTTTTTATTTGAGCGCACAGGTTTTAAACGCAAAGACGCAAAGGCGCAGAGGGAGGAACCTTCGGCCACCTGTTAGCAAGATAGCCGAAGGTTCCTCCCTCTGCGCCTTTGCGTCTTTGCGTTTAAAACCTGTGCGCTCAAATAAAGACCAAAAAGATCTAAGTAATAGGGTGTTATCCTGCCGGCGAAGCCGATCCTGCCTATCCTGTTATATATTTTTTTGCTGTTGCTTTCCTTTATGCTTTCGCGCTTTTGTGTTTGTGTTTAAAATTCGTCTATAAACTGCATACCCTGGATGTTTCTGCTGCAGAGCCATTGAAAATCCCAATGAGGTACCCATCTGCAGGTAAATTTTCCATGATTTGTTTTAGATCTTCGCTATATGCAGGGACCGAGTACAGAAGTTTAAATTTTGTTGTCGAAGTGGATAACTCATTGACAACTTCGTTAAATTGTTCATAAGCTTTGAGTAAATGTTCATTATTTGCTTCCCAGGGAGTTTCTAGAATCCATGGCGCCTCGTAGACAATATGAAGGCCTTTTAATGTTTTTTTAGGCAGGTCACCAATCAATTCAGTCAGTTGTTTTTTGATCACCTCTTTCGAGAGCCCATCACAGAATTCTATCCATGTTTCCCCAACACAGACAATGGGGGTGATCGTTGAAGATAGGACTCGATCTAATTTTTCGTGCAATAATGCTGGATTATTTTGATGGAATTTGCGCTCATTAGCAGTCCCGATTAAAACGAATTGTACATTGCGTTCTGAAAGCATCCTTGTTGCGATCGTGGAAGTGAATTTTTCGGGGTGAGTGTCAATTAATGATTCTACCCCTAATGTAGCCTCTTTCATATGTTTTGCAAAGGGCTCTACAAATGAGAAAGGAACTGTAAGGTAAATATTTGAAGAGGAAGGCTCTTTAAATAAATTGCCAACAGCGTTCACAAGTTCTTCAAAAGAATGAAAAGGTTCAAAGCGAGCTAGAAGGATAGGATTTTTTTTCTTGTCATTCATATCTACCTATCATACTGGGCTATTCTCATTTTTTCAATAGTTTTTTGATTATAGAACCGGCAGCCTTACCCGCCTCTTCAATAGTGTCGTGTTCCACAGGCGTATGTTTTTTGGTTTCTCCACTTTTGTTTTCCATCAAATTCTGCCAGGGGAGCGGACTTGTCGTCGGTGGGGGTGTCGACTCTGAGCCCATTGCCAAGTCTAGGACAGTCCCCAATATCACCCCCTGTGCCCCTCCTTGTGTTTGCGCTATCAAAGAGCTGATTCGTGTTGCTGCTTTTGCTTTGTCGATCGATGGAGAATTGAGGGCTCCACGTAGAGGGAGCTGGAGCACATAGCTTTTAGACACATTGCTTAAACCAAATGCTTTATCAATAGCGCTTCCGAAAATGCCGATGATCATATTCACACGATCTTTACCAATATCAATCGTTCCCCACGTTGCTATTGGGTAGTCGTTATTAATTAACAAGTCCAGACGTTCTAGTTTGACAACCCCATTAGAAATTGAGCAATAAGCTGGGGTAAATTGAACGGAAAGTTCTTCCTTGCTTCCTGGCTTTAGAAGATTGAATACTTGTGCAATCTGCGATTGATGCGAGAAGCGCACTTTACCTATTTCTAGCATCGCCTTTCCGACAGATGCCGTGATAATATTGACATCGTAAATTGGTAATAGAAATCCTTCGCGATCGATTTTAAGCTTTAAAGGTTGGTCTGAAGCTATAATATTAGCTGCAATAGGAATGAATGTTTGCAGCACGTGATTACTTAGATCTTCTGATAGGAGAATTTCAGCTTCGATATTCTTATTTAACTTAAGAATCCCTTCGGCAATGAGAGCATCGACTTGTATGTGGCCGTTTTTTCCTTGAATATCGATGAAGATAGGGCCATTCATATCTTGAAGTTTGGTTTGGATTTTTCCATTTAATGTAGGACCGATAATCGCATTTACCTGTTTGCCAAGAGTAGGATTACAAATCACATGACATAACATAGCAATCGGAAGTTTACTTACCGACGCATCTAGTGAAAGAGAGAGCGATGTTAAATTCAATTCCCCATTGTGATTGAATCCATTCTCTAAAGTTCCAGATAAATCCCACGATGAAGCTCCATCTTGAGTTGCTTGGCCGTAAGCTGACATTTCAAATGCAATTTTTTTAGAAAGATTTTTACTCAACAAACCACCTTTCACATCGTTTAGAGAAATGATCTGTTTGTTTTTATTGTCCATTACAGCTAAGTGATCGATAGAAAAATCAACTTTGACTTCCGACTCCCATTGGGAATGGGGAGAAATATTAAGTTTTTGTAACCTCAGAAGAATATTTGCATTTTCGGCTAAAGTGAAATCATTTGCATGCGTTTTATCATTTAAGTACCTAAGGAAAGAGTAGGAACTAGGTGTTAACGTAAAGTAAAGCTCTGCAGGTTGTCCATTTTCATACAGGTGAATCGTTTTATCTATCCCGAGAGAGAGGTTCCCTTTGAGGTATGGACTTAATATCCCAATTTCTACATAGCCTTCCGGAGTATCTAAAAGGCGAAAATTGCTTTCAATAGCGAGGTTAATAGCATCGCCAAGGATTAGCGGGAGATCTTGCTGGTTGATCAATTCTCCTATCAACTCCACGGGTATTTTTGGAGCTCTAAGATAAAATTGCACAGAAGTTTTATCAAAGTCGTCTGCCGATTCGTTTTTTACCCAGTCTTTAATATAAAGAGAGCCTGTGATTTCGCTTGAAGCTCTTTTCAAAAGAGAGGCTATTGCGTGATAGTCGACCGTTACCAAATTTGTCGTTTCGTTAATTGTCCAATCGGCAACAAAATCATCCAACACAATGTCTGCTGTTTGAGAGCTATTTTGCGCATGGAAATCTTTGAATTGATTCAATGATGATAGGTCGATTTTTTTGCTTTTGATAGTTCCGCTTGCTTTTAGAGTGTCGAGGTCTTGCACCTTTGCTTTAACATCGATATTTATCAAGTTGTTAATAAGCGATAGGTCGATGTGATCGACAGTCGGCATCGCATCTTTGTTAATAGCAAACACTGTCTCTGAATGAATATTAATGCTTTTCAACATATCAGGAGCTGGTGCCAAAGCAAGGATAGCCTTAATAGAAGCCGTTGGCATTTTTCGAGGACTAGCCTGTAGATCCATTGAGAAGTTACTTAAATCGATATTTTTTACCGTTGCCATCTCCTTGATATTTATAGGAGAGAGGGTGAGGTTAATATCGGAATCTAACTTTTCCCACACTTCAGATGAGATAGAAAAACCATTGTGTAACGTGGAAAGGGGCAAGGAAAAACGGTTTAATGTAAAAGTCGCCTTTACAGGGTTCTGTACGATCACTGCTGGATTGAACTGCTTAACATCCGATGGAGATAACACCAGACTCAAGGTAGAAGTTTTTTCTAGCTTGATCGATTCATCAATTTTGAAAGTTAATTGCGTATTTAATTTAGGAGAGCTGGCATCAACAGTGATGATAATCCCTTCTGGGGTTACTGTTGGTTTTGCGTTGACATTGAGCTGATCACCGAGCAATTGTAGCAATAATCCAGAGAGAGCAGGATGTTTTAAACTGAGCACCTGATCAAAAATAGCAACAGGGAAATGGGCAATGTCGATATTGACCTTTAGTTCTGCATCGGAAGAGTCTTTCAAAAGATTTTCCCACTTACTTTCCATTCTAATGAGGTTTTCTGTCGTAATATTTTTCAGGAGGGCGTCAATGATAAAATTGCCTTCGAGAGCGTTCTGCTTGGTTAGTCCGCTGACTGAAATACTCGATGGGGTAATGTGGACGTTGACATCTTTAATTGCCACATTAGGCATAGGATTGGCATGGAGCATTTTTACTGTGATAGATCTGATTGAAGCCGGTTTTAAAAGCAATTTCCATAAAGGGGAGTCGACGACGATCGTTTCTGCGTAGAGAATTGTGTTTTTATCGCTATCTTTAATAGACAGTTGTTCGATTTCTTGCGTCGAAAACCAACTTAAAGAGACTCTTTTAATATCGAATTTTTCTTTGCGTGTCTCATTGACTAAGCCTAAAGCCAATTCTTTTCCCCATTCAGTAGAAAGGATGGTCGGAGCTAATGCAATAGCACATACGATAAGAAACAGAAACACCCCTAAGAAATAAAATAGAATTTTTCGCGAACATGACATAGAAATTCCCTATGGTTAATCATTTATTATTAAAAATATTTTAAACGCGCAAAGATGGGCGAGAGGTTTCTGGACTCAAGAATGAGCGAGAACAGGATATGAAGGATCAGGGAGGATATGTAGGATAATTAAAGCTAGCATTAATTATCCTACATATCCTCCCTGATCCTTCATATCCTGTTCTCGCTCATTCTTGAGTCCAGAAACCTCTCGCCCATCTTTGCGCCTTTGCGTCTTTGCGTTTAATTTATATTACGTATGATACAATCTCTTCTGCTTAGTGTTGTGCCTGTTGACCCTCAAGCTGTTCGATCCGTTTGATCCCATTTTTATCGATGATGATTCGGAGGACTTTAAACTCAACTCTCGGTTTAATAACTTCGTTACCTCTAGAAGGAACAGCAACACTTGCCTCTGTAGTTTTGATTATCAGGTTTAAATGATAAACTTTTGGCAGATGAATATGCAAGAGTTTACGAGTGATTGGGTCAAGAATAAGGTGGGTCTCTAACGGATCACTTGCCTTATGAAGAAATTGATGAATATTAAAACGAAAAATAATATTGAAACCATGACGCCTTGTGTTGCATATGGTATTGTTGATTTCAATGATGCGTTTATAAAAAAGCACGTTCTCTGTGCGCTGAAGTCCTTCAAGAGTTGTATGAGACTCCGTATTTCGAATGTCTCTGAGCTCCTCTGATAGTTGTTCCGGTCGAATAAATGTCACAAATTCTTGAATTTTCCCCAAAGTATTTTTTCTATCGAGAGATTGAATCACGGTGGTGTAGTCGGAGAATAACCGCGAGGCGTGTAGATAGGAAACGGTATTTAGCCAGTCTTCGATTTGATTTTTAAGGACATAAATAATCACCGTCAGAAAAATAAACGGAGCTGAGTTAATAATGAAAACGCCTCCAAGCCAGACATAAAGAGAAAAATAAAGGAGCATTGCCACTCCAGCAGATAGACTACTAATCCAATGGTGGTAACGTTGATCCATCGAAAAACGGTTTGTCGTCAATTGCAAGGCATCAAGGACGAATTTATTTAATAAGCTACTTTTATAGAGAAATTGTTCTCCTTGAATTTTGTTCGCTCGGTTTGAAATAGAGTTGAGACTGAGGTTAGATTCGAAAAAATTTTGATTAATTAAAAAAGAGCATAGCATGTCGTCAATATTGGCCATTCCTTTTTGATTTTTTAGACGAACGCTTTCTAGCAATCTGGTTAGGTAATGGGAAATGATTCCATCGATAAATTCTCTCGTGTATGTCACCTGCTGAACAAAAAAAGGGGAGGTGATGACATTTAGATATTTTAGTTTGATTTGATCGTAAACTTGATAGACTTGGTTTAAATTTTTGCAAAGGTCTGTGACTTGCATTTCGAGATCTGGATCAATTTCAGAATTCGTGGAGGTGATTTTTGATATCAGACTTTTGATTTCATCTCGCAATGAACTTCTGACCACATTGGCAAATAGTTTGAGCTCATCTTCCAGATGTTCGTATTCTGAACTGTTATCTGCTTTCACGGGTAAAGAAAAAAGGCGAGTGAATGGAGAGGCTTGATTGTTTAAATCAAACAACTCATCAAATGTGAAACGGGGGGTCTTATACCTGATAAAATTCGTCTGATCGAAATAAAATTGATGCTTGGGGTATGTATTTGGATTGATTTGTAATGAGCTGGGAATGAAAAGATAAAACTCCTGAACATATTGGCTTGTGGAGAGTGTTGATCTAGGAAAAAACTCCGATTTCAACTCAAATTGCCACCGATCTCTTATGTAAACTTCCCCCGTGTCGAAATCCTCCCAGAGATCTTTAGACATCTCCATGAGTTCTCTCCCCAATGAGTTTTTTTTCATATAAAGGATGGTTGATGGGGGCCTCTTCGACAAGGTTATCGATGGCATTGAGAATTTCTTGGTATTTTGTCGTTAGAGGAGCCTCGGCAATCCAATAGAGCCGTTCTCTTGCAGTATCTAGCGCATCACATACTGTTTTAAATGTGATGCTTTCTGGCAGGCAGGCAGGGAGATAACGGGTGGTGATTCCTCCGTGCCACCTAGCTTCTACAAGTAAATTGGCATCTACAAGCTTTCTGATGATCTGTCTTAAAATGGGAATTCCTACGCCTAGTCGTTGGGAGAGTTCATATAAACTTGGTGGTGAGGAGCCATCGTGAAAGGCTTCTAGACTGTTTTTCATGATTAACAAACCAAGAATACGGGCGTCGGCATGAAATTGGGTTTTGCCGTCGTTAACGCTCGAAAAAGAGATCATTTCGGCGTGGTAAGCGATTTCAGCACCTATGAGAGCGATTAACCAACTTGTGTTTAACCAAATTAAAAATAAAGGAAGGGCTGCAAAACTTCCATAGATGGCTCCATAACTGGCTAAGCTGATTTGAAAACGAATGTAAAGCACCTGAACAATTTGGTAAAATGTCCCAGCGATGATCCCAGCGACCAAGGCAGATAGAATGGGTACCTTTGTGTTAGGCATGACGTAATATAAAGAGGTAAATAGTATCCATGCGATGATGAGGGGGGAAAGATAAAAAATAAATACAACGATAGGTCCTAGGGTATCCAATAAACCGTTGTTTTCTGTCAGTTGAGTCAGTTGTGCAACGATAAAGACAAAAATGCTGCTTGCAGCAGCAAAGAACAGAGGGCAGAATAAAATCATCGCCAAATAATCGCTGAAACGGCGAGAAAAGGAGCGAGGTCTGGAAATTTTCCATATCGAATTGAAAGAAATTTCGATGCTCGAAAGAAGCTGCAAAACACTCCAAAAAAGCACGAGTAAACCGACGCCGGCAATGACGCCACCTTTAGTGTTTTCGAGCATATTATAAGCAAAAGCGATGAGCTTTTCTGCGATTTCTCGCTGTTCTGAAAATTTTTGGAGTAATTCACTCTCTAGGGGACCTTCAAACCCAAATCCTTTTGCAATGCCAAAGGCAACTGCAAGTCCGGGGACAATAGAAAGCAATGAATAAAAAGTTAGAGCCGACGCTTTTGAAGAGCAGTTATCCTCAAAGAAACCGTTAATGCTCGCAACGATGACGCGAATAATTTTGGACACCCACCGTTGCCAAAAGGAATTTCCTTTAAAGAGGTTGGTCCAATAGTTAGTGTCAAAATATTTATCGAAGTTCCATCTCATAAGGTCATTGTGCTTATCTAATGAATTTTGTGCAACCGACAAACCGGCAAAGGGTGTTATGGACACTGTGGACATTGTGGACAACATGGACATTGTGGACAGAACGGGCTCCGTCCACAATGTCCACAATTTGCGAGATAACTGTTAAAAATAGTAGTTGCAAAAAAATAAATTACATTGTATAATTCACATAGTATTAATATCTATGTGTTTTAAAAAAATAAAAAAAGGTGTTATTATGCAACCAACAACAAACAACCCAGTCGAAGATACTTCACTTTATACATGGTCTACAGATTTGCGTGGTGCAGGCAAAGATTTTGCGTCTATTGTTCCGGTAGTAGGCCTTATTCTCTTCTGCTGCACATCTGACAAAGCAAAGACTACAGCTGGCAAAATAGATCGCGTTCTCTCTGCAATTCCCGCTGTCTCCACGGTTTATTGCGTTTGTAAGCTTATTTATCGTGCGGGCGTTGCCTTGCGAGGACCGACAGGTTTAACCTCAGTTGCCGCTCAGACTGCGTTGCCGTCACTACCAAAGCCTAGAGTTCCTGTTCCATCGCGCGATAATTTACTTCAGCTGATTCGGTTGTATTCAGAAGTTTTAGCTCGACATCCAGGGTGTTACGTAACAGGAAACGACCCAGAGGGATTTAATGGCAATGGGGGCGCTTTCAGAGTTGCTGCAAGTTCAGACACGAAACAACAGATTTTGAATAGAATGTTTAGTGTAAAACCAGAAAATTATTCAGCATATATTGACTCGATGAACATTGTTGTCACAGGAGATCATTATCATGATCGAAAGATTGATTTTGGTGGTGGAATCGGTTTTCTTGAGATAGGTTATGCAACTTATATATTAAAGACGATGATTAACCAATTATCTGAAATGGATGATGTGGAAGGGGGGAAGACTTATCTTTTAGAAAACACAAGATTTGCTGATATCATTGGTTGTATTCTTGCAGATAGTGAATCTATTTGGCATAAAATATGCGAAGGCGTTACAGATACGGGGAAAAGAAAGTCTCCAAAATTGGTATATGATGCGGTGCAAAAAGGCTTCCCATACCTTAATAACATAACTTTCGAGAGGATCCTTGAAAACATGAAGGATGGAGACGTTCGCAGAAAAGTAGAGGAAATGCAGAACGCTTCCGTTGGAGTGGGTGCCGCCTCTGCATCACCGTCTGTAAAAAAAGAACAATAAAACTTTTTCGTTAGTCATCCGAATCTACAAAAAACCCGATTCAAAATCTCGTTTTGAATCGGGTTTTTTTATACCGCAACGGCTTGAAACTTGGATTTAGCGTGCGTCAAATTCTCGGGATTCGATCGATAAAAAACGACTGAGTTCTAAGGTTTAAATTAATTGGTTTGAATTATTCGGTTCGAGCTAGGATCAGGGAAAACTAAGCCACGATTCTCTTCAATACCAGGGGCTCTAAGCCAAGAGGAAGGAATATCTTGCGGCTGATGCGCTGGTTGATTAAGCAAAGATTCTTCATGCAACCTCCGATTGAATTTCTCTTTCTGAATACGATCCTGTTTTATCTCCCAAGCGCCAACAGAACAGCATGCACGACTCCAACTTATCATAAAAAAAACCATAGAAACCAAGGAGGTTAGCTGTAGATTACGAGTGAAAGAGAAAAATTTAGAGAACATTCTTGGCAAACTAAATTGTAGCTCTTTTTTCCTCTCTTCAGTCAGAAGAGTTTCCTGAATGTTAAAAGAAACTATCAATTTTTCAACAAAAATATTTTCATATGCATATATGTGCCACGTAGAAAGAACTAAGGAACACACTGATGTAGCAAGTGCTAGTTGAGAACAACGAAGCAAAGTAGTATCAATAAAAGGCTTCTGATGTCTATTTCGATTCCTAATACAATGTCCAATTACCGTAAAAAAACAAAAAGAAACAGCGGAGGCTATCATTAAATCAAAGGTGGAACAAAAATTTTCATATCCGAATTTGTAAAATTTATTTTCTGTTTGCAATGTGTCAAAAAAAATATCTGTATGCAGGAGCCCTAAAGAAAAGACACAGGAAGATGCTGATGCAGCAAGCGCTAGGTGAGTACAACCATATAGAGTAGTATCAACCACATAATCTCTGGCTCTTGATAAACGGTTCATAAAAAAAACAATTGTTATTATATTTTAATAAGTGCAGATTATACTATATAAATTATTAATGTTCAATGGTTTTGTATAGTTTTAACGTCTTGAATGCATATGCGGATCGCGCGTTTCACGCGCAATTCGCACATGCGTTCAAGACATTAAATTAAATATGTTGTAAAGTTTTTTATGTGTATCGAAAGTGTAAAAATTATTATTTAGAGGATTATATATGGATACTTCAGATCGAATCTCTTCTGTGAGCCCTTCTAGTGTCGAATTAAATCCAAGAGGGTATGCTTTAGCTGAAGAATTACCTAAAGGGGCTTTGAGTAAGGAAGTACGAGAGAATTTAACAAAATGCATCGATAGTGGACTTCTTTGCAAAAAGTTTGCTGGAAATGTTTTTACCAAAGCTTGCTCTTCTGCTGAAGATCTCGAAGCTGCCCCTGTTGAAGTCGATATAGAAGATGAAATTGATATAGAAGGTTTTGTCCTCGTAGAGCCTGCCTCTGCCGCTGCTGGTCCTGCCGTGGACCCTTCCGTTGCTCGTTTCGGTGCTGCCATTGCTAAATTCGTAAAGCCTGCAGGGACTGAACCTATTCTTCCTCAGGGAGATAGAGAACAATTTCGGAATGCGGTTCGAATTTATAGCGAAATATTAGATAGGCATCCAGTGTGTTACACTGGTTGTACAGACGGAGGGGCATTTAGATTGTCGCCAAGTATGGCAGTTCAGCGAGAAATTTTAGACCGCATTTTTAGTTTGGATCCATCACTACGTGATGCTTATATTAGCAGTGTAAAAATCCATGATACCGGCAATTACGATACAAGCAGAGTGGAATTCCTAGGTATGATACCCCTTGAAATTGGTTATGCCGCTCTTATATTTAAAAAAATGATCACAATTTTAGCTAATGAAGACCCTAAATATGGACAATGTGCATTCCATAAGGGCGTTAATAAAAAAGCAGAGCTGCAAAACCTGTTGGACAATACAAAATTGCCAGAAATACTTTGTCGTGTTCTTGATGATACGGATTCAGTTTGGTACCGAGCTCACCCGGGAGCACAATCAATTCCTCGTGAACGTGTATGGGAAAATTTTAAAAAAGGTTTCCCTGCACTTGAAGGAATGCCGGATCCTGCAACTATAAAACGTCCTTAAAAAGGCAGTTCTTTGGCGATAAAATTGAATTCTAAGGCTTGAATCAATTTGTTTGAATTAGTTGATTCGAGTTAGATTTTGGAAAATATAAGTAACTGTTGTCCTCAATACCAGGGGCTGTAAGCCAGGTGGAAGGAATAGCTTGCGGCTGATGCCCCGTTTGATCAAGTAGGGATTCTTGAAGGAGCCCCCGATTCAATTCCTCTTTCTGAATACACATTTTCTTGTTGTTTTTCGCGAGCGGAAGAGACTCCCGCTCTATCTTCCGAGAGCCAACAGAACAGTACACACAACTCCAACTTATCATAAAAAAAAGCGTAGAAACCAAGGAGGCTAGCTGTAGATTAGGGGTGAAAGAGAAAAATTTAGAGAACTTTTCTGGAAAATAAGATGATCCCCATATTCTCAGCTCCTCAGTCAGAAGAGTTTCATCAATGTTAAAAGAAGCCATTAATTTTTTATAAAAAATAGTTTTATATGCATATATGTGCCACGTAGAAAAACCCAAGGAGCACGCTGATGCAAAACATGCTAGTTGAGAGTAACGAAGCAAAAAAGTATCGATAAGAAGCTTCTGACGTCTCACCGGATGGCTAATACAATGTCCAATTACCGTAAAAAAACAAAGAGAAACTGCGGACGCTATCATTAAATTAAACGTGTTAGAAAAGTGTTTAGAGTCGAATTCGTAAAATTTATTTTCTATTTCTAAAGTTTCAAGGAAAATACTTGTATGCATAAGCCCTAAAGAAAAGACATAGGAACATGCCGACGCAGCAAGTGCTAGCTGAGTACAGCCATGTAAAGCAGTATCAACCACATAATTTGTTGTTTTTGATAAACGGTTCATAAAAAATAATTGTTAACATGTTTTAATAAAGAGAATTGTACCATATCTACTATTAATTTTTCAATAGCTTTGGGTCATCATAGTTTTGGGTCATCACGCAAATGAGTATTTTATAAAAGATAATTCTATGGCTACCGTCTCTCTTTGTGCCTTCGTGTCTTTGTGTTTAATTCTTAACCAGTTGTCAGCATAAATTGCCATGGAAAATTATAAAATTAAACACAAAGACACGAAGGCACGAAAACACAAAGAGAGGATGGTAGTTATAAAACTATTTCTTGTTAGGTACTCATTTGCGCAATGAGCCTATTTTCCTGAAAAAAAACGTTGAGTTTTGAATTGATGCTTGCTAAATTAGTGATGGTACGCCAGAATAACAAAGCAAACCTCACTAATAAGGAGAAGATCATGACCCAAAAACATACCCTTCCCGAGTTGCCTTACTCATTAGACGCTTTAGAGCCAGTCATTAGCACTGAAATTATGACGCTCCACTACAGTAAGCATCATGCCGCTTATGTCGCCAACCTCAACAAAGCATTGGAGTTGCTTGCCGACGCAGAAGCTAAAGGAGACATCGCTGCACAAATCGCCTTGCAAAAAGCGATCAAATTTAACGGCGGCGGTCATGTTAACCATTCAATTTTTTGGACTAACCTGGCTCCTGTTGGAAAAGGAGGCGGAGGAAAGCCAGATGGGGAATTGGCCAAGATCATCGACAAAGAATTCGGTTCCTTCGATAAATTCGTTGAAAAAATAAGCGCAGCGGCTGTAGGTGTTCAAGGGTCCGGATGGGCATGGCTAGGATACAATAAAGCCAATGGAAGATTAGAAATCACCACTTGCGATAATCAAGACCCCCTTGCAATCACAGGATTTATTCCTCTCCTCGGAATTGACGTCTGGGAGCATGCTTACTATCTCCAATACAAAAATGTGCGCGCTGACTACGTAAAGGCTATTTGGGGCATTGTCAATTGGAAGAATGTCGCCGAACGCTTTTCGAAAGCGTCTCATTAATTTTTAATAAGGATTGAATGCGCAATGGGTCTTTTTTCTCGTAGTAAGCCTAAAATTAAAATCCAGACAACCAAAAAAGATGGGTTTAGTGGCTGGCTTAAATGCACCCACTGCAATGAGTTGATTCACACCAATGAGCTCGAGCAAAATGGGAACTGTTGCCCAAAATGCGACTACCACTACCGCCTAACAGTAGATGAGAGAATCAACAGCTTAATCGACCCCGATTCTTTTCAAGAGATGTTTTCCGCTTTGGATGCTGTCGATCAGTTGCATTTCGTCGACACAGAATCCTATGTCTCTCGATTAGAGTCGGCTAAGAAGAAATCGGGACGAAATGAAGCCGTCGTCGTAGGGGTCGGTAAAATTGATGGAAACCGAGTCGCTTTCGGAGTGATGGATTTCAATTTTATGGGAGGATCAATGGGATCTGTCGTGGGAGAACGGCTCACGCTCATCATCGAACACGCCATCAAAGAAAATCTTCCAGTGATCATCGTCTCCTCTTCCGGAGGAGCGCGTATGCAAGAGTCTGTCCTATCTTTAATGCAAATGGCAAAAACATCCGCGGCATTAGCTAAATTAAGCGAAGCTGGAATGCCCTACATATCAGTACTTACAAATCCTACAACAGGGGGAGTGACTGCATCGTTTGCCTCGCTTGGGGATATCATCATTGCAGAGCCTAATGCCCTTATTTGTTTTGCTGGACCACGAGTGATCGAGCAGACTATCGGGCATCAACTACCGCCGGGAGCACAAAAATCAGAATTTCTCTTGCAGCATGGAATGATAGATTGTATTGTAAATCGACGGATGTTAAAAGATAAACTTGGAGAGCTGCTATCGTTTTTTAACCATGCTTCCTCTTCCACAAACAGTGAAAAAATAAAACGAAAATCATAAAAATCAAACGAAGAAAAAATGACAATGGAAGACGAATCTCACGAGCTAGTAGATCTAGAAACGATTGTACAAGAAGGTGTTGAATTACCTGTATATGCCTCAAAAGGAGCTTCAGGAGCCGATGTAAAGGCTTTTATTCGGGAACCTATACATATTCCACCGGGGGAGTCGCGCCTAATCCCTACTGGACTCCAATTTGCAATTCCCTTGGGGTATGAAATCCAGGTGCGCCCACGAAGTGGACTGGCGGCTAAAAATCAAATAGGGGTCTTGAATACACCAGGAACAATTGATGCAGACTACCGCGGAGAAGTAAAAATTATATTAATTAATCACGGAAAAGAAACTTTTATCGTGACCCCAGGAATGCGCATCGCTCAACTTGTGTTAACACCTGTTGTGCAGGCTAATTTTGTTTACGTTCAGGAACTTACACAAACAAAACGAGCAGACGGGGGATTTGGACATACGGGGACAAATTAGGCATTTATGAGTGATGTAAGCGATGTATTTGATTACCTAGATCCTCAATTGGTCATTTTTTTGGATGCTTCCTCTCGTGATGAGGTTATTGGAACCCTTGTCGATGTGATTTACAAGGAAGGTCGGTTGCATGATAAATCGACTTTCTATAATGCAATCATCGAAAGAGAAAAAATAGTTTCTACAGGAGTGGGAATGGGAACAGCAATCCCTCATGCAAAACTTTCTGATTGTGAAGGCTTTTTTATCGCAATAGGAATTTTGTCAAAGGGAGTAGACTGGCAAGCTATCGATAGAGCTCCAGTTCGCATTGTCTTTATGGTCGGTGGGCCTGATGGTAAACAGACAGAATATTTGCGACTTCTCTCGGGCCTCACAAGTGCTATAAAAGATGAAGGGATACGAAAGAAAATACTATCCACGAAATCAAAGCAAGAGATAGTGGACCTCTTTCGAAATTAATATAGATCTTTTAATTAGAGGTTATTATGGATCTGAAAATTAAAGATGTAGCTGAATTGTTAAATGTATCGGAAAGCACCGTCAGACGTTGGCTTGCCGATGGGAAAATCCCTACCTACCGGATTAATCAACAGTACCGCTTTAATCAAGTCGAAATCGAGGATTGGGTGATGGCGCACAAAACAGGTAAACACAACAACACATCTCTATCATTTAATGAAGATCTCCTCGACGAAGAGTCTATTGCCTCTAAATCACCTATAGGCGGAAGTAAGCAGTTTAGTCTTTATCGCGCCATTCACAAAGGGGGGCTTTTTTATAATGTCCCAGGAGAGACAAAAGAGGAGTTGATCTGCGCAGCAACAAAACAAATAGCTCTTAACCTCAATATTGATGCAGAAATTGTGAGTAAACTTCTTCTTGAGCGGGAAGCACTACAACCAACCGCATTGAATAACGGCATTGCGATTCCTCATACGAGAGACTTTTTTCTACATGCTAACGTAGATGCTGTCGCTGTTGTATTCCCAGCTAAACCGGCTGATTATGGTGCCTTTGACGGCAAACCTGTTGACACTCTGTTCTTTTTGTTCGCTAGCAACGATAGGCGCCATCTGCATTTACTGGCAAAAATTGCTCATTTGAGTAGCCAGGCAGCAACTTTAGATTTCCTAAAAACAAAACCGAATAAAGACCAATTACTAGAATATATCAAGGGATGGGAAAGCCGAATTCAGCAACCTGCTGAATGTGTCTAAAGTTTATTTCGGTCTCGGTCACGGGCTCGGATAAGGAAAAAGACTCTTGTGTATATATCCAAATATATTTATAATTGGGGAAAACCGGTGTGTGATCGAATGCACAATGAAAATGATTTAACCAACGACGCTATGTAAATGGTATAGTGTCTCTACAACCCCCAGGAGGGTATATGTCTTTTGAAAATGCTAAAGAAAATCTTAAGGAGTTTGGCAAAGAGCTAAATCTTGAAGGATTAGTTTTTGATGAAAATAACACCTGTATTTTAGGAATTGATGACGAGTTTTCTCTCCATTTGACCTATGAACCAAATTCTAAACGTCTTTATTTATATTCTCCTCTATTAGACGGACTTCCACGTGACGATAAAACTAGATTGCGTTTATACGAACGCCTGCTAGAGGGGTCAATGCTAGGCGGACAAATGGCCGGAGGTGGCGTTGGAGTTGCCGTTAAAGAAGGGTTGATTCTTATCCACTGCACCCTTGATATGGAACATGCGGTCTCCTCAGCTCTCCGTGCATTTGCTCCTCTATATGTCGAAACCGTAGAAAAATGGCGCAAAATCTGTGCAGAAATCTCCGAAGGACGCGACGAAGGTTCTACTGCCGGTAAGCCAGCTCAGTCTGCGCCACAGCCAATGCAAGGCAACAAGCCAGGCCCAGGCCAAGGGTTCATCAAGATCTAAAATCTTGATGCTTTATACAAGCTGAGTTAAAAGGACAAAGGACCTTAAGGACGCCAACGACCTTAAGGACACCAAGGACATGTAAACAGAATGTCGTTGGTGTCCTTAAGGTCGTTGGCGTCCTTAAGGTCCTTTGTCCTTTTAGTCTAAGGAAGTCTATTGAATTAAAATCGCATGTTTCTTAGAATCCGGAAAAGGCTCAAAAGGAAATATGAACTCAAAATTAGCAAGGGCATTTGAATCTCTTGGTGCTTATATTCAAATGATTCTAAAGGTCATTTGGATCACTATTAGACGTCCTCCTCAATTTTCTTTGGTCCGAGATCAAATGTATGAAGTGGGGGTCATGTCGCTTCCCGTTGTTGCTATCACAGGATTTTCTACCGGAATGGTCCTTGCAGCGCAATCGTTTTTTCAGCTCTCCGATAAAGGCCTCGCCAGCGCCACAGGCTTGATGGTGTCTAAAGCGATGATAGTGGAGCTTGGTCCCGTTCTCACGGCATTTATGGTTACTGGAAGGGTGGGGGCTTCAATGTGCGCGGAGTTAGGAACAATGAGGGTGACGGAACAAATAGATGCCTTGCGCTCCATGGCAGTCGATCCACTTCGTTATTTAATTGCCCCTCGTTTTATTGCGGGCACCGCCATGCTTCCTATTCTTACAATTTTTAGTTCCATCATGGGAATTATTGGTGGATACATGATCGCTGTCGATTACTACGGGATGGCTTCAAATGCGTTCCTCGATCCTTTGCCGATACATATCACCGTTTTTGATTGTATCAGCGGCGTCGTTAAGGGGTTAGTCTTTGGCATTATCATTGTGACGATTTCGTGCTTCCGAGGAATGACGACCAAAGGTGGTGCTGCTGGGGTCGGTCGAGCGACAACAAATAGTGTCGTCATTTGTTATTCCGTTATTTTGATTATTAACTTCCTATTAACCCTTGCTCTTAACAGCTCGTATGACTACATTAATGAATTTATTAGCAGGTGGTTTTGGGCATGACAGATCAAGAAAAACCCAAAAAATCATTAAACCTAGAAACAGCAGTTTCTAGGTTAATTATCGTTCGCGATCTCTGGAAAGCCTATGACAACGGCAAAGTACAAGTTTTAATGGGGTTGGACCTCGATATCTTCGAAGGGGAAACCCTCGTCATTCTTGGGCGCTCAGGAGTAGGTAAAAGTGTTCTTTTACGCCAGATTATCGGTATAGAAACGCCTGATAAAGGGTTTATCGAGGTCGATGGAAAACGGATCTCAGACCTAAGCATGTATCAGCGTTTTAATGCAACGCGTAGCATGGGGATGTTGTTTCAGGGGGCCGCTCTCTTTGATTCAATGGATGTCGGCGAGAATGTTGCCTTCTATCTTAGGCAGCACCATCGTGAATTATCGGAAAAAGAGATTCAGAGACGCGTCGTCGAAGCTCTGAATATGGTCGATTTGAAGAATGTAGAAAGAAAAATGCCTTCAGACCTCTCAGGAGGAATGCGTAAAAGGGTGGCGTTGGCGCGCGTTGCGATTTATCTTCCCAAAATCCTTTTATACGATGAACCGACAACCGGATTAGACCCAATCACAGCAATGCAGATCAATGGGTTAATCAACAAAACAAAGAAAGAATTAAAAACAACAAGTATCGTTGTCACTCATGATATTCGTTCTGCTATGGAAGTAGGAGATAGAATCGCTTTTCATGATAAGGGTAAAATAGTGCAGATAGCCCCTAAAGATGAGTTCTTTCAAATTGAAGACCCTCGTCTTCAAGCGTTTTTCGAAAATGCAATTCTTACTCATAAATCGTTAGGAGCTCGATAAAATGGCTGATCAATTTAAAAATCTTATGATCGGAATCTTTGTGTCGGCAGCTGCCGCTATTGTGGTCCTAAGCTTTATGTTCTTAAACCCAAGCACCGGTGACAATCGCAAAGTCTTAAATGTCCATTTCACAGATATCGACAAACTCACGATTGGCACTCGAGTGACTTATGCAGGAAGACCAGTAGGGGAAGTGGTGGGAATTAAAGAAATTGAAATGGGAAGAGCTGGGCCCACAGATGCAAATGGACGCGTGTTCCTCTATGATTTAACATTGCGTGTCGATTCTAGCGTCGATGTGTACAACAGCGATAAAATCAGCGCACGCACATCGGGGTTGTTGGGTGAGAAATATGTCGAAATTTCTCCTTTTGCCCCAAGACCAGGGGAAAAACTAGTTCGTGTTGATAATGAGGTCATGTTTGCTCAAGAAACAGCTTCCGTAGAAGATACATTGAAAGGAATCGGCATGATTTCTGCCAAATTCCAGAAAGTTTTAGATGGCATAACAGGGGTGATCAATGAGGTGCACGATTCCAAACTAGTAGAAAAAATTACCCATTCAATTGAAAATGTCGAGTCGATTACCGCATCTCTAAATAAACCAAAAGAGCTTTCTGATACATTGGCCAACATTCATTCTATAAGCCAAAAGGTAAATGCTTCATGGGAAAATATAGATGCGACAATTCATGGGATTCAAGGGATCGTTACCAAAATCTCAAAAGGAGAGGGGACTTTAGGAAGACTGTTAATGAGTGATGAGATTTATCTACGGACGAATTCGATCATGAGTAAATTAGAAACGACTGTAGACGATGTCAATCATTATGGGCTGCTGTTCCACTCAGACAAAGGATGGCAGCGTTTAAGGGCACGTCGCCTCAATTTGCTACAGCAATTGCGTACCCCACAAGAATTTCATAATTACTTCAATGATGAGGTCGATCAAATTTCTACTTCCATCTCTCGCGTTTATCTGGTATTAAATCAATTAAGCGCTGATCCCTACTGCACTGATCTGCTTCATAATGGAGAATATGTAAAAGTCTTCTCTGAACTCATGCGCCGTGTCAGCATGCTAGAAGAGGAAGTGCGCCTCTACAACACGCAAATAGTTGAAACGAGTGTTCACGAAACAGAACTCGGCCCAGCTCCCTATTGTCAGCCGTGTGAACAAAATTATTATTGCCCAACCCCTTAGGAGTTTAATATGGAACATATGCCCTATTCTCACATTCAAAAAGGAACGTTTTTAATCGCCTCTCCTGATGTTGATATGGGTATATTTTCCCGTTCTATCATCCTCGTCTGTGAACATACTGCTAATGGATCGTTTGGTTTGATGGTAAATAAAAATCTCGATATGGAGCTACCTGAAGAAATTATCAACATTCATAATTTATCCAACAAAAATGTGGGAATTCGCTCTGGAGGCCCTTTACAAACAAATCAAATGATGCTTCTTCACACTTCAGATAGAATCCCTCAGCAGACTCTTCAAGTATGTGAGGGGGTCTATCTTGGGGGCGATTTGCAGTTCCTCCAAGAGGCTATCAGCGATGAAAATGGCCCTCCAATCGATCTCTGTTTCGGCTATACAGGCTGGGAAGCAGGCCAGCTTGAAAGGGAATTTCTCGATGGCAATTGGTTTATCCACCCTGGGTCGAAGCGATTTGTCTTTTATGTGACCCCCGATAAATTGTGGTCTACAGTCCTACGTGAAATGGGGGGCAAGTACGCCCAACTCTCCATGATCCCTGAGGACCTTTCTGTGAATTAAAAAATTTCAACTTGTGCATAATGCGTAACTTCTGATAGTTTATAATCTAACAAATTCAACTTACTAAAGTAAATAGAAGTCAATTTTATTTTAGTATTAATTAATAACTAAAAAAAGAGGAATTTTTATGCTTGCATCCACAAGAATAGACTCAGATGAATTTCAGGTCTTCGAAAGATATGATCAGATTGGTCGTGTTCATTTTACAGTTCATTATAAAGACTCAGATATCAATTTTCCGTGTGAATTAGTCACTGGATTTTTTGGTGACGCCAACTTTACTAAATTTTTTGGTGGCGCCGACTTTATTGATTCTAAAATTCCAGAATTTTGTTCTAAAGTTCGAAAATTTTGTTCTATAGTTTTTGAGCCAAATCCAAAGGGTTTGATTAATGTTCGCCCAATGTTTAAATTGCGTCAAATGTATAAACATTTCTTTAAAATCAACCAGGAAATACCAGGAACAGTCTTTAAAATGGGCAGAACAATAGGAGGATATCAAGCACTTTGGGAGTGCAATAACGGTAATGGAAATCAAGAAAACAATCGTAAACTCCTTTGGTCGGCAATCATCGATCTTGAGGACCGGGACATCATAACATTATTTAATGAGAAAACATTGCAGCATTTTACGAAAAACGGCGACCTGATGACAAGTCCATATCAAACAGATCGATACAAATCTTTAAAAGAATTGTTGAAAGGACATAAAGAAACTGCATTTAATAAGCTTTATCCAGAAAATAATCAAGAAAGAGCTGATGCAACTCCTGACAATGGAGGACATGCAGCCGCTTCAAGATCGAAACCTAGATTTGCTAAATACACCCCAGAATTTGAACCTAAATTTGTTAAGTATATCCCAAAGCATATGCGTTTAGCGGCTGCAGCAGGAGATTCGGTACTGTCTGGAAGTCCACAACAAAAGGAAGCTGCAGCTTTTAAACCTCAAGGTTCCTTGATTTCAGCTCCAAATCCTCAAGCTTTGTCAGCAGCAGCAGGTGTTGGGATTTTGGTTACAAATTCGGTTCCTCAAAGTACCCAGGCTCTGGTTCCCCAAAAAAAACCTGCGCCATCGATTTTTGTCGGACCCGAGCAAGCTCATTCAAAACAAATTCAAATCTGGGAAAGATTTAAAGAATTTATGAATGAGGCCGGTCTGTTTGAAGCGGAGTATACTTATAAAAACACTACATATAAGCTTGTATATAAAAAGGATATAAGTATCGAATTAGAAAGAAACACTCAACCAGTATTTGGTTATGATTTTGTGAACGATAAGCTTCATAAAGATAACATTTTTCTTAAAGGCTACGACGAGCAAGACCAAAGATTTTTAGCTAATCGTCTGGCGGAATTTAAGAAAAAATTTCCGAAACCATAAATCGACCTTGCTCACATTTTCGGCCATCTCCCTGTGTTCTCTGTGCCTCTGTGTTTCTATCTTTTGAAACACGGAGGCACAGAGAACACAGAGGGGTAAATTCACCGCCCCCCCCAGTATAAATAACTAAATGGCCTGTAGTTTCCTTGTACAAGTGAACAAAGCCCAATTTTTTTAACATTTACTGAGGATTTGAAATTTTTTTACCAATGCTAAATGCTTGTTAAAAGATTCTTCATCTATCCTTTTTTGATCTATCCCTTGTTGTATAACTGCAGACAGTGTCGGTTCCTCTTCTTGTGTTTTTATGAATGCTAGATATTTGTCAAAAATCGATTTGTTCATTGCTTGTAATTCTATTCCAAACGCGGCGAGTTCATCTTTCCGTTGAACTACATCTTGGCCGTTGCCCTTTTTTGAAAGTTCCAGATGAAGACTTTCTACCCGTGCAATCATTTTTCCGAGTGTCGATGGTAAAGAGGAATAAGGACGTTCGATCTTAGAGCTTTCACAGG
>JABDDS010000011.1 GCA_013287465.1 Chlamydiota bacterium | reverse complement strand
GTCTGCAAGTTAATAATGAGAGCCTGACCCCCACTACTACCACGATTAACTTGCAGACTTGCAGGCCTGACCCTCACTCCTGTTAATTCCCGTTAATTTAGAGTGTTAATCGTTAATTTAGAGTGTTAATTTAGAGTTGTAAAAAAATGTTTCTATGATATAATCATTTTTTTTTGTTGTGAAATAAATAATAATTTGGAGGTTTTTTATGGGTTTATATGCATTTGGAACTAATTTGGTCACATATGGGAGCCAGTTTGTAAGCTATGTTAGAGAGTCGGCTAATGCAGGCTATGACAGTATTGGAACATCTGTATCTGGGTGGAAATCTTGGGTTGCAGACGGAGGAAACTCATTATTGGCATCTGGGGGGAGACAAATAAATTCTTTAAAACAATATGTCGAGCCTTGTTTAAATAATCCTAATTGTAATGCTGAGTTTAAAACTGGGGGAGCTTTAATTGCCGCGGGAATAGCGACCATTATATTAGCCAAAAGACAGTGCAGTGTGGCAAAACCAGTGATGAAGCGCAAGATAAGAAGGACTTCAATACAGACAGACTCTCGTTCAGGTATTGTAAAAAATTATGAAGGGAAGCAAAGGTGTAAAATTGCTTTAATTACCCTGGGAGTCGTTAGCATCGCTGTAGGAGTAGCTAATATGGGCTACGCAATGTTGCAATCTAAATAATATTGTCATATTGGGGTTGGGTTGGGGTGGCATTTTGTGCCGTCCAAGCCAGCTCCCCATTCTTTTGTGATTTCCGATTGATCTTATCTTCCCCCTTATTTATACTCATGCCAATTAGAGGAGAACGGGGGGAAGCTTATTATGACTCTTAGAGGAGCGTGGGGATCGCGCATTGGATTTATCTTTGCTGTTGCCGGTTCTGCTGTTGGTTTGGCCAATATCTGGCGTTTCCCTTACATTGTTGGTCAAAATGGGGGAGCTGCATTTATCATCGTCTATTTGCTATGCTTGTTTCTCATTGGATTTCCTGTTTTTATGTCCGAAATTCTCATTGGCCGTACAACCCAAACGAGTCCAGCAGGGGCGTTTAAAAAACTAGGCAGTGCCCCTTGGGGATGGGCCGGCAAATTCACCATCGCCACGGGTTTTTTCGTCAGCGCTTTTTACAGTGCCATTGCAGGTTGGATTCTCGGTTATTTATTCGAGGCGGTTGGTGGCCACATCTCTTCATTTCCAAACACAGAGGCTGTCGCAGAACATCATCAGGCGCTGATTAGCCACCCTCTATGGGGACTTTCGTTCCACTTTTTGTTCCTATGCATTTGTACTCTCGTCCTTCTTTTCGGAGTGCGTAAGGGGATTGAACGGGGAAATAAAATCATGATGCCAATGTTGTTTGGTGTCTTAATTGTGCTGGCAATTCATGGGCTGACTTTAAATAACGCAGGCGAGGGACTACTCTTTTTACTGACCCCAGATTGGAGTGCATTGACTCCTCAAGCTTTTTTAATGGCGTTAGGACAGGCGTTTTTTACGTTGAGCCTCGGACAGGGTACCATGGTGACATACGGTAGTTACTTGGGACGCCACGAGAATTTATTAGCTAGCTGTGTTCCTGTTGTCATTATGGATACAGTCGTCTCTCTTCTCTCCGCTATTATTGTATTCACCATCGTGTTTTCAGTCGGAATAGAACCAGATTCAGGTCCCGCCCTGATTTTTAATACCCTCCCTTGGGTCTTCAGTCAAGTGCAGTGGGGACATGGGATCGCAGTGCTATTTTTCCTCCTCGTCGTACTAGCTGCTCTAACATCTGAAATATCAGCGATGGAACCGACGGTTGCCTACTTGATCGATGAGTGGGGATGGAAACGGAAGCCCGCGGTATTAATTTGCGGTCTCGGTGCTTTTTTGCTGGGAATTCCTGCTGCGTTATCGTATAGTGTGTTGAAAGATTATACCTTTGCTGGAATGTCTATCATCAATGCAATGGACTTCCTCGCAACTGGATTCCTCATTCCGGTGGGTGGACTGTGTGCAGTGTTGCTCGTTGGTTGGTACTGGGGGGCTAGACATGCTCTTATCCAGCTTAAGGATGGTGCTGAAGATGTGTTTAGTCGGAATCGATGGCTCGACCGCTACTTTTTAGTCTGTTTTAAATATACGGCACCCGCGCTCATCGTTCTTGTATTTTTAAATGCATTAGGCCTTTTTGCTTAGGAAAAGCAATCAATATGAATAAAACGTTTATTGAATCATCACTGTCGAAAGAAGATGAGTCATTTGAAATACCGCTTAGACCACAATCGTTAAAGGATTTTTTGGGTCAAGATTCAATTCTTGAACGCCTCGAAGTGATCATTGGTGCTGCCAAAATACGCAGCGAACCTCTTGGACATTGTCTGTTTAGTGGTCCACCAGGTCTTGGCAAAACGACTTTAGCTAATATCCTGGCAAAATCGATGGGCAGTAAAATCGTCGTGACTTCGGGAGCTGTCATTGAAAAAGCAGGCGATCTCGCCGGCATTCTGACCCACCTCCAGACGGGAGATATTTTGTTTATCGATGAAATTCACCGTTTAAACCGCTCCGTTGAAGAATATTTATATCCGGCTATGGAAGATTTTGTGCTTGATATCATGCTCGACAGCGGACCAAGCGCTCGTAGCGTGCAGGTAAAGCTAAATAAATTCACATTGGTTGGAGCGACAACGCGCGTGGGGTTGCTTTCTGCTCCACTTCGTTCTCGCTTTGGATTTACCTGTCGACTCGACTACTACGAACCGCAACTCATTGCCAAAATTTTACAGCGAACAGGATGTATTCTCAACCTCACCTTAGATCCAGTTGCAGCCATGGAGATAGCCTCCCGTTCACGCGGCACCCCACGTGTGGCAATCAACTTGTTGCGTTGGGTGCGCGACTTCGCTCAGATGCATACTGGTAATGTCATCGACAAAGACGTTGCTAACCGAGCTCTTAATATGCTATCAATTGATGAGAAAGGCCTTGATGAGATGGATAAACGCATTCTAGAGGTGCTTATAGATCATTATCAGGGAGGACCAGCAGGTTTAAATGCAATCGCCGCCGCCGTAGGAGAGGAATCTTCGACAATTGAAGAAGTGCATGAACCTTACCTAGTGATGCAAGGTTTTTTAAAAAGGACGCCTCGTGGTCGGGAATTGACTGCTCAGGCATACCAACACATGGGAAGAATATAATCGAATTTTATAAATATTTTTAACGGAGTAACTTAATATGATGATACAACTATTAACTCTCGTGCTAGCCCTCTCTCCACTCGCAGCGCCTGTGGAAGCTGGATTGATAGATACAGTTTCAGATTTTTTTCGTAAACCGACAGAGCCAACGCCTCCAAAAATAAAAGTCCTAGTCGCTCATGACAAGGTAGGGGCTGTTGTAGAAGTTAAAGGCAAATACAAGCTATTTGATCCACATACAGGAGATCACATTACCACCCGTTTTATCGGGAAACGCAAATTCGTTCAGGCGACTAATGACGGGATTAAATGGGGAGAAGAATTTCCAGGTATTTACCAGCTGATGATCGTCCCTGATGAAGAAGCTTCGACGATTATGGTGGATGGAATCGAGTACCATGGACCTATTTATGTGTATGACATCGGAGGCGCTATCAGTGTTGTCAATCAAGTTTCGATTGAAGAATATCTTTCAGCCACTCTCTCGCATCAGTTTCGTAGACCGTTGGCTCCAGAGGCTTTAGCCGCTGCAGCAATAGCTGCGCGTACAGAAGCCTATTACAATATAGAGAATTCGCCTAGCGAGTACTGGAATGTCGGCGCAGAGGAAGAGGGGTATCAGGGATTTGTGGCGATTAATTCTGCAAGTGCTATTGAAAAAGCCATCCAATCGACTAAATATATGATCATGAGCCGCTCGGCTCCGGGCAGTAAAGAAGTGGCTCCATTTCCACTTCAATGGAAAGGCGCTGGAAATAATCAAGCCTCTGATGTTGTTTCTTTAATTACATTGGAACAAGCAGATGAAATGGCTAATAAAGGGGAGCACGCAGCACAAATCCTAGCTAAAGGATTCCCAAATACAAGAATTGAACTGATGCACTATGCAGCAGAAAAATAATAGAAAAAGTCCCTTGTAGAGTCGCTCTACAAGGGAACTTTAAAGCTTTACCATTTTCCAGCTTTTTTCTGAGCAGGAGTACTGCAAGCAGACGCGCAACCAGCTGGAGATTTTGCAGGCTGTTGAGGCTTGCTTGCTGGTTTTGCTTGAGGTGGGGCTTTTGGTTGTGGTGCTTTTTGTGGCATATAAGGTCTCCTTTTTTATTAAGTTTGTGGACAATTCTCTGTTTCGCATTTTCATTTCAAATTGTCAATATAAAAATATGAATTTTCATTCCAGAGATCTTATCTGCCTGATAATAAAGGACAAGGGACGCCAAGGGCAAAATAAAATAACAGGATAAGCAGGATCGGCTTCGCCGGCAGGATAAAACTCTTTATCCTGCCGGCGAAGCCGATCCTGTTTATCCTGTTATTTTACTTTGTCCTTAACCGAAGAAGGAAAGTTGGATGGAATTTGCTGGGAGTTTGTTTTTGTTTTTTTGTGGATGGGAAAGCTTTGCAGATACGGGCTCAAAGGCACTTTTTCGATTTGCATTCTCTTCTAAATGAATCAGAATCTCTTGCGCTCGCGTAATTACGGAAGAGGGGAGTCCCGCCAGACGTCCAACGTGGATTCCATAGCTTTTATCTGTGCCACCTCGAATGATTTTTCTTAGAAAGATCACCCCATCTGCAGTCTCATGCACTGCGACGTTATAATTAACAGCTCCTGGGATTTTTCCTTCTAGTTTGGTAAGCTCCCAATAGTGGGTAGCAAATAACGTCTTTGCCATTCGCCCTTCTGTAAGAAGGAGATATTCTGCCACAGCCCAGGCAATAGAAATCCCATCATAGGTGCTTGTGCCCCGTCCAATCTCATCGAGAATAACAAGAGAACGGGATGTGGCGTTATTGAGAATATTCGCTGTCTCCGTCATTTCAACCATGAATGTCGAATGCCCTCGCGACAGATCATCGCTAGCGCCAATGCGAGAGAAAACCTTGTCGACGATGCCAATCTGAGCCTCTGTAGCAGGTACGAAGGATCCTATTTGCGCCATGATCGTTATCATTGCGACCTGACGGATATAGGTCGATTTTCCTGCCATGTTAGGACCCGTAATCAGCAGTAGCCGTTGCGATTCCCCATCCAGGTGGGTGTCGTTTGGAATAAAGCGTTCTGTGGTTTGTGCTGCTTCAATAACAGGATGACGGCCATCAATGATGCGTAGTGTGTTAGAAGCGTCGACGAAAGGACGCACATACCCATACTTACGAGCAGCCGTAGCAAGGCTGTGGAGGCAATCAATGTTTGCTAATGCATGTGCCGTTCGGCGTATCGAAAGAGCATAAGCAGCGATTTCTTGACGTAGAGAGATGAATAATTCATTTTCAATCGCAGCGATTCGCTCTTCAGCGTGCATGACTTTGTTTTCATATGCCTTAAGTTCCGGTGTGATGAAACGCTCTGCATTGACGAGCGTCTGGCGTCTTTGGAAAGTCTCGGGCATTTTTTCAGCTTGCCCTTTGCTTACCTCGATATAATAACCAAACATCCGATTAAAACTTACCTTAAGAGTCTTAATGCCAGTCGTTTTCTTAAGCTCTTCCTGGTAACGCGCAAGCCACGCTTTGCTATTTAGGTTGATCTCTCGTAGCTCGTCGAGTTCTGGACAGTATCCATCGCGGAAAACTTTCCCGTCGTTAATGCGAACGGGGGGGGCATCTTCGATTGCTTTATGGATAAGCTGGACCATTCCTTCTAGCACTTCAATCGATTGTTCTTCATCATTTAGAAGAGTTGATTTGCTCGTGTGGCGCTGAAGAGCAATTTTTATTTCCGGTATTGAATGGAAGGAATTTTTCAAAGCGACTAAATCACGCGGAGAGGCATATCCTGAAGTGATTTTTATCGAAAGCCGTTCTAAGTCGCGCACATTTTCTAAAAGAGAAGCTAAAGAAGGTGCTTCATAAAGAGTAGCAAGAGCGTCTTGACGGACAATGATTGCAGGAAGATTTAATAGAGGTTGTTTGACCCATTGACGTAGTAACCTCTTTCCCATAGGGGTGTGGGTATGATCTAACACATCTAGCAAAGTGTTTTTCTTTGATACTCCATCGTAAAGGGACTCTGTAAGTTCTAAATGGCGCTGCGTGGCTCGATCGATAGCCATGAAATGAGTCGTTGAATAGATGACGATCTCAGTAATATGGGAAATTGAAAGGGAAAGGCTTTCTTGAAGGTAACTAAGAATCCCTCCAGCAGCGTTGATAGCCGCTACCATACCTCGGAGTCCTAAACCATCTAGCGATTTGACCTTGAAATGGTTAATCAAAAAATCATGGGCCGTTTGGTGCTCAAATCTCCAATCATCATAGGTGCTGAATAGCGTGTTGTAATTTTTGCCCACCTCATCAAATAGAGGGGAGTGTTTCTCTTTAATCTTAGGTGAAAGGACAAATTCTGCCGGTTTAAAACGGTAAATTTCATTTAATAAGTCTTGTTCATTGTCGACTTCAATGACACGAAAATCTGCTGTCGTCAAATCTAAAACGGCAAATCCAAACAACTGTCCAACGCGCGTGACACAAGCAATGAAGTTATTAGCCCCCTCGGAAAGGAGAGAGGAGGTAATCAGAGACCCAGGCGTTACCACCCGTATTATTTCTCGTCGAACTAGCCCTTTTGCAGCGCGAGGGTCTTCCGTTTGTTCTGCTACAGCAACTCGATATCCTTTAGCAAGCAAACGATCGAGGTAAATCTCGTAAGACTGATGCGGAATGCCGCACATTGGAATCTCTTGTCGCTTCGTTAGAGTCAGCTCTAACTCCCGAGCCATTACAACAGCATCTTCATGAAAAGCTTCGTAGAAATCTCCCATTCGAAAGAATAACAACGCATCGCCAGCACTCTTTTTGCAGGCGTGCCATTGAAGCATCATCGGAGTTGTTTTTTGTTCGGTAGAAGGATTTGTCATGAGATGATAATACAAGAAAATAGCGTGTCTATCAAGATGAAAATGCTGTCTGCGTTCACTACTTTATCGTGCCCGCGTGCGCATCTATTACCCATAAGTCCATAATTCAACGCAAAGGCGCATGGTTGACGTTATGCATAACAATTCAACGCAAAGGCGCAAAGACGCAAAGCCTTCGGTTCCCTTAGAACAAGAGGGAATTATTTGATGCTACACTTTTTAAGTTCCTCGCAAGCTCGGATCTTAAAAAGAAATCATTCTAAATGGGGCCCCAGGGGCCCCATTTAGAAGGATTAATTGATTGCTGAGCTTGCGAAGCAATCACTTAACAATGCCACTTACTCTACCCTGAACTCTGAGGGAGCCGAAGGCTTTGCGTCTTTGCGCCTTTGCGTTGAATTGTTATGCATAGCGTCAACCGTGCGTCTTTGCGTTTCCGTGCTTATGCATAGTTATGCGTACAAAAAACTTGCTTTATATCAACAATTTTGTATAGTGTACAGTTATGAAACGATATCATAAATTATCACAGGAAGAAGATCGGATCATTGAGCAAAAGGGGACGGAAGCTCCTGGAAGCGGTTGTTATTATATACATGCAGCGCCAGGGGTTTATGTCTGCCGTCGCTGTGATGCTCCTCTCTATTTCTCCCAAGATAAATTTACTTCTCACTGCGGCTGGCCTAGCTTCGACGATGCAATTGATGGCGCTGTGGAAAAAAAAGTAGATAGCGATGGAAGGCGTATAGAAATTCTTTGTAGCAACTGCGGAGCTCACCTCGGACATGTTTTTGAAGGGGAAGGATTCACTCCAAAAGATGTAAGACATTGTGTAAATTCGATCTCTTTGTCCTTTGTACCATTGTTTTCTCCAGATGGATGTCAACGTGCATTATTTGCCGGCGGATGCTTCTGGGGTGTTGCTCATCTGATGAGCAAGGTAAAAGGAGTCATTAAAGTCATTGCTGGTTATGTTGGAGGTGAAGTCGAAAACCCCACCTATCATGAGGTCTGCGGAGGTACCACAGGCCACGCAGAGGCTGTAGAGGTTATCTTTGATCCGAAAATCATTAGCTATGAGAAGCTTACGAAATATTTTTTTGAAATCCACGACCCCTTTCAGCATAATAGGCAGGGACCAGATATAGGAAGTCAATACCGTTCAGCGATTTTTTACTTCACTCCTGAGCAAAAATCTACCGCGTTGAAACTAATGGGGTTTCTTTCAAATAAGATGCAAGTGCCAACAACGGAAATAGTTCCCGCAATGCCATTTTATCCAGCGGAAGAATACCATCAACGTTATTACGATAAATTAGGTGGGGAGCCTTATTGCCATCGCCATGTTCACAGGTTTTAGCTTTACAGGAAAAAAAATGAAAATTCTCATCAGCGGATCTTCCGGATTTGTCGGAAGTGAATTAGTTGTTTTTTTGCAAAAATTGGGACATGAAGTGTGGCGCCTTGTCCGTTATCAGGATAACTTAAGTCAAAATGCAATCTTTTGGGATCCCCAAAAAAAAATCATCAACCCATCATTATTAGAGCATTTCGATGTGGTCATTCACCTTGCAGGGGAAAATATTGCTTCGGGACGATGGACAACAGAAAAAAAGAGGCGTATCTTTGAAAGTAGAGTAGGAAGTACACTGTTTTTATCTGAGGTTCTTTCCAAATTAAAATTTCCTCCTCGTTGTTTCATTTCTGCATCCGCAATTGGCATTTATGGTGACAAGGGAACTTCTTATTGTAATGAATATACTCATCATGGGACAAATTTTCTCGCTGATGTCTGTGAGCAGTGGGAAGCCGCAACTCTTCCTGCAAAAAACAGCAAGATTCGCACTGTCAATCTTCGTTTCGGTATTGTCTTGTCTGCAAAAGGAGGAGCTTTGGCTAAAATGCTCCCTATTTTCAAATGGGGGCTTGGAGGTAGATTAGGGAGTGGCCAGCAGTATATGAGTTGGATTACCATTGACGACTTGATGGGGGTCGTTCTTTTTGCTGCAACAAATCAAACGATTGAAGGGCCCTATAATGTCGTTTCCCCCTATCCGGTCACAAATTCTGTTTTTACAGCTATATTAGCTCGTACGCTCGGATGCCCTGCAATCTTGCCAGTTCCTGCGTTTGCATTAAATTTGCTTATGGGAAAAGAGATGGCTGGGCAGTTGTTATTGAATAGTACTCGTGTCGAACCATCGCGGTTGACACAGGCTGGCTATGCCTTTCTATTTCCCGACCTGGCAGTAGCATTAAAACACCTTCTGTCAGGACCTTAACGCAAAAACGCGAATAGGGTTAAATGCGGGGGTGCATTCGAATTCAACGCAAAGACGCAAAGACGCAAAAGCGCAAAGCCTTCGGCTACTCGTATTAAAGTAGCCGAAGGCTTTGCGCTTTTGCGTCTTTGCGCCTTTGCGTTGAATTCGAATGCACCAAACGAAACGATAGAGATTAACGTTTGGAGAATTGGTAACGCTTACGAGCTCCAGCACGTCCATATTTCTCACGCTCTCTCTTACGGGAATCGCGTGTGAGGTAACCGTGTTCTTTGAATTCGGAACGGAGAGTCTCATTTTCGTCCACTAGCGCACGAGCGAGACCCAAGCGAGTTGCTATTGCTTGCCCTTCGATTCCACCACCTTTTACTCGGATAATGATATCAAATTGGTTGTTTCCACCAATCGCCTTAAACGGTGCCAGTATTGTTTGGCGTTGAATATCTACAGGGAAATATGCCTCGAACTCGCGTCCATTGACATCGATTTTTCCTGTTCCTTTTCTTAAACGAACAGAAGAGACAGCGGTTTTTCGTCGCCCTGTGGCAACTTTTTCTTGTAATAAAGTCATTGTGTCTTATACCTCTTGAAAACTAAATATTTACAGCAATCGGTTTTTGAGCATCCATATTGTGCTCAGTGCCAGCGAAAATGCGTAGCCTTTTAATCTGAGCATTTGCCAAACGAGAATGTGGCATCATCCGTTTCGTTGCGTGTTCGATGATGTATTCGGGACGACGAGCCATCATCGTTCTGTAAGGAATTTCGCGTAAGCCGTTGACATAACCAGTATGGTATTTGTATAGTTTGGTCGCTTCTTTGTTTCCGGTGACGACGATTTTATCTGCATTGATCACAATAACGCCATCACCACCATCGATAAATGAAGTGAACGTGGGTTTGTGTTTTCCACGAAGGATTTTCGTGATTTCAGAGGCAAAGCGTCCTAATGTTTTACCTGTAGCGTCTAAGACAAACCACGAACGTTTGACATCAGCTTCTTTGAGCTGGAATGATTTTTGTTGTTTATAGCGTTTTAACATATTTTAAGAGCCTTCTCTTGCTAAGTTAAGAATATTCCTTGTAAATAGAATGGCACCATCATACTTTGCTCGTTCTATTTTTGCAAATAGTTTTTCTTCCTCGTTTCAACTTTGTTGCAAAAAGAGGGGAAGTCAGGTATAGTCTGGTACCAATTACGAGGGGAATCAATGAGTAAACTCAAAACATTTTTTATTCGCACATACGGTTGTCAAATGAATGAACTCGATAGCGAGATCATGGTCGGACAACTTGAAGCGCGTGGCCTGCAACGCGTTGAAGATGAATTTTCTGCTGATCTGCTCCTTTTTAACACCTGCTCTATTCGCGATTTGGCAGAGAGGAAAGTGATGGGAAAGCTTGGAAAATTGGGACGAGAGCTCCAGCACGACCCTATCATTGGAATCACTGGGTGCATGGCAAACTCAAAGAAAGACTCCCTTTTTCAGAAAATTCCTCATATCGATTTTGTGTTAGGAACCAATAATATACATGATCTCAATCATATTCTCGATGAGGTTCTTTCAACGGGAAAACAAGTGTTTCGTACTGATGACCATTTTCATCAAGAGCTTAATTACATCGGAGCGACAAGAGACGATAAAGTTAAAGCCAACATCTCGATCATTCGGGGTTGCGATAAATATTGCACCTATTGTGTTGTTCCATACACCCGTGGAGCTGAAGTTTCACGCCACCCAGACAGTATCGTTGAAGAGTGCCGACACCTGGTTGAGCAAGGATATAAGGAGCTCCTCTTATTAGGTCAGAACGTCAATAGCTACGGCAAAGATCAGCCCGGATGGGGATGTCTATTTCACGACCTGCTCTACAAAATCGATAAGCTGCCCGGCTTGGAGAGGATCCGTTTTATGACGAGTCACCCTGTCGATATCACTAGAGACTTAATGCTTGCTATCCGCGATCTACGCACGCTATGCGAATTTGTCCATTTTCCATTTCAGGCGGGATCAAATCGCATCTTAAAGAAAATGCATCGCATCTACACAGTCGAGCAATATATCGAAAAAGTGGAGATGCTGCGCTCTCTTGTTCCTAATGTTGCTCTTGGTACCGACATCATAGTAGGGTTTCCCACAGAGACGGAAGAGGAATTTCAAGAGACCTATCATCTCCTTGAAAAATTGGATTTTTCGGTTGCATTTATGTACACCTATAGCCCTCGTAAAGGGACTCCTGCTATGCGTTGGAAAGATGATATTTCCGAAGAGACCAAGGCTGATCGGTTGAAGAGACTGACTGATCTTCACGAAAGAAATTTAGTTCGCCACCGGCAATCATTTCTCGGTCAAGAGGTGGAAGTTCTTGTCGAAAAACAAAATTTTAAAGATAATGCCTTTTTAAAGGGAAGAACTCGCTGTTGGAAAAATGTCTTATTTCACGGGGACCCTTCATTGATAGGCACATTGCAACAAGTAGTCATCCACAGCTATAATAATCAGACTCTTATCGGAGAAAGATGTGATTAAAAAAAATATCGGCACGCCCGGGCGTCTCTTTAGATTGAGCATTGCAATCGTGTTACTCGGTTATGCGTGGTGGCAGTGGAGCCTCATCGCCCTAATCTTGGGTCTGTTTACCCTTTACGAGGCAGTGGCAAGCTGGTGTGTGATCTATCAAATTCTTGGAAAGAACTATTGTCCCAGGGACAGAAAATAGGCTTTAGGAGGATAGTCTATCCTCCTTATTCTTCATAGTGTGTGTTGTGTTGCAGACGCTTAATGCGCACCTGCTCCACTGAGCGTTCATTGGAGTTTGTCACTTGCAGCTCAAAGGCATCATTATGGATGGTGAAGCCTTTTGAAGGGATTGTCCCAGCACAATGGAACACATATCCTCCAATCGTTTCGTAGTCCCCCTCTTGGGGGATTTTGATGTCGAGCAGTTCTTCGACGTCTAAAAGATTCATTCTCGCATCGATGATCCATGTCTCGTCGGACTGTTTTTTAAATAGAGCTTCGTCGGTGTCATATTCATCGGAGATGTCGCCGACGATTTCTTCTAGAATATCTTCGATTGTGACAATCCCTTCTGTGCCTCCATACTCGTCGACAACGATAGCGAGGTGGACCTGTTTTTTGCGAAATTCCTGCAGTAGATTCGATATTTTCTTCGTTTCGGGGGTGTAAATGACACTTTTTTGAATCGTTTCTATCGGTGCTTGTAATATGGAGCTGTCGTGTCCTTTTTCGAGGCTTTCCAAAAATTTTGCCAGTACATCTTTGTACATTAAAACACCGATGACTTCATCGACTGTGTTCTTGTAAATAGGGATGCGGCTATACCCCTCGGTCATAATAAATCTGGCAGCATCTTTGATCGGTGTATGTGCAGGTAAACTGAAGACATCAACCCTGGGGACCATCACTTCGCGCGCAATGCGATCTTTGAATGAAAGGACAGATTCGATCAGCTGTTTATCCTGGCGGTTGATTCCTTGTCCAAGCTCAGCTTCGTGGATGATATCGATGATCTCTTGCTTGGTTTGTGCATCGGGTTCATCGAGGTGGTCGAAGTAGATCGTACGGGAAAAAGACTGGGAAATTTTCAGAAAAAGAAACGTACAAGGAAATGCTATAAACATGAAAATAGAGGAGAAGGCAGGAGCTATTCGCATAATTTGTTCAGGGACGCGCATCCCCAAGATACGTGGAAAATATTCACCAAATAAAAATGAGGCAAGAAGAATTGTCATTGCAGAAAGGATAATCCAGAAATCTGCAGAGAAATTATGAGGGGCGTCTGCGTAGAAAAGTGGAGTATTAATCAGAAAAATAACGGCGGTAGCTCCATAGCAACACCGGGCAATATTTTGAGCGCATACGGTAGCAAAAAACAGTCCCTCAAACTCATGAGAAGGGAAGAAATAATGGTGAAAAGGACGGTAGAAAAACCATTTTCCAGAAGAAATGCGTTTTTTGGAATCCCGTTTTTGAATTTTCCGAAAAGCACTCGTCAAAGCTGTTAGAAAGAAGGCTCCGGTTAGGAAAAGGAGAGTCAAAAGGAAACTAATGATGGGAAACAAGCTTTCTCCATAGATGAAAGTTTAAGCGTTCAGCCACAGGTCATTTTCAGCAACATGAGCCAAATAACGACTCTCAGCATCTCTTATTTCTTTAATGTCCTCTTCTTCAATATCATCGTAACCGATGAGATGGAGGAGCCCATGAGTGACATAAAGGGTTACCTCTTTATACACGTTGCCGCCATGTGATGCAACATAAGAATGTGCTGTTTCGGGACAGACGAATAAGTCACCCATCACGAGATAACCGGTGCCGTCCGGAGGATCCATTGGAAACGAAATGCAATCGGTAGTGGTAGGGTCATCAAAAAAATCTGCATGTAATTTCGAAATTGTCGGGGTATCGACAAAAGAGATGGAAACTTCATCGTATTTAAGCTTCCAAAAGGCAATAAAATCGTTCACAAGGGTAACGACAGACTCTACAGATATCGGGAGAAATGTCTGGTCTTGGATGACGTGGACGTCCATAATAATTACATATTGTAGTTTAAGCCGCGAATGCGGCTAAAGCATGTAGCCATGGGCGTGAGCCCATGGGAAGATTAAATTAATAGATGAGCCGCGAATGCGGCGACAGGTATTAATTTTAAGGTGCTACTGGTGTTTTAGGAAGACCTGTGACGCGAGTTGCGTCATTTTTCCAGCGTCCTAGTTTCTTTAGAACTTCAACGCGTTCAAAGCGTTTGAGAACATTGCGTTTTTTTGCACCTTTATTGGCTTTGCCGTAGCTTGTGTGTCTAGACATGTTGTTGTCACCTTATGTGGAAATTACTTAATTTTAGGGATGAATACTGTCGCTGCAATATCGCCTTCAACGGCATTAGGATGGACTTTAAAACCTGCAGGCAGGTTGTCCTTTTTTGGGCCTGTTTTTGGAGACGGAGCTCGCGTTCTACGCGGAGATCGACTTCTTCTTTCTTGCTGTTTACTAATGCGTACCATATTAGATTTTCTCCTGGAAATACTTTAAATTCTGAAAGGGTGAGTATACTCAATTATGCTGTATAGTTGCAAGGAGATTTTTTCTCTCCTTGCTAATTCTGTGTGAATTCATTTTTTTGAAGGGCAAGCAGGGACTGTATAAATTTTGACTGTGTCATCACCATAGTTCGTAACAGCTAAGTATTTACCATTAGGGGAAATGCTAAGTCCGTGAGGGAATGATAATTGAGCTTCAGGGTTTTGTAATAAGATTTCACTTTTTCCTAACTGTCCGGTTGTAGGATTAAAAGCATGGATGGTAATTGTATCGTTACCGTGGTTTGTCACTAAAATGGAAGATCCATCAGGAGAAAAACAAACGTCTTCTGGAACGCATAGCAACTCTGAAGTTCCTATGATAGAGATCGGTCTCGGATCAATCTTTCCATTAATTCGATCAAATGAATAAACGGCAAGAGCTCCGCTTAAACAGTTTGGTGTCTTAGAATTGTTTATTGCATAACAAACTACAACGAATTGATCATCCATAGAAAAATCGATGCCTTTTGGGTGCAGTGGAAATAGAGTTGTCTCCATTTCCTGAGAAAGGGTAACACTAGCCTCATCTCCGTTTTTCATAATGTGAAACAATATGATTTTTCCAGGATTACCAAATATTGTATAAGCAATGTAATCCATTTGGCGAGAAAATCGCGTCCCATGGACCCACCAGCCGCTGCCAACTTTAGGGATTTCGGCTAGATGGGTAAACTCCGTATTTACTATTTTGTAGAGATGGACGGATGCTGCTCCGTTATTCGCCACGGCCGCTAAAGAGCCATCTTTGCAAACAGCCATATTTTCAAGTTGCCCAACTGGCGTTGTTTGAAAATCGTTAAGATTCTCATTTTTACATGCGAAAAGTGATGGAATGGTTGGATCAAAGTGATAGGTGTCAAGAGAGTGATTATGAGCACCTATCGAAATTAATTTGTTATCGCTGACCCAAATCACACCTGTACATGTCGATAAGCGAGTGCGGTTTTCAACGTACTCTAGATACTTTTTTGGCCATGTATGGAGTACTGATTGCAAGGGTGAACTTGCAGCGATGGGTTCTCTGTCGGTTCCATGACAAAGAATTACGGGTAAAATCACTAGGGCAGGCAGAAGAAAATTCTTGGCCAAACGTAAAAGCGGATGACACTTTTTCACAAGCTATACTCCAGATTTCATTATTATGGATTCCATCAACATAAGCTGATTTAAATTTTTATGGAATTGCTTTATTTTGAATTGTCTTTATCAAAATCATCTAGTAAAGTACCTTCTTAGTCAACGCGAGTTTTGGATAACCAGCACTGAGGTCAGGCTTGGTATTCTGATATTCTGGGGGAAGCATGGGGTCTGGCTTGGTATTCTGATATTTTGGTGTTCGTTGCCTAGTCTATAACGATGGACACCAAAATACCAGAATACCAAGCCTGCCCCCTATGCCCCCCAGAATACCAGAATACCAAGCCAGACCCCAATGCTGTTGCTTATCCAAAACTCGCGTTAGTCAGTTAACGAATAACGAATAGGTGTAACATGCGAGTGCAGACATCCGATCAAACATCCCCTCAATTTTATTATACTGAGCTTCCGGGAGTAGCAACACAATCCGTTAATCATCCACAGAGTCCGTCGATAGAATCTAAAATAGACCAAAACGTTCGAGACACGATCCTAAGAGAACCCCATATTGAAAGAAAACCATTACCCCAAGAACGGCTTACATGGATACAAAATTGTTTTAGAGATGATGATCCAAACGAAGGAAGCACTCCTTGTGACCGGCGCGAAGAAAAAATCATGTTTTTGGGGACAGTATTTTGTACTGTCTTGATAGTGGCAGGATTTTTATATATAATTGTCCGTCCATAAAAGGAATGAATGATGAACGATCAAGGTGTCACAGTCAGATTATTTATTGGTTATCACATTAATTCAGAAATGAAGATCATTCTTAGCAAAAGTTTTCTATGGAAACAAGTTGTAATTCTACCCTCTAATTTAGAGGAGAATCTCATTGAGGTCAGCCACGAAGGTAAGATTTATTTGGGATCTTATTTAAAAGAAGGAAGTTCTCTTGATGACATTCGGCAGGTAGAAAAACATATTATTCAGAAAATGAAAAGCTATTGCGTCGATTTTCCGTTAGATCATCTTCTGATTTCCATCTTCCCCCAAGTATTTATTGCATAAGAGTCTCCGATTAGGTATTCTCGATACAAAATTTTAGGACTACTATGACTCAATTTATTCTCGGTTCTCAATCCCCACGTAGAAAGGAAATCCTTGGCTATTTTTCTCTTCCTTTCCAACAAGCATCGCCCATTTATGATGAAGAAGCCCTTCTATTTAATGGAGACCCTGTTGCCTATGTCTCTGAATTGGCTTCGGGGAAAGCATGTTCTTTGCTCCCTCAGTTTCCAGATGCAATCATTCTTGGGGCGGATACAATCGTCTTTAAAGATGGTAAAATCTATGGCAAACCCAAAAGCAAAGAAGATGCTTTCAATGCCGTTTCAGAATTGGCAGGCAGTTGGCATAGCGTATTTACTGGAGTCTCAGTCGTACAAGGGAAGTCTGTCTATACTCAATGCGAAGAAACCAAGGTGTTATTCACACCGCTCACTCCAAAGGAAATCCGACATTATCACAATAGTGTTCATTGTGCTGATAAGGCTGGAGGTTATGCGATACAAATGGGGGGAGGACTGATTGTAGAAAGGATAGAAGGATGTTATTACAATGTCATGGGGTTGCCGATCACCACCGTGCGTCGTTTATTGATGAAAGTAGGGATTGACCTATGGGACTATTTAAAATGAGAATAATGTTCTTGTTGCTGCTAAGTCTTTCCTTTTGTCTAGGTGCCACTGAGTCGCCTTCGACCACGCCAGGAAGTCATATTTTGTATCTTATGCACACTGGAAATACTGAACAAGCGCTGCGTGCTTATGAGGCTTTGCGTCAGGAAACTGGGAGTCATGATTTTGAGTTGGTAGAAAGGATAGGGCTTGTTCTTCTCGATCAGGGATTTCGAATTAAAGATCCAGAGACGCAGCTCCTCACACTATTCGGTGCCGGTATTTCCGGAAATGAAAAAGCTCTTTATATCGTCGAAGACGGATTGGCGAGTAATCAGCAGGAATTAGAGCTTATCTCCCTTAACTTTTTGGCTCGTTATCACAATGATCGTGCAGACCAGATCCTTCACCGTGCTATGAAATCGAATTCGCTCCTTATCCGTTTAGAGGCAGCATTTCAGCTTGCAGATAAAAAAGATCCAAAAGCCGTAGGACAAATTGAAGGCTTGATGTCAAAGCTTCCGGAGCAGGTATGGGCAATATTTCCACAACTTTTTGCTATTAGCGGGACTCCAGAAGCCAAAAAAATTCTCCGCAAACTATTGACAAATTCAAATGAACAAATCAGGGTCGCTTCGATCATTAGTGTAGCTCAGTATGGACACGATGATTTTTTGCCTATTATAGAACGGCTAGCGTCACATCATGAGGTCATTCAGCAAGAAGCTTGCGCTGCAGCCTTAGGTGCTTTGCGCGATGAAGGAGCTATCTCAAAGTTACAGCAGTTAGCTCGCAGTCCAAATATTACCGTTCAGCTCGCAGCGTTGCAATCACTTTATGCACTCGGAAGGGAGGAGGTAAGGGGAGAAGTAGAAAAAATCGCTAAGACACGCGATCTTTTTGCAATTTCTTTATTGGGAAATATGCCAGGAAGTGAACCCGTCCTTGTAGAACTTATCAAATATCCCGATTTGCAAGTGCGCGTTAACGCTGCAGCTGCACTTCTTGAATTACAGGATAGCCGATGTTTGGTCCCTCTCTGTCCCATCCTAATCAGAGATTCTCGTGATTTTGCTGTCGTTAAGGTCAATTCTCACGGAAAAAGCCTTTCAGCTTTTAAAGTAGTCCCCTCCGCTAAAGAAAACTTCGCGCAAGAACCAATCGTGCTTGAAATGTCTCTCCATCTGCGTGAAGCTCTTTTAATGAAAGCTGTTGAGTTACCGGAAAAAGATTTTCTTTCTATTGCCCATAAAATATTTGAAACCCAGCAAAATGACCTGGTACCAGTCTTGATTGAAATCCTCGAAAACCACCCTACTCCTGCAGTCATTGCTCTTCTCAAAAAATACCAGGAAAAAGTCGGTGCTCCATTGATACGAAACTATTGTAACTTAGCTCTCTATCGATTAAAAGAGCCGGGACCATACGCAGATAACTTGCGCGACTGGGTGACTCAACAATGCAATGTAGACCTCATTCAGTTCCGCCCAGTTGTTCCTTGGGATATGCGTGTAAGTACTGGTTCTTCATTTGAGCTCACTCCACAAGAAACATCCCGATTACTGGTAGATTCATTTGAATCATTTGTTTCTGTCCAAGATGATAAAGGGATTGATATGCTGATTTCCGTTATACAAAAAGGGAATTCTAAAAATAAATATGCTCTCATAGGGCTATTGATGCGCGCTATTCAATGATCCTAGAAGGTAATACATCGAATGTTTTTTGTCTTTTTTGTCTTTATTATCTCCTTATTAACAGGGGCTGTGCTCCATGGGGAAGAGAGCCAGGATGAGATCTATCATCCAGGCATCACTGTTCATTTGCGTTCTCCTACCTATTCCGAAGGGGTTTTGTCTACTTGCTCAGGAGGCGTCATTGAAGGCCCAGACCTACGCATCCAAGCCTCTTCTATCGATTATACGCGCAAGATGGAAGGAGATCAGCCAATTTCAACGATTGTCGCTTCTGGTGATCTCATGCTTGAATTTGGAATGTATGTATTTGTTGGGGAGCGTTTAGAGTACGACTTTCAAAGTCGAACAGGGATTATCTACAACGGACGTACCATGGTTGAACCCTGGTTTTTTGGGGGGGCAACAATTTATCTGTATGCCGATGGCAGTTATTTTTTAGAAAGCGCTTTTGTGACCACTTCAGACAACGTGATTGCCGATTGGGAAATATTAGCCGATAGTGTCGAGGTCTCTGAAGACCGGTATATTCAGGCCAAAGACGTCACGTTTAATATCTTTAGATTACCCGTTTTTTGGATCCCTTCATTGTATGCTGACCTAAATTCTATTTTTGATTCACCGATCAGTTATAATGTGAAGTGGGGAGGGAACCAAGGACATCGTTTTGGATTGGTTTATGAGGTTTTTTCTTGGGAGCGGATAAAGACATTTCTTCGACTTGAATACCGTTTAAAAAGAGGGCTTGGTGGTGGAATACGCGTGGTCTATACTTCTCCTGACCGTAGAATTTCATTTGATAGTAGCAGCTATGCTGCTTACGACTCTCCCATTATTCACCCGAGACAAATGTTTCGTTATCGTTATCAAGGCGTTGGCGACGCCTCTTTGATGGATGATCGGACGACAGTTCATCTCTCTTATGACAAAGTAAGCGATATTGATATGCCAACAGATTACAATGACATTGGGTTGAAACTTGCCACAGCAGGAAGAACCGAATTGGTCGTTCGTCATGAGAGGGAGACAATGATCTCTAATTTATTGACACACCTTAGGGTTAACTCCTTTCAGACAGTTAAAGAAGAACTCCCAACGTTTACAACCTCATGGCTGCCTTTTGATCTCGGTCCTACAGGAATCATTTCTGATATAAGACTAAAAGCCTCATATTTAGATCTTTCTTATGGAACCAATCAAGTGAATGTTCATGATTATCATTCTTCTCGGTTTGAGTTTTCTCCCACATTCTATCGCCATCTAGCGGTTGCCCAAGTCAATATTACCCCTGAAGTAGGAGGGACGTTAATTGCTTATGGAAACAGTCCTCAGCACGATTCCAAATGCTTAGTTTTTAGTAAATTAGGATGTAATTTAAATACAGAGTTATGGCGTTGCTATAATCGTTTTAAACATGTGATCACCCCTTATGTCGATTATAGTTACTATACAATGCCCACAGTATTACCAGGAGAGCATTATATTTTCGACATCGACGATGGATGGTATCGGCTTAACATCATGCGATTCGGGGCCTCTCAAGGACTCTATTTTAAACGAAGTGACGGATCTGTTAAACGGCAGATTTATGCCGACATTTATGCTAATGTCTTTTTTGACAATGACACCTTTCCACAAGCTATTCCCAAGGGCTATGCCAATTTTAGATTTAATACTTTTCCCAATTTTTACCATAGCTTAAATACCGGATGGGATTTTATGCATCATGAAGTCGATCATTTTAACATACGCACCGAATGGACATATAGTGCTGATATTGCCGTTGCTGCAGAATATCGCCATAGAAGCCGTTACGACTGGCGTAAAGGCGACCGTACGAATTTTATTTTAGATGCCTTTCGCACGATTAGGCAGCTTAAGGATTCTCAGGTTTCAGATCGACGTGATACTTTTTTATTTCATTGTTTTGTTCGTTTTCACCCCAGTTGGGCCATTGAAGTTGAATCGCGCCACGGGTGGAACCGCCTTTATGAGCCCCCATATACGGAATATGAAATCGATTTGCTAGGGACCCTTCGTTCTGCATGGAATATGAGACTATCTTATCAACATCGTGAAGATGATGAGCGTGTCTCTGTCTATTTCTCGATCGGTATTAAACGTCCCGATGGAAAAGCTCCAGATTTATTTGTACCGTGCTTAGGGTTTTAAGATGCGAAAGTTGTCCTAAGCTTTTGTAATAGCAGTAAAGATGGAGACTTGGAACGGTTCAACCAGCGGTGATGGCAGCAGCTCCACTCTTGTGGCTGTAAGTTCGTTACAAAATGAAAAAGAGCTTGTTCTTCAAGTAGCCCCTCAGGGTGACCAGGGTAACATGTAATGCTTATTGCTCCTCCTTCACAAATTAAATTCAAAGCATTTTCAATGCTTTGAATTGTTGTAGAAGTCTTGGTGGTAATCGTTTTGTCTCCATTAGGTAGGTAGCCTAGGTTATAGGTAATGAGTTTTATTGTTCCTGGCCTAATCTCAGAGGGGAATGACTCGTGGGACTGATGTCTAAAATCGACGGATTTAAACTGCTGTTCTGTGAGGTGATTGAAAAGCCTTTCTTTTGTTGTTTCGATCGCCTTTTGTTGAGTGTCAATCGCTATTACTTTTCCCAAAGCACCTTCTTGAAGAGCTATTTTAGCTAACAAGAGCGTGTCATGTCCATTTCCACAGGTAGCATCGATGACACTGTCTCCTGGGAGGACTATTCTTTCCCAGTAAGCGTGAGCTAGGTCTATGTGTGATTGAAATAGGGGAAAAAGGGGACGGGTCATAATTCATTTGTCCTTATGGTCAATTTTTTAGCGCTTCCCATGCATGAGAGATGATCGTTTTTAAGTCTGAAAATTCAGGATGCCATCCAAGTTCTCTACAAGCCTTAGAGGAGTCTGCAATGAGAATTGGGGGATCTCCAGGACGTCTTGCTGTTTCGATAAAATTCACTTTCTGATTAGTCACTATTTCTACAGTTTCAATTACTTGTCTAATGGTAAATCCATTTCCATTTCCTAAATTATAATGAGTGGAGTCGCCTCCGTTGAGAAGTTTCTCTAAAGTGATAATATGAGCGGAACCAAGATCTTCAATATGGATATAATCGCGCACACAGGTTCCGTCGGATGTAGGATAGTCGGTGCCAAAGATTTTTAGTTGCTTGCCAGGTGTCTTAACACTATTCAGTATTTGTGGAATAAGGTTGGTTTCTTTTTGTTTGTAATTTTTTATTTTTCCTTCTGGGTCACCACCAGCTGCATTGAAGTAACGAAGGCAACTAAACTTTAGTCCATAGGCATTAGAGTAATCTTTAAGAATATTTTCAACAGCGAGTTTTGTTTGTCCATAAGGGTTGATTGGTCGATAGGGGTGGGTTTCATTGATGGGGTTAGGGTTATTTGGATACCCAAAAATTGCAGCTGAAGAGGAGAAGATCAGTATGTTTACATGATATTTCCTCATTTTTTCGAGCAAAAGACAGGTATTAAAGACATTGTTCAAATAATATTTCGCTGGATTGATTACCGATTCTCCCACATCGATAAAGGCGGCAAAATGCATGACTGCGCTAATAGAAAAAGTGTTAAAAATTTTTTCTAAATCGGCGTCGTGGGAAAGGTCTCCTTTGATAAAAGTACCTGCAATAACGGATTTCTCATTACCATGAGAGAGGTTATCTAGGATTATCGGGTGGTAACCGCGAGCACCCAACATCTTTGTTACATGCGACCCAATAAAGCCGGCACCGCCGGTGACTAAAATGTACTTATCTGACATGAATGAATTCCCTTTAATCAAGGGAATTATTCACAAACCTTGAAAAAATAGCGACTGTTTTTTCCGAATTTGATAGAGTAGGAGTATAAGGAATTATGGAATGAATGATCGATCTAGTGAAGTCATCAACTATACAGAATTAAAATTTTCGAGGGAACAGGGGTTTTTCGATAAGAGCAAAGGAATCAGGCTCTTAATCGGTTTGCTTTTTGTTTTTTCTCTTTTTTTAATTCTTCACTTTCGCGAAGTGCGTGTTGAGGTCTTTGAATTAAACAGTATTGCCCCTGGATATGTTGTCGCGCAGGTTGATTTTAGCTTCCTCGATGAGGAATCAATCATTATTCTTCGACAGGAAGCTGTGCGAGATGTAGGAAAAATTTATCAACTTTCAGAAAAAGAGATTCAGAGTCGAAGGGTTGAGTTTGAAAATTTTCTTATTTATAACCAAGATTGGAGAAAGTACGCCGCCGACAGCACTTTCGACGAGATTTATCAAGGAATAGACTCTGTTGAGAAGGTCCTTAAGCAACTACGGCTCACAGATCCACGTACGTTGCATAAAATCAAAGAAGCCAAGCTCTCATCTCAATATTATTTCATCTATACCCCAGCTGATTTGACAGAAGCAGTGATATTGCCTGAGCAAATTTGGGGCGGGGTTAGCGAGCTTGCTTTTCCTTCTCAAGAATTTCATAAAGAAGCTGTTGATATTATCATTGGTTATTTTCAGCAAAAATCGTGGTTAATCGAAGAAGACTCTAGCATTGAACGGGTGCTTAAACGGCGTATTCGCAGTTACATTCCAGATAAGTATACAAATGTGCGTGCGGGAAGTAGAATTATCGATCAAGGAGAGAGGGTTACAGCTCGTCATATTGCAATGCTTCAGGCAATGAAAAAAGCCATGAGCGACGAAAGAAATCTCTTGCATCCTGTAACGCTCCTTGGAAGTCTTTTTATGTCTTTGATGCTCTCTGGAATCTGTCTTGCCTATTTTAGAATTAACCACCGTCAAATCTTAGAGTCCAATCGTAAACTTTTTCTTTTGCTTACAATTATAATCATTACATTTGTCATAGCTAAGTCGCTCGAGTATTTTCTCCTTACTTCCCAGGCTAATTTGATTGAGGTTATCCGTTATCCACTTGTCGTTCCTTTTGCCGCCATTCTCCTTTGCAGCTTAATCAATTCTAACATTGCAACGTTTGGTTGTTGTTTTTTAACGATTATCTTTGCTATGACCCTTGCTTTTGCCTATCAGGGATTTATGATCATTAACTTAGCAACAGCTTTAGTCGTCGTTTTAAGTACTCGTTCATTGCGCCGTCGTAAAGAGGTGTTTGTTGTGTGTGGAAAGGCTTGGTTTTGTAGCGTCGTTGTGATTGTTTCTCTTCATTTTTATCAAAATACAACATGGAGTGTGGCTATATTAACAGATGTTCTCAGCTCTGCTATCTTTATGTTGCTTACGGCGATTCTCGTTGTAGGGCTGTTACCTTTGTTAGAATCAGCCTTCCGTATCATGACAGATGTTACATTGATGGAATATATGGATCCAAACAATGACTTGCTTAGACGACTTACCATCGAGGCTCCAGGAACATATCAACACTCTGTTGTTGTTGGAAATCTTACTGAAGCAGCTGCATTAGCCATTGGAGCAAATGGCCTGTTTTGTCGAGTTTCAACACTTTATCATGATATTGGAAAAATGATTACCCCTCAGTATTTTACGGAAAATCAGCAGGGCGGCGTTAATATTCATCAACTGCTTACCCCGCAAGAATCTGCTAAAGTAATCATAGACCACGTGACAGAAGGTGTCGCCTTAGCTAGAAAAGCTGGCCTTCCAGAGCAGTTTATTGACATCATTAAAGAGCATCACGGCACAACACTAGTCTATTTCTTTTATCGTAAGCAGCTAGACAGGATGGGAGGCGATAAGTCTCTCGTAGATGAGCGTGAATTTCGTTATCCAGGACCAAAACCACGAAGTAAGGAGTCTGCAATTATTATGATAGCCGATTCTATTGAAGCTGCTTCGCGATCTCTTGATAGGGTAAATGAAGATAGTTTAATGGAATTGGCCACACGTCTTATCAAAGAAAAAACAAGCGATGGTCAATTCGATAACTGTTTGCTTACTTGCGAAGAGCTGGCTATTGTTAAAAACGTTTTAGTCAAGACTCTAGTTGCTTATGGACATTCTCGAGTGAAGTACCCCCTTCAATCTACCGAAACAACTTCTGAGCAGGCTCCAATTGTAGATGCATAATTCTTCGAATATATCACCCCCCTTTTCTCTCGCGTTAGTCACAGGAGCCAGCAGCGGCATTGGAGCTGCCTTTTGTCGTCTTTTGGCAAGTAAAAAAATTCCCCTACTAATTACTGGAAGAGATGTTGATCACTTGAATAATCTTGCGAGTGAGCTAAGTAAAATGGTTCAAGTCAGAGGAATAGTTGCAGATTTGGCGCAGGAGGGGGGGAGAGAAGTTTTATTAAAACAAATTTATCTTCATCAACCAGATTTAGTTGTCAATAGTGCTGGTTTTGGTTTATATGGTAAAGCTCTCGCCCATGAGACAGCCGCGCAGGTGGCTATTATGGAAGTCAATGCGATCGCACTGCTTGAATTGACTTTAGAAAGTGCTCGCACGTTACAAACGGCAGGCAAAAAAGGGGTGATTATGAACATTTCCTCTGCTGCTGATCGTTTGGTATTTCCCTCTCTTGCCGTTTACGCGGCGAGTAAGGCCTTTGTCACCCAGTTTTCTCGCTCTTTTGATAGCGAGATGCGCCCTCATGGTATCGCCATATTGGCTGCATGTCCCGGCGTTGTCAACACGCGATTCCGGTATAGGGCTTCAGGAGGAAAGATCAAAGCGAATGGTTACTGGGCAATGACTCCTGAATTTGTCGCAGAGGAATTATGGCGACAAATTGAAAGTCGCAAACAAGTTAATGTTTTTGATTGGAAGACATGTATAGGTATTGCATTGTCACGCCTTATGCCAACAAAATGGGTTTCAAAACTACTGATGAGAGCGATTCGTTCGTTTTAGATGAATTTATGGAAAAAATAGTGACTTTTGCCGATTTTAATCTCCATCCGGAGATTTTACAAGCTTTAATAGAAATGGGATATAAATCTCCCTCTCCGGTGCAAGCAGAGACGATGCCCTTGATTATGCAGGGAAATGACTTAATTGCCCTTGCCAAAACAGGGTCAGGAAAAACTGCGGCATGTGCAATTCCAATATGCAATAGAGTCGATACCACACAGACATATGTGCAGGCATTGATCATTGTTCCTACAAGGGAATTAGCCCTTCAATATGCCATTGAAACACAAAAAATAGGAACTCATAAAGGAGTGAAAGCATTCGCTATCTATGGAGGTGAGGATGCTAGCATGCAGTTGTCGAAATTAAAGCACGGAGTTCATGTCCTAGTGGCAACACCCGGACGGCTTATCGACTTTATTTACAATCGTCTCATTGATCTCTCTAAAGTCAGTACATTGATTCTAGATGAGGCTGATGAGATGTTGAGCATGGGATTTTATGATGATTTGGAGTTTATCATTCAATGTCTTGTGCATCAGCATCAAACCCTTCTTTTTTCAGCAACAATGCCGCAGCAGATCCGTAAGATAGCCAAACAACATATGAAAAGCCCATTAGAAGTTACTTTGCAGCAATCGGAGGTTACCCCTGCGAATTTAGAGCATCGTTTTCTTTATTGCCATCATAATGAGAGGGGGGCCGCATTGGTTCATACAATCAATGAACTCAATCCAAAACAAGCGATTATTTTTTGTCGTTCTCGCGACGAGGTGGAGCGAGTGTGTAAAGGACTTAAACAACATTTCAGCGGCGTTGACTACCTTCATGCAGGACTTTCTCAGGATATGAGGACGATCATTACAGGAAAATTTCGCAATGCCAAAATCCGCTTTTTGGTCGCCACTGACGTTGCTGCTCGCGGGCTTGATTTTTCTGGCGTCACTCACGTCTTTATTTTTCATTTGGATAATGATCCAGATGTCTATTTGCATCGCTCTGGGCGCACGGGGCGTTGCGACCGAGAGGGAATGGTTGTTACCCTCGTGACCGATCGAGAGTTAGGAGCATTGAAGCAAATTTTGCATCGAATCAAGCGTGAGCCTATTTGGATAGGGGATCCACCAGGCAAAAGATAGCTTTGATCTATACCAATTTTGAATCACGTTTGGTATATAGAAGTGCCTAAGGGGCTATTTCGCTATGTATTGTGTATTTTTACCCTTATATAGATCTAGCTGGTTATGTACTATGTGAGGATAATACTTACCGTTTTAACTTAAAATCCGCTCGAGAATTTTACCATTGTTTTTTTTGGCTACCGGAAGAAATTAATCCTTTAGTAAAGATTCCCTTTGGTCCAATTACATTAAATGCGCCTAATGATATGACACGATATGTCTTAACTGGGTATGGAGACGATTGTTTAACTCATGCAGTTTTTCAAAAACATCATAACGACGCGAAGGAACAAAAAGAGCTTCAACAAAAAGTACGCATTGTTGACTTCAGTCCAGCAATTTATACACCAAACGTAAACGTATTTGAGTTCAATCGAACAGTGTCGAATGATTACAGCAAGCACTATTTTTGAATAATTTTTGGTATAAGTCATTAATTTTAAGAGATAAAAACCATTAATGATAAAAGAATCTGCTAAACCATTGATTTTTTTATTGCATAATGGTATCATATGATGCTATAATAAGATACGAAGAGATGTGATATGCAGGATAAACGCCCATCAGACCGAGAACTGATTAAACGATTAAATGAAGCAAAGAAATATTTAAAGAATCAGCGTGGATTATTTGTCAACCCATCGAAAATTGTGGGTGAGTTAAATAGTTTAGATATCGGAGATACAAATGATGTTTGGCTGTTAATTAGCGATTTACTTGAGGAGATTTCACCAGGGGATTATCGAGGAGCAAGGCCTCCCCAAAGGTCCTATGAGAAAGCAATAATAGGGCTTGAATTACTAGCGTTTAGCTGGTGGAGTACTAGGCTTGCTAAGCAAATGTATATTAAATTTGTTTTGAAAAATGAGCGGTATTATTACGTTTCTTTGCATCAAAGCCGTTCGACAGGACAAGGAGGAGAGGATTAAATGAGATGTTTAAATTGTGATTGTGAAAAGTTTGAGTCGAAAAATATCCGCTTTAATCCTGAGGTGAAGGGGGAAGAAGTAGAAGTGGTTGTGCCTTCGTTTATTTGCACGAGATGCCAGACCCCTTTGATGGATGGGGAGCAAATGAATATACTTCGAAGGAGCGCTGCAGATAAATATCGCAAACAACATAATCTCTTAACTTCTGAAGAGATCATTAAATATCGTGCTGTGCTTGGAATGTCCCAAGCTGCTTTTGCCAATTATTTAAAAGTTGGAGAAGCAAGCATCAAGCGCTGGGAGACATATTATGTTCAAGATGTTGTTCAAAATGATCATATACGATTAAAATGCGATGAAGCTTATGCAGAGCTTAATGCCCTTGAAGTTCACTGGAAAAGCCAATCTTCTGATATTTATAGCGGCAATAGGCCGTTTTGTTTAGAGCTGTTTAAACAAGCAGTGCGCTATTTGATAGGATTTACGAAGAGCCCTTTGTTTTTGAATAAAGCCCTGTTTTATGCAGATTTTAAGCATTTTCAACAATATGGAATGAGCATAACTGGAGCCAGGTATATTCATTTGGAATATGGCCCATGCCCAGATCAGTTTCAGAATATCTATCAGCTATTTCTATCTAAGGGAGTTTTGATTTTTGGGGGTCATCATATTTTAAAAAGTATTGAAAAACCTGATTTAAGTATCTTTTCAGATTCGGAAAAAGAAATCTTAGAATTTGTTGCGCAAATCGCGAATAAAGACGGCGGAAAGAAGCTTTTAAAAGTTTCCCATGAGGAAAAAGCATTTAAGAAAACTGAACCCTTACAATTTATCAGCTATGGATTTTCTGAGAGCTTGAAAATTTAATGGATTATCCTGACGGCCTTCATGAAGAGGATTGGAAAACCAAAATTTGGAACGGCTATGATGAAATATCTCTAAAGACCTTGTATAAAAATCCTCAAATTGATAAAATGGTTGTATAACACAACTATTAGAGGTAGAGATGAATGGTCTTTCAATTGACGCTATCAACGAACTGAGGCGAAACGCTAGAAGTGTCGTTAGAGAACTCGGCTTGCTTAATGATGCTTATTTCGAGATTGGCGTTACTTTGGCTGAGCGTCATCTTTTGATTGAACTGACCACGTGTTCATCTCCTACGATGGGAGAGATTGCAGAACGTTTGCTGTTAGATAAGTCAACGGTAAGTCGTTTGATTTCTAACGCTGTTAAAAAAGGTTATATAGAGTGTATCGTCGATAAAAAAGATAAGAGAAAACGCTTTCTCAAAATAACCAAGAAAGGACAAGAAACTCTTAATGCATTTGAACCGATCGCATTTAATCAAACCAAAGAGGCTCTTTTAACTTTGACTGACGAAGAGATTGGAACGATTCATAAGGGAGTCGCACTCTATGCAAAAGGACTTAAAAACTCACGAGTCCAGAGCCAAGATGAGACTCTGTCGCGACATAGCAAAAAAATAGAAAGTCTAACTGAAATTTCTAGCTGCCTACATCAAATGGGCTATACCTTAGATTTATTTAGTGAAAAAGATGAACAAGGGCTCTATAAAATATTCAAGGAAGTTGTCGATTCAGGCTCTCAATTTCCTTATGAATGCAGTTCGATCGAGGAATTTCACCGCCAGTTCTTTACCCCACAAGGACAAGTTTATGTTTGTCACTCATTGAAAGGAGAGGTCGTTGGCGGTTTTTACCTTAAAGCTAATTATTCAGGTAGATCAAGTCATATTGCCAATGCTGCTTATATGATTTGTGAGAGATATCGAGGTAAGGGGATAGGGTCTCTTCTTATTAAAGCCTCTTTACACCTCGCTAAAGACCTTGGATTTCATGCGATGCAATTCAATATGGTACTTAGTGAAAATATACTCGCTGTCAAACTCTATGAAAGACTTGGATTCAATATTGTTGGAACCATCCCACAAGCAGTGCGCAATCCGGATGGGGGCTTCCAGGATGGTTATGTGATGTATTGCAAATTATAATCAGGAGAGAATATGTTTGATGAAAAGGAAATTGTATCTAAGGAAGAAACATTTGATAAGTTGGAAATTCGCTTAGGACGCATCATACACTTTTTGTCTGCCCCCTCTCTGTGTTCCTCCGTGCCTCTGTGTTTCAAAAAAAGGTGAAACACAGAGGCTCGGAGGAACACAGAGAGGGAACGGAAGAAACTGTTACCTGTTTTGGATTATTTTTGAACCATGCCGAAAAACACAAACCGACACGCTGTTATAAAAAAATAGTTTATATAAAATAACCATATTGTATAATTGAGTAGTATAGCTAATTAGTACAGTTATAATTATTAGTATGGTTCTTTTATGAAAGATGAGTTATATACAATTTCAAAAACGATACATTCTAAAAATGAAAATGAAGTTGAAGGGCGTATCGGTCGTTTTTTTCAGCGAATCGGGTCCCTATTTAAACAAGATTCACCACCAGAAACTGACCTAAGCGGAAGGATCCACGAGTTAGAAACAACCATTGATGAAATTTTAGATAAACTCGTCATTTTTAAAGATAAGGCTAAAAATGAAACTGATGAAGAACTGGTAGCTTCCCTCGATTCTACTCTCGATACGTTGATTAGAGAAAGCTTAGGCGTTCAGAAAATGGTAGAGAGACCTCACGCACCATCCTTGCAGGTAAAGGCTATCAAACGCTACGTAGAGTGGTTGGAAAAAGCTAGACGATGGAGCGACTTAGCTGATCAAGAATATAACAAGGAATTAGTGTATAAAACGATTATTGAACATATCATCGAAGACTTCTACTTAAAGATAGATCGCGATGTTCAAGTGATAAAAGACTATTTTGCCAATTCAGTTGAGCATCTCAACGCCAAAGAAGAAGGTAGAATTTATCTACAAGCAAATCTAGAAGTTCAGCTGATTCCTTATTTCCAAAAACTCAACTCTCTTAAAGAAATTCCAAAAGACTTAACATTGACATTAAAGGATTTTTCTTCCTGGCGTACTTTGGCTGATCAGTCGAGAGCCGCCACGTTTACGAAAGCTCTGCATTTAATTGATTTGGTTTCTGAAAATTCAGCCTCTTTTATTCAAAAAAATGATACAGAAGAAGAGGCTCTCGTTGAATTGGCTGAAAATGAAGAAGCTCCAGAGCTTGTCCATGAGGTAAAAGCATTAGAAGATGGCATGAAACAAGTTCTTCTTGATATTGAAAATGATGACATTTTAGAAGGAAAGCTATTATCTAAGCTCGATTCATTAGAAAACGATGCCCACGAATTAAATGGCAACTTGCGTTTATCCCAAAATCAGGTTAGCCGAGTAGAGTGGGTGTTGGAAACGATAGCCTCACTGCGAGCCCGTACCTAGTACACCGTCAAACATAAAGACACGAAGGCTCAAAGACACAAAGAGAGAAAACGCAACCTTCATTTGAATCAGGCTACTTTTTTAACACGTTTCCTTGAATTCTGGCGTGATCGGAGCTCTTAGCATTTGATTTAAGTTATTAAATTTAGCATACTGATATCCGGAAAATAAGAACCAGCTTTTTTGACAAGTAATTGTTTCGCTAGAATTTATGTTGCTGATATCGTCAATTTTGATTGGATCTTCACAACCTCTAAAATTGCACGACTGCTGAAATACTTCAATAACCCCATTATTACATTGCTCCCAATTACGTACATACGTTTTTTGGGCTTCCTCAACAATTGGAGCTAATGCAGTAACAAAATTCACGACACCTAAACCAATAAAAGCAGTCCCAACAACACTATATGTAAGGGCTTTTCCAAGGCGACAATCACGTAGTGCATCTATGGCTAATAATCCAAAACTTATTCCAGTGACAACAGATGCAGTAGTTATAGCAGACTCTAAGAAACACGCTCGGTTGCAAACAGCCTTGAAACCACCATTAAATACCTCCATTCCATAAATCATTCTTTGACCTAATCCAATATTCATATAATTCTCTCTGATCGACTGCGCTCGCTCGAGTATCCCATTCGTTATGTCTACATGGTTGTCTCTAATAAATTGAACTCCTTGATTAACACTTTGGCCTAATAACTCAATACCTTGACCTAAGATTTTTGTAATATTCATAAAAACATTCCTTTTATTTTAAAATGGTTAATAAAAATTTACAGCTCTGTTATACATTAAATAAAGTTAAAATGCAATGTTTTTTTTCAATATGTTTTTTTTCAATATGTTTTTTTTAAATAAGAATAGTCGGCGAGGGCTAGAAGTTCTCGATCTCCCAAGCTATCTCCATAGGCATATAGAGTGTATTCTTCCTTTCTTCCTACCAACAGTTCTAGACGACGCGTTTTTTCTGGTCCCCAGCAATTTAATCCCTTTAGTTTACCTGTCACCAAATTAGAAGCATCTACTTCAAGCGTCGAGCAGATAAGATCGTCAAATCCATATAGTTTGATCCATGGAGCTAAATAAACATCGATAGTGGCACTAATTAAAACACAACGGTGGTTTTGAGCCCGATGCCAAGCGATTCGTTGTTCAGCTCCTGGGCGTATCATTTTTTTTAGCATCATCGAAGAGGCAAAGGCTTTTCCTTCTTCTTGAAGTATGGAAAGGGAAGTACCTGCAAAAAATCTCGTGAGCACTTTTTCTTTCATCTGTTGACGTGAAACAAGGCCTATTGAAAAACCTAGGAAAGCAGGTATCAATTGAATCGATCGACAAAAAGTCTTCCAGTAACCATGCGTATAAATTAGAAAGGGGAGTAACGTATCTTTCGTTGTAATCGTCCCGTCGAAATCAAATGCTGCAATAACAGGTTTAGAATCCATAGTTCCTCCTCAAAAAGCAATGCGAGTTGCCGCTTCTAAATTTAATGAATCTCCAGCACCTTTATTCAAGTAGGTGTGATAGCCGAGTCCAGCAATCATCGCAGCGTTGTCAAGGCTCAATCCAACCGATGGCCAGAGAAGACGATGATTGGGCAAATGGGAAGAAAAGCGGCGACGAAGTTCCTGGTTATTAGTGACTCCTCCTCCAAAAACAATTGTCCGGCAATCAGACTCAACGGCTGCGGCGGTGGCCTTATCAACGATATCTGTAAAAGCAGCATGTTGGAAAGCAAAGGCTACATCAGCTTTATCTTGTTCTGTCAATTCTCTTTCCATTGTCTTATTTTGCCCTTTTAAAGCGTAGAGAACAGCTGTTTTTAGTCCACTGAAAGAAAAGTCAAAGGGATGTCCCTTAACCTTCCCTGCCTTGAAAGCAAAACGGTCTTGATGACCTTTTAGGGCTAAAGCCTCGATCTGAGGTCCTCCGGGATAAGGAAGTCCAAGCAATTTGGCAACTTTATCGAAAGCTTCTCCTACTGCATCATCGACTGTTTCTCCGATTAGAGTGTAAGACCCAATGCTATCCATACGTACAAGTGAGGTGTGTCCTCCTGACAGGACAACACCAAGGCAGGGGAATGTTGGTGGGGCCTGTTGTGACATAATCGCAGCGTAGAGATGGGCTTCGATGTGGTTGACTCCAATAAAAGGTTTATCTAAAGAGATCGCCAATGTTTTTGCTGACGTAATGCCAATCAAAAGGGCACCGACAAGTCCAGGACCATATGCAACAGCAATGAGATCAATTTCTTTGAGGGTGATTTTTGCCTCTTTAAGGGCTTCTTGGATCACGGGGATGAGGATGTCGACGTGACGTCGGCATGAGAGTTCGGGGACGACACCCCCAAATTCAGCATGCAGGTCTATTTGACTTGAAATAATAGAAGAGAGAACCTCTTTTCCATCCCTCACGATCGCGCATGCCGTCTCGTCACAAGTCGTCTCAATTCCAAGCACTAACATACCAGGCTCCCTTTACGCAAATTTTTAACGCAAAGACGCAAAGACGCAAAGGAGAGTGGGCTAGCTGTTTTTAAGAATAATGTGAATTTGTTTAAATACTTCATATTTTTTGATCTGTTATCCATAAAGCTTTGTGGGCAGGTGTACCAACACGTTGAATTGGAAGTGTATCTGGATCATAATAGGAATTAAAAACATGACGTAACATTGCTTCCTTAGAAGCTCCCATGACATAAATGACGATTGCGTGAGCTTTATTAATGCAGTTAAATGTAAGGGTCATCCGCCAGGTATGTTTTTGCGGAATAAAATTAGCAATGACAAGACGTCCTTCTGAATGCAGGCCATGTGTTTTTGGAAACAGGGAAGCTGTGTGTCCATCATCTCCCATACCGAGCATGATGTAGTCGAATTCTTGATTGGGAATATGTTTTATAATCAGAGCTTCATATTCTTCTGCGGCCTTTTCTATATCAGGGTTTTCGGCTTGCATACGAAAAATATTTTCCGAGGGGATAGGAAGGGTAGAAAAACCGGCTTTCATTGCCATGTGATAATTGCTTTCTGGATGATCAGGAGGTGTCGATCTTTCATCACTCCAAAAGAGTTTAACTCGTTGCCAATCGACTCGATCGCGAAAGAGAGGAGAGGCGATCAATTCGAAAATGGCTTTTGGAGTACTTCCTCCAGAAAGCGCGACGGTAAAAACATTGCGTGCAGCAATAGCGTCTTTTGCCGCCTTAATAAAATGCTCTGCAGCAAAAACAATCGCTTCTTTCACACCATCAAGAGTAATCATATCGCGACGTTCATCGGAAAAAGTTATCATTAAGACCTTTTTCCTATCAAATCGTCTACTGTATTGGGACCAAGGCTACCTGGTAAGTAGTTAGGAAAATCTAAAGGATCCTCTGTTTCCCAGCGTTCTAGAATGGGTGTTAGCAGCCGCCACGAAGCGAGCACTTCATCAGCGCGAGCAAATAGGGTGTTATCACCAGCCATACAATCACAAATCAGCCTTTCATAGGCTTCAGGAGAGGTAGTACCAAAATAAGAACCATACTGGAAATCCATTTTTACTGGCAAGATAGTATTATTTAATCCTGGTACCTTACAGTTCATCTTTAAGGAAATGCCTTCGTTGGGCTGGATGCGAATCACAAGGATGTTGGGATCATTTTTTTGAGAACCATTTTGAAACAAGTAGCCAGGGGCATCTTTAAAAACAATCGTAATCTCCGTAGCTCTTTTGGATAAACGTTTTCCAGCTGTAAGATAAAAGGGGACTCCGCTCCATCTCCAGTTATCGACAAACAATTTAAGAGCTGCATAAGTTTCTACATTTGATTTTGGATCTACATTTTCCTCTTGGCGATATCCAAGTACATTTTTATCGTTGATTTTTCCTGCGCTATATTGTCCTCGAACGGCATATTCCCTAAGTTGATCCATTGGGATTGGACGTAATGACAACATAATTTTAATTTTTTCATTATGAATGTCATCTGCTTTAAAGCTTATAGGTGGTTCCATAGCAACTAGACAAAGGAGTTGCATCATGTGGTTTTGAACAATATCGCGCAACATTCCCGCTTCTTCCCATAGGCGTCCTCGAGAACCGATTCCAATATCTTCACTAACGCTGATGTGAACATGGTCGATATGATTGTTATTCCAAAGTGACTCAAAAATCGAATTGCTAAAACGCAAAATAAGGAGATTTTGAACAGTCTCTTTGCCTAGGTAGTGATCAATTCGATAGATTTGCCTTTCGTCTAAATGCTGAGAAATTTCCTTTTGGAGCTGCTGTGCTGACTGCAGATCGCGCCCAAAAGGTTTTTCAATGATGATGCGCGACCACTTATTTTGTACTTTATTGAGATTATAGAGCAGATGATGGTGGTTTAATTTTTCTACAATAACAGGAAAAAAACTCGGTTGCGTCGAAAGATAAAATAAGCGGTTACCCTTGGTTCCAAACTCAGAATCTAATTTATTTAAGAAATCGTGCAACGATTCATAACCAGCATCATCATCAAACTCCGACTGATGATAAAAAATTCTTTCCTTAAAAGAATCCCAAATGGCGTTATCGATGGGGAGATTGCGAGAAAATTGATTTATCGCATCGAACATTTCCTGCCGAAATTCTTCATTGGATTTTTTTCTGCGGGCAAAACCGACGCAGACAAAATGTCCAGGAAGTTGTCCATCGAGAGCTAAATTATAAAGCGCAGGCAACAGCTTACGTGCTGTTAGGTCCCCTGTAGCCCCGAAGATAACGAAGATACAAGGATCAGCCGTCTTTTTTTGTCGATACATATCATCAGAGTGTTTTTCAATAGTCATGAGAGAACCCTACTGTTTAGGTAACTTTGCAAAATGATAAGCGCAGCAACGCTATCAACGGATTGAGAGCGTTTTTTCCGACTCATATTGCCCTCACGAAGCGCTCGATCTGCCTGGACTGAAGAGAGACGTTCATCCCAAGTAATAATAGGAACTGAAGTCTGTTGACGAAGCAATTCGATAAAGTGCAGCACTTCATCGGCCAAAAAACCCTTTTTTCCATTCATTAACAAAGGAAGACCGACAACTATTTCTTCAATACGGTACCCATGCTTTTCTGCGTGGCTATTAAGTTCGCTAAGGAGCCTAGAAACGGTTTTTTCGCTTTTTTTATCGGCAGCAAAAGTAATAAGTGGGGTAGCGATGATTTTTTGTTCATCTGAAAGAGACAGTCCAATACGCGTCAGGCCATAATCAATTCCGACAATGCGTCCTGGGAGCACTTTATGAACTGTCTGTCCTGTCATTTTTTTCCTTTATGAGCTATCATCGCATGGATGAAATCGCGAAATAGTGGGTGGGGATCTATTGGCTTGGATTTAAATTCCGGATGGAATTGCACTCCCAGCATCCAAGGATGCCCTTCAACCTCCGATATTTCACATAGATTCCCATCTTCTAACACACCAGTGACCTTAAAGCCAAGCTTTTCCATTCGTTCTCTGTAAAGATTGTTGAATTCATAACGATGGCGGTGTCTTTCTCCTATAACTGCTTTGCCATAAGCACGGTAAGCAAGAGATCCTGGAGTCAACTTGCATGGATAGTTCCCAAGGCGCATGGTCGCCCCCATTTCCTCAATTCCTCTTTGCTCACTTAAAAGAGAAATAATCGGTTCTGTCGTATTAGGGTCTATTTCTGTCGAATTAGCGTCATGGAGGTTGGCGACATGACGAGCAAACTCAACAACCATCACTTGCATCCCAAGGCAGATGCCAAAGAAAGGAATTTTATTTTCACGGCAATATTTTGCTGTTAAAATTTTACCCATCCAACCTCGTTCCCCAAAGCCTCCTGGAACTAAGTATCCATCACATCCTTTAATCGATTCTTCGACGCTGTTGTTGTTGATTGCTATTTTATCCGATTCAAAACGTTTAATTTCTAATTTATACCCAGCAGAAATCGCTGCGTGTTGTAACGCTTCAAAAACAGATTTATATGCATCTTGATGCTGCATGTATTTGCCCACCAAACCAACTGTGATCGTTCCTTTAGGATTGCGGGTAGAATCGATAATTTTTTCCCAATCAGCCAAATTAATCTCAGGGTTCGGCAAGTGAAGCAACTTGCAAATCATGTCATCGATTTTCTGCTTATGCAGTTCAATCGGCACCTCATAGATACTATGAGAAACATCGACTTCGTCAATAACAGCATCTTGAGGGACATTACAATAGAGGCTAATTTTCTGTTTAACATCATCATCGAGAGAAACTTCACTTCGGCATAAGATGATGTCGGGGAATATCCCAATTTGACGCAATTGTTGAACAGAATATTGCGAAGGCTTTGTTTTCACCTCTCCTGCAGCTCTCAAATAAGGCACATATGTCAAATGAATGTTAATGCATTTACCGAGATGATCGTTGCGAAACTGTCTAATAGCCTCTAGAAATGGTTGAGACTCAATATCACCAACAGTGCCGCCAATCTCAACAAGAACTACATCAATGTTTTCATTGTGTTTGGCGCAATTGAGAATGCGCGATTTAATTTCATCAGTAATATGAGGGATCACCTGAACAGTTTTTCCCAAATACCCCCCCTGTCTTTCACGTCGAATCACCGTATGATAAATCTGCCCCGACGTTGCATTGGAAACAGAGGATAAAGGAGAGTTGGTAAAACGGTAGTAGTGGCCAAGATCGAGATCGGTCTCTGCACCATCATCAGTGACGTAAACCTCTCCATGTTGATAGGGACTCATTGTCCCTGGATCGACATTCAAGTAAGGATCAAGCTTCAACATCGCGATGCGAAGCCCTTTTCTCTCCAACAGCATTCCTATAGATGCTGCACTTAGACCTTTTCCTAAGGAGGAACAAACTCCACCTGTTACGAAAATAAATTTTGTTTGCATAATTCTAATTCGACCTTTGCTATGTCTTCTGGGGCATTAACATCAACGTTAATTTTCTGGACGATAGCTGCTTTAATTTTATAACCATTTTCTAATACTTTTAATTGTTCCAAATCTTCTATTTGTTGAAGAGGCGTGAGCGGCATTTCAGCATATTTGAGCAAGAAGTCAGGACGAAACGCGTAAATACCCAAGTGCTTATAATAGATGATTTCTTCGGGTTTCTTTGTAGGGAGGCAGCCAGGGATAAGAGATCGACTGAAATAAAGAGCGTTGTGATTAAGATCGATGACACATTTTACGTGGTTAGGATTTCGAGCCTCTTCCAAGGATTTTAAGGGAAATATTCCCGTTGACATCACTGCGGAATCATCGTTTTGAAGGATGCGAATTACACTTTTTATCGATTCAGAATCGAGGCTTGGTTCGTCACCTTGAATATTAATAATGATCTCAGCATCCAATAAATAGGGGAGCTGCTTCAATACATAAGCTAAGCGATCAGTCCCTGATGGCATCTCGGGCGTCATCACTACATTTCCTCCAAAACTTTTCACGTGATCAAAGATACGTTGGTCATCAGTTGCAACAATCCATTCCTCTATAAGTTCGCATCGTTTAGCATTCTCATAGGTGCGTTGGATGAGCGATTTTCCTGCAATCATCGCAAGCGACTTGCCGGGAAAACGAGTGCTTTTATACCGAGAAGGGATAATTGCTACTATACGAGGGTTCGGATGTAAGCTCATCATATACCTATCAATTTCATTACCTCGTGCAAGTATATCTAAGTTGAGTGTATAAATTCAATCCCATTTCCTACTAAACAATCAGTTACTCTATACATAAGAGGGAGGTTAAACGCAAGGGTGCAGAGGAGCAAAGATAGGA